>JAJZMK010000147.1 GCA_021798275.1 Actinomycetes bacterium | reverse complement strand
AAAACAAATAAAAAGCAGATTACGAAGAAACTAAGAGTTCCAATAGAAACGGTAATCGGAAAAGGTAGCTTCAACATCAAAACAGCCACAGAAGGCACAATCACTGTTCACTTGAACAAGATCGGACAAAGACTACTGGCACCTAAATATGTCTTTGCTCACATCAGAACAGGAAACAAAGTAACTATCAAGAAAACATCTATCTATCCGAGCATTCTCTCACAACTTACCGTTACCCTACAAAACCAGAGACCCATTACAAGATCTTTTCGTCTTCATGTAACCGCTATGGAAACAAAAGCTAAAAAGAAGTAGAGGTAAATCTAGTTTTTCGCAATGGGTTCTAAGTTACTATCGCCTAATAAGAGTCATGCTGTCTACAAGACTCCCACAGTGCTTTTGAACTGCTGTTTTCATATTGACGAGGTAAGAGCTTCTGTAATAAAAATGATTAAGGTTTGTCCCTAAAAAAAGATTAATAATACTTACTTATTTCAAACTGACCAATTTTATATTAACTACTGACATAGAATGAGAACCGTGCGACGAGTTAGTTTTACTGTAATTATTTTTATGTTGGCCGGGCTGTTTATAAGTGCCTGCAATGTCGATCTGACACCCTATGCGGCTAAGGTCAATGGGGCGCCTATTTCCACGTCTACTCTCTCTGCAGCTTTGCAAGATGTTATGGCCAATAAAAGTTATGACTGTTTGACAGGCAATAAGCCCATAGAAGGAGCCGGTGGGCCGGGGACCTACAGCGCTTCTTTCACGGCCGGCATCTTAACCATTTTGATCGAGGATAGGGCTTTCAGCCAATTGGTGAAGAAAATGCACCTACAAGAGTCTCTTCTTACATCTGAGGTTGCCTCAAGTATACTATCTAGTTCCTTTAGCTCAACCAGCCAATCCTGTAGCACCCCAGGTGCCGCCGTATTGGCCGGATTTGGTCCGACTTTTCACGGTGCTTTGATGAATATCTATCAAGCCGAAGCTGCCATAGCTCTAAAAATCTCAGGTATACCCCTAACTGCAAGGGGTTTTACGCAATATGCCGCACAGCATCGTGCTCTGACTGATATGTCATGCGTGTCAGCTATAGTCGCCCCGACCAAGAAAAGCGCTGAAATAGTCAGAAAAAAGATTCAGCAAGGTGATCCCTTTGCCTCCGCTGCAGCCACTTATTCAGCCAGTCCTACCGGTTCTAACGGAGGAGCTTTGGGTTGTTTCCCGATAGCGACTTTGCCGGCTGCTCTGTACCAGCCTCTCAAAAACCTCAAAATAGGGCAATTGAGTCCCGACATAGCATATCGAGGAGAGTACTTTTTAATTGAGATCACTTCTCGGCAATTGCCAAGTGAACTTGAAGTGGCTTCGCAGGTGGTACAGGATGACTCACAAAAAGCTCAAGCGGTACTTTCTTCGTATCTAAAGAGAGCCGAGGTGGATCTCCCACCCGGTACTGGCATTTGGGGTAAGAGCGGAAGCACCACAGCCGTTATCCCGCCGTCAGGCCCTGCGCAATCTCTCATCCCAAATCAAACCAGCATACTTCCTTAGACTCTGTATGGTTATGGCGAAGCCTCATCGGCTATCGTTTATATCTAAAGAGCCGGGCATAAATTTGGCTAAGAGTCACAATACTAGTCTCACTGACGGCGGAATGGTCAATCAAAGATGGAAGATAACTTACCTGAAGTAATCGTGATAGGGCTGGGTCCGGCCGGCCCCGATCTAATGAGCAGACAAGCCTCTGGATATTTAAATCAGCCCATAAAAAAGTTTGTCCGTACTGAGCACCATTTGGCTTCTTTGGAATGGATGGAATCTGGAGCAGAGTCACTCGATTTTTTATATTTGGAGTCAAAAAGCTTTGATGAAGTCTACACCAAGATAGCAGATACCGTTATAGACGCAGCTCTGTCGCATGGGCGGGTAATATACTGTGTGCCTGGATCTCCTCTTATCATGGAGCGCAGCGTCGAGATAATCAGACAGGCTCAGGCGGTTAGAACGACAATCGTTCACAGTATGTCATTCTTGGATCTGGCTTATGAAAGATTGGGAATAGATCCCATCATGACAGGCTTGTCTTTGCTCGACTCTTCTGTGTTTCAAAAATCTAATCTGCAGCTGAAAACTCCCGCTTTGATAGGGCAGTGTTGGAATTTAGATATTATGTCCGACATCAAACTTGCTATTTTGGAATATGAGACAGAGGGACATAATCTGGCTGATGCCGAAGCAGTGATTTTACACCACCTAGGCCATGATGATGAGTTGATAGAATATGTAGCGGTCAAAGATCTGGACAAGTCCGTTGCGGTAGACCACCTGAGCTGCGTCTACCTGCCATTTCCGGACGGTACTTTAGGAGATCACGTTAATGAGTTGCTGACTTTGACAAAAATATTACGGGAAGAATGTCCTTGGGATAAAAAGCAGACTCACAGTTCTCTGGGGCGACATCTCCTGGAAGAAACCTATGAGGTTTTAGACGCTATAAATGATTTATCTCATGAGGTAAGCGACATAAATAACGATTTACAACAAGCCTCTGCGGAGGTAGGCGAGGGTCTGGGCTCGGGAGGGCCAATCTCAGCAATTGCGGTATCTGATGGCCAATACGAACGTGTTGAGCATCTAAGAGAAGAACTCGGTGATCTGTTGGTTCAGATATTTTTCCATGCCGTCATTGCCGATGAAAAAGAGCTATTTGACATAAAAGATATTATATCTACCGTATGTAAAAAGTTAATTAGAAGACACCCCCATGTCTTTCCGTCTGATAAAGTTGCACTAACACCTTTCCTAAGCAATTTGTTAGATGATGTTTTGTGGGAAAGCCAGACCTCTGACCAAGGGTTGTTCTTTCAAAACCCGAATACGCCGTCTCAGGTTGAAGGCAATTGGGAGCAAATTAAAAAGAAAGAGAAACAGCGAGATAGCATATTTGACGGTATCCCTCCTAACCTTCCGGCTTTGCTGTATGTGACAAAGCTGGAAAGGAAATTACGAAGCATCGATCTCGGTTTTGCACCTGATGAGGCAAATATGAAAGAGCTAGCAAAGTCGTTTTCAGGGCTTACCAGCGGAGAAATTAGTCAAGCGGGTCTGTTGCTCCTAAATCTATCGCGCTATATGGTATCACTTGGTCTTGACCCGGAAAATATTACACGTCAAGCGGCATTAGATTTGGAAGCATATGTTAAAACAAGAGAAATAAAAGGCGATGCTAAATAGACAGATAAATATCTATGTTATATATCTGCCTACCATACTGTATAGTAGTGGTAATTTTATAGCTAGTAGGGTAAGCTGACAATAGACGTTTTCTATTGTTTTGGCGTTATTGCTTTATTTGGGCTAAACCGTAGCTTTGCATATAAGTTTTGTTATATATTTTTATTGATTATAAGTGTTGAGGAGCGTAAATGAGCACAATAGAGTCGATTACGGCAAAAGAAGTTTTAGATTCAAGAGGTAACCCCACTGTCGAAGTAGTTTGTGAACTTGATTCGGGGGCGTTTGGTAAAGCGATTGTTCCTTCCGGGGCATCGACGGGGGAGTATGAAGCCGTCGAGCTTCGAGACGGTGGAAGCCGCTATGGAGGCAAAGGCGTTCTGAAAGCGGTAGCGAACGTGGAAGGTGAAATCGCCGCCCACATAGAGGGTATGGATGCCTTGGATCAGAGAGAAATAGACCTTGCTCTCATTGATTTGGACGGAACGCCAAATAAACAGCGACTTGGGGCAAACGCTATTTTGGGAGCGAGCGTGGCTGTCGCTAGGGCGGCATCTGATGAACTCGGACTGAGCCTTTACCGCTATATAGGCGGTGTCAATGCTCACGTCCTGCCGGTTCCTCTCATGAATGTCTTAAACGGAGGTGTACACGCCGACAACAACATCGATTTTCAGGAATTCATGGTCGTGCCTTACGGAGCCTCATCTTTTGCCGAAGCACTCCAATGGGGAGCCGAGGTTTATCACACACTAAAGACCGTTCTGAAAGGAAAGGGTCTGATCACCACCGTTGGTGACGAAGGAGGATTTGCTCCTAATCTGGACTCCAATGAAGAAGCCATAGCCATTTTAGTAGAGGCCATCGAGGCAGCCGGCAAAGAGCCCGGTGAAGATATAGCCATAGCGATGGATCCGGCCGTCAGTGAAATATATGTGGACGGTCTGTATGAGCTAAAAGGGGAGAAGCGCAGTCTTACCGCATCTCAACTGGCTGCTTACTGGACCGAACTGGTTGATAAGTATCCCATAATTTCCATCGAGGATGGCATGGCCGAAAATGACTTTGCCGGTTGGCAGGAGCATACCAAGACTTTGGGTAACAGGATACAGCTTGTCGGAGACGATGTTTTTGTGACCAACGTTGATAGGCTCCAAAAAGGTATAGATATGGGCATATGCAATGCTCTTTTGGTCAAATTGAACCAGATAGGAACCCTGACAGAGACTCTGGCAGCCACTTCCCTGGCGATCTCTTCTGACTATAAAGCCGTTATTTCTCATAGGTCCGGTGAGACGGAAGACACGACCATCAGTGATTTGGCCGTTGCTGTCAACTGCGGGCAGATCAAAACAGGCGCTCCCGCCCGCTCTGATAGGGTGGCCAAATATAACCAATTGCTGAGAATAGAAAAGGAATTGGGCGATGCGGCAGAATTTCTAGGTAAAAAGGCGTTTTGAAATATAGAGACATTACCGGCTGATTAGAGGTGTAAAAAACTGTCCAGACTTTATTTAGCTAGGTTTACCTTGCTGGCGGCGGTAGTTATATCCGCCTTTCTCTTGCTGAGTCAAATTCACTTATCGCAACTTTCTCAGGAAAACTCCAGGATAAGTGCAGCACAGAGAGAGTCTGACTATATACATTCACAAAACGTAGCACTGCGTTCCGAGATCAAGTCACTCGAGCAAATGTCCTTTGTGGAACGTATTGCCAGAGTTCAATACGGACTTGTATCCGCTGGTCAGACAGAATATGAAATAGCTTCTGGGTCATCGGGAAGCGGCGGTACGGCCGTGGTAAGGCCGAATATCTCAAAGTCCTCTCTTGAGGAAGGAGATGCGGCGGCTCTGACCGGATCACCGCTATTGCCTGTGGGTAAGGCTACCGGGCACCCTAGTGGTGGTATAGTTCACAGGATGCTCGGGGAACTGGAATTTTGGAGCTGGTCTTTCTAAGATCTGCCTCGGTTGAGCACTTCGTAACAATCTGTAGCCGGCAATGTCATGCGATGCTAGACTTGAATCGAAACCGCAGCGTTGTGTCTGCGGGCTGAAACCTATGATAATTGGGAGTGTTCTAGAATGGAAGGTGACTTGGATCCTGTTTCCGGAGCGGAGCCGACCGGACTTGATATGCTGGCCGCAGCGATCAGGTTTGATTCTTATGACGTACAGACATACGGTAACGTGCTTTTTAAAGCCATTTCCGATATTTTTCCTCCGTCGATGATCAAGATTGAAAGAACAAGATCCCTTGCAGATAAACTAAAAGGTCAGCCCGGGTTGGTTAAGTCAGTGGCTGTAGACCTAGAAGGTCAGATGTTGCTTCTTGTTCTGGAGGCTTCCGGTCCGCGCGGCTATGTGGTAAAAGAAGTAAGGGGTGTCACTATCAGCAAGCAAGACGTATCCCTTCCCGAATGGATCGAGCGTCTAAAATCTGCTCTGGAAGCCGTATCTTCTAAAAATGCCGAAAGCGCTGAAGCTCTCAGAAAGCTCTTGGGCTGAGTCAACGGTCCAGCAACATAGACAGCTATTGTCTTTTCCTTACGGCAAGCCCAAGCTAGCCGAGCAAGCCGGCCAGGATTCCCACCCACTCTGCTGGTATAGTTTATAGGCGGCCGCATCTTGAACGGGTGGTGCGGCCTCGTTTGGCAATCCGCCTTCACCAAGTCCCGCCCAGGTGGAAGCGCTGAATTGATAGGCACCGTAGTAGCCGTTGCCTGTATTTAAGGTATAGACATCCCCCGATTCACAATTCCTGATCCCGGCAAAATCCTGGGCCAAAGTGGGGCTCATGGCCGGCCCCTTTGAAGCCGGCGCCGTCGTAGTCGGTGCAGTTGTCGTAGGCCCGCTACTTTTGTTACCTGATCCGGAAGATGTGGCAGTCGCTATGGTAACTCCGTTGTGTTTGCTTTCGGAACGCTTTTTTGCCTGCCGTGCTTTGGCTGCCAGTTGCTCTTGTAACAGTTTTTCCTGAAGTTGGAGTTCTGCGGCTTGAGCCCGTTCTCTGGCGGCTGTCTCTACCGCTACCAAATGCGTGAGCTGTCCGTTGACACCGCTCAATAAGGTCTTCTCATCGGCCAATTCGGTAATTACCTGATGTCTGGCTATGTCGACTTTGGCCAGATTGGCCGCCGCCAGTTTCAAGTTAAGCTCTCTTTCTGCCTCGACGATTTTCATCTGACGTTGCTGTCCGCTATAAATATGCTCTTCTCCGTTTAATCTATCGGCTGCCACTTTCAGATATACGCTTCCCGTACCTTCCTGAGTGAGATTGGAGGAGAAAAGGAGCATGAAAGAGTTAGTGTTCCCGGCGTCGGTGTAGGTGGAGAGAGCGACTCTATAGAGTTCTTTTTTCATGACTTGCAATTTCTTAGAAAGAGACTCTATTTGTTTTGACGCTGCCGAAAGTCGCTGCTTGTCTGTCTGAACAGCACTCATGTCAGCCAGATAGCGCAAACCTTCCAAGTTAGCCTGGGTATTGTCGGCGGCGATTGCGGATGAAATTTGGGCGGCCCTACTCCGCAACTCGGCCATTGACTGACCGGTATTGCCGGATATAGACGGGTTGATCGCACCAACAAGCCGGGTATTTGTCAATTCGTAATTATTAGAGACTCCCGTGGCCTGTTTCCCCACTGCCAAGACAGTCAATAATAGACCAGCCAAGATGGCTATCTGCCTATTCACAGAAAGATATATTACTATGTAATCTGACCATATCATTACATTATTAGACGATGTTTATCTAAATCAAGCAAAATCCAAGGTCACCGGTTCGAGTCGGTTTCTACAGCTCCCTTACGTAGCGTAGATAATCGAATATATTCAAGCTGTAATCTGTTACGCTATCTACTACCCGGGAGATCATCTCACAGATCTATGTGTCAAAGTGCCGGGTCAAAGTGTTGAGATGGCGGCAAGGACAAATCAGAGATAAATTTCTCCCTATCTATCTTGAGCTGATAAAAGCAGCGTTTTATGTCAGGTCAAAGATAACTATATTTTTATTAGTTGAGGTAAAATAAAAGTATATAAATAGAGTATATTAACTATACATAAAATGTAAAAAATATCTGACACTAAGTATGATTTCCATAAAAAAGTATATAAAAACATATAAGTCAGTTTATATAAGCTGATCTGATATAAAATCCATAGGGACAATGTTTACCCCGACCGAACAAGACAGAGAGCAGGTAGCGGCTTTACTGGGCCGAAGCATAGACGGAGACTTTGAAGTGGTAACGCGTGACCGGACTGGCCTGCCCGTTGTCATCAAAAATGCCCCGTTTTTAAAAGATGGGACTCCAATGCCAACCCTTTTTTGGCTCGTTGGGAAAAAAGAGAGGGAAGCTGTCTCCCGTCTGGAATCGGCCGGTCAGATCAAGCTGATCAACGAATCTTTTTCCGCAGAAGAAATTGCCGAGGATCACCTCAAATATTTTGAAGAGCGAAACAAGCTGATACCATCGGACTATGTAGGTCCACTTCCCGAAGGGGGAGTGGGAGGGACTAGACGCGGAGTAAAGTGTCTGCATGCTCATTTAGCTTCATACTTGGCGGGACAAGGAGACAGAGTGGGACGATATTGTGCGAAGTTACTGTCCGGTGAAATCGACGGTCCAGTAGCTGGCATAGATTGCGGATCGAATTCAACCAGGCTTTTGATCCTGGCGCCGGATGGGACGCCTCTTCTACGAAAGATGCAGATTACCCGCCTCGGCCAAGGTGTGGACCGCTCCGGATCTCTGAGCGAGGAAGCAGTTGAGCGCACCCTTGCTTCGCTGGTCGATTACAGATCGTTGATGGATAATTTCGGTGTCGTTAGGGTCAGGGCGATCGCCACTTCCGCCGTCAGGGATGCTGTAAATGCACGGGATTTTCTGGAGAGGGTATCTGATATTTTAGATTCACAAGCGGAAATCCTCAGCGGTATCGAAGAAGGGAATCTGGCCTATAAAGGCGCTACGGCAGACCTTGACGGGGTTGGAGAACCTTATCTTATGGTGGACATCGGTGGTGGTTCCACGGAAATGGTGACCGGCAATATGGGTAAAGTAACTTCGCTGACCTCTTTGAACATAGGATGCGTCCGCATCACGGAACGCTTTTTGCAGATGACAGATCAGGAGAAGAGAAAAGACTCTATAGAAGTTTTGACAGCGGTCAAAGCTGCCCGATCCCATATCCGGCAATTGTTGGAAGAAACGATCAGGGAGTTCCCGCTTTTTTCAAAAGCTCGGTCTTTGGTAGCCGTTGCCGGAACCGTCTCCGCTCTAGCCAGGGCAGATCTCAAGATAAAAACGCACGATGAGCAAAAAACGCACCATCATGTTTTGAAGAAAGAATTTGTCGAGGAAATGGCCAAGTTGCTTCCGACTCTTTCGTTGGAAGAGAGAGTAACAAAGTTATATATAGAAGAGGCCAGAGCGGATGTCATTTTAGGCGGTGTTTTGATTTTGGAGCAGATAATGGACATCCTGGAACAGAAAGAAGCCCTGGTCTCAGAAAAAGATATTCTGGATGCCACCGCATCATCACTACTTTAGGGTTACAGCTCACACAATAATTTAATTCATGGAAATGGTGTCTTGACATATACTCAAGTGGTTATAATAATAGAGTAATGGGCATAAACTTGATCGAAATCCTACTACTTTTATAGCGGCAATAGGATCCTGCCGCGACCTCCTGTGCTTTCGCCGGGAGGTTTTTTCAATTGTAAAGAGCGATATATATCGGGTTGATCTCTAATTGATTGCACGAAGTGAGATAGAAAAATAAATGACAACAGATACTTTAGTATAAACAGTAATTATAGATTGAAGTCCAGGCAAGAGATTAAGATCTCCGGGCATAGCATATTTTCAAAGTCCGCCGGTGTTGCCATGGAGCAGTATGTTATAAGATGGAAGAAAAGCGAGGAACAATGACGCAGGCAAATAAAGAAATCAAGCAAATGCCCTTTGACAAGTACCGTCCGTATCCCCCCGTAGGGCTGAAAAACAGGACCTGGCCCGATAAAGTCATTGATAAAGCTCCTTTGTGGTGTGCCGTTGACCTGCGTGACGGTAACCAAGCGCTCATCGACCCGATGGATCCGGAGCGAAAGTTACGGATGTTCAAAGCTCTTCTCGAGGCCGGGTTTAAAGAAATTGAAGTCGGCTTTCCCGCTGCCTCCAAACCGGACTATGACTTCATCAGGCTGTTGATCGAACGGAATCTGGTGCCTGATGATGTAAATATACAGGTTTTGGTGCAATGTCGCAAAGAACTGATTGAGAAGACATATAAATGCTTAGAAGGGGCTAAGTCCGCCATAGTCCACTTTTATAATTCTACATCTGAATTGCAGAGAAGAGTTGTGTTTAAATTGGATAAAAGTGGCATTGTGAAAATAGCGACAGATGCGGCCAAGATTTGTCGTGACCTAGAAACAACTCTGGGTGATACAAAAATAAGTTACGAATATAGTCCCGAGTCATTTACGGGAACAGAAATTGATTTTTCACTGCAAATTTGTCAAGAAGTAATGGAAGCACTTGATCTTAGAGATCATGAAAAAGTAATATTCAATTTACCGGCTACGGTTGAAATGTCTACACCAAATATTTATGCCGATTTGATAGAGTATTTTCACAACAATATACCCGAGAGAGAGAAAGTTATTCTCAGTCTTCACCCCCATAATGACAGGGGAACGGCCGTGGCTGCCGCCGAGTTTGGTGTGATGGCAGGAGCCGATCGGGTTGAGGGCTGTCTATTCGGCAACGGAGAGCGTACGGGTAATGTAGATCTTGTGACACTGGCACTAAATCTTTTTTCTCAAGGTGTAGATCCGAAACTTGATCTGTGTGACATAGACGCTCTGAGGAGGGTGGCGGAACACTGCAACCGTTTGCCGGTGCACCCCAGACATCCTTACGTAGGGGACCTTGTCTATACGGCTTTTTCCGGTTCTCACCAAGATGCCATCAAAAAGGGTATGGCGGCCATTTCCAGTTGTTATGACTACTGGGAAGTTCCTTACTTGCCGATTGATCCGCATCATGTAGGTAGGAGTTATGAGGCGGTAATCAGGGTCAATTCGCAATCCGGTAAAGGCGGGGTCGCCTATATTATGGAAGCCGAACATGGTTTTCGTCTCCCCCGTAGGTTGCAGATCGAATTTTCCTCCACAATTCAGACCGTTACCGAAGACACCGGCACCGAAATTACCCCCGAACAGATGTGGGAAGTTTTCCAGGAGAGATACCTCTCCAATTCCGGTTATATGTCTCTTGTATCCTATGAAACCTCTTCCAAAGACCAGACGGATTTTGTCACCGCTCAGGTTTTGCTAGATGGTAAGGCCAATACCGTAATGGGATCGGGGAGCGGCCCGATAGCAGCTTTCGTGGAAGGGCTTAACGAGGTTTTGGATATGGATCTCGATGTGGTAGACTACAGTGAACATGCCATTACTTCGGGAGCCGGTTCGCAAGCCGTTGCTTATCTCGAAGTAAAGCAAGGAGACGGTATGGTCAGATGGGGAGTCGGCAGGGATAAAAGTATTTTGGCTGCCGGGTTACAAGCCGTCGTATCGGCAGTAAACCGTCTGCGTGATGACAAATAGACGATAAACAATTGTTTAATTTTTTTTATGATCACTAAGAGAAGGATAGGTAAAAATATGGAGCCTGTAGCTTTTGTAACCGGAAGAGCCGTACCGCTTGAAAGGTCCGACGTCGACACTGATCAGATCATACCAAGTGAGTGGCTGAAAAGGATAGAGAGAACCGGTTTTGGAGTCGGCTTGTTCTCCGAATGGCGCGATGACCCCAATTTTATATTGAACAAAGCTGAATTTCAAGGAGCCGACATTCTTCTGGCCGGTAGGAATTTCGGAACCGGATCGTCCAGAGAGCATGCCGTGTGGGCATTGGTCGATTACGGGTTCAAAGCCGTGATCAGCTCCAAGATAGCCGATATTTTGAAGAACAACTCGACCAGATCCGGTCTTGTCCCGGTAGAGGTCTCAGAAGAAGTGTCGGCGTTTTTGTTCCAAACCATACTGGCCGATCCGAAAACGGAGATCACCATAGACATCGGGCGCCGTTTGGTGGAAATCCCGAGTCTCGGTTACGAAGCGCCTTTTGCACTTGACGACGCGGCGCAACGAAGACTTCTGCTCGGCTTGGATGACATAGGCTCTACTCTCAAATATAGGGATACGATAGAAGAATTTGAGAAGACAAGACCTAAATGGTTGCCAAGCGCGGCTATCTGATAGCCAAGTTTTGATTCAAAGCAACTAAAATACCCTGGCCCATACCAATGTGGCCAGGGTATTTTAGTTTAGATATTGGTCGGGTCTTCAAAATGGCCGGCTATTGCCGTAGCGGCGGCAACGGCGGGCGATACCAAGTGGGTTCTTCCACCCCTTCCCTGACGCCCTTCGAAATTGCGGTTTGAGGTGGAGGCGCAACGCTCTCCCGGTGACAAAATGTCGGGATTCATCCCGAGACACATCGAGCAACCGGCTTCCCGCCATTCAGCTCCGGCCGAGGCAAATATCTTGTCGAGACCTTCTTTTTCCGCCTGAGCTTTTACTCTCATGGAGCCCGGGACCACCAAAGCCCTCATGCCTTTGGCGACGTGTTTGCCTTCCAGGATGTTAGCGGCCAGACGAAGATCCTCTATCCGGCCGTTGGTGCAGGAGCCTATAAAGACGGTGTCGACTTTGATGTCTTTGATGGCCATGCCCGGCTTGAGATCCATATACTCAAGCGCCCGCAAAGCGGCTTCTTTATCTTGGACACTTTCCATATCGTCCGGTGACGGAACGTAACCATCCACCGTGGTCACCTGTCCGGGGTTTGTTCCCCAGGTAACGCCGGGCTTAATCAAAGCCGCATCTATGGTTATGGTCTTGTCAAATCGGGCGTCCTCGTCGGTGCGCAATTGACGCCAGTAGGCCACTGCTTCGTCAAATAAGGCTCCTTTGGCGACATGGGGTCGGCCTTCCAGATAGGAAAAAGTGGTGTCGTCCGGAGCGATCATGCCGGCTCTTGCCCCTGCTTCTATGGACATATTACACACGGTCAGTCTGCCTTCCATGGACAAAGACGAGATCGCATCACCGCGGTATTCGATGACGTGACCTATGCCTCCGCCAGTACCCAAATGTCCGACTATAGCCAGTACGACGTCCTTTGCCGTGATGGCGTCGGGCAGAGTTCCGTTTACTTCTACGGCCATGGTCTTAGGACGCTTTTGTGGCAGGGTCTGTGTGGCCAATACGTGCTCAACTTCCGAGGTGCCTATCCCAAAAGCCAGAGCTCCCAAGGCGCCGTGTGTGGAAGTGTGACTATCTCCGCAGACAATAACCATTCCCGGTTGTGTAAGTCCCTGTTCCGGGCCTATAACGTGGACTATACCCTGGTTGACATCGCGCATCGGAAAATAGCGGATGCCAAATTCTTTACAGTTGGCGGCCAACGTTTCCAGTTGTTGTCTGGAGATCGGATCCTTGACCGGTTTGTCGGTGTCGGTGGTCGGAACG
Organism: Actinomycetes bacterium; assembly: GCA_021798275.1. Taxonomy (GTDB): domain Bacteria; phylum Actinomycetota; class Acidimicrobiia; order Acidimicrobiales; family Bog-793; genus JAJZMK01. Next base: position 23,727 of record JAJZMK010000147.1, on the reverse strand, counting down.
TTGTGATCAGCCGTGGCTATCGTCAGGTCCGGTCTGTGAACTTTTCTGGAATTGGCACGCAAGCCGGAAAAAGCTTGCGGCGAGGTGACTTCATGAATCAGGTGCATGTCGATGAAGAGTAATTCGTTGCCGCCCGGTTCTTCGGCGGGGACGATTACGTGTGAGTCCCAAATTTTTTCCGAAAGAGTCTTTCCCATTACCGCCTCGCTATAGAATTTGTTCGATTGTATCTAAAATAGCAGAATATTTCCTACCGCAGATTTTGCCGTAAAGCCATTATATACGGTTATCTGCCTGCTCGGGCTACGGTATGCAAATCACCGAGTCGGTCGCTGATTACTTTCCCGGGTGTAAATCCATGTCGAAAGCATGCCCGAAAAGCCTCCTGCTGCCTTATTCGATATCTAAGACTGTTACTTTTATCTCGCCGTTTGGAGCCAGGTAGGATACGCTTTCGCCCACTGATTTGTTCAAAAGAACTTGCCCGAGTGGAGAGTTCGGCGACAGAACGGTCAGCCCTTCCCTCCGTTCCTCTATGGAGCCGACAAAATAGCTTTCCGTCTCGTCATCGTCTTCGTAGCGGATTTTAACCACCGTGCCGATGGCAACAAGAGAAGGCTTTTTGGTAGCCTTTTCGACAACTTCGGCCCCGTCCAGCATGGCTTGTAATTGCCTGATACGGGCCTCCATCTTTCCTTGGGCATCTTTGGCTGCGTGGTAGTCCCCATTTTCTGATAAGTCACCGAGAGCCCTGGCTGCCTCAATCTGCTTGGCAATTTCGATACGGCCTCTTGTAGTCAAGTCCTCCAACTCGGCCAGAAGCCTGTCGAGTGTTTCTTGTGTCAATTGTGTGGGAGTCATTTTATTTTTCTTCCTCTTGGCTTCCGTAAGTATATTCGTTTTTTAGATGGCGGTTCTGTGATCTACCGACTTGTCATCCGTGTATTTTATGATATTAAAAATCTCCGGGCAAGCTATTTATCGAATGCCCTCATTACGCTGTTGGGAAAAGAGATTATACAGCCCGGACAATAACCACAGGCAGCAAATTTCAAAAAGAGCTGTACTCTAAGTGGGTCTTTTTGAAACCCATAAGTTTTGTTTTGTGGCTTTTTATCTGAATTTCTTGATATAGATGATTATAAAGCATACGGCTACGAGAAGTACTATCCCAAAGCTGCCAGACCTCATGGTTGCCACGGCCATGGGGGCCATCAACATGTAGGCCAGTATGGCAAACAAAACCGTTGACCTGGTTCTATGTCTTTCCGCTATCCTGTTGTTGTGCCACTCTTCCAGGTTGATGCTTTCCTGGTGATCTTGGCGAATTTGCAGTAAGGAAGCGACCGGGTCATCGGGTAGGTCGGCACAAATGTCTTGCAGTTCGCCGAGAGTCTTCGACGCTATAGCGGTTTGCACTCTGTCGCTGAGTTCTTCTAAATTCAGTCTGCCTTCGTTGGCGCAAGCTTTCAGATGTTCTATTACTTCCTCGCGCTCCTGATCGGAAGCTCTGATGTGGCGCTGTTCTTCAGTGAGGAAATCCATATATACATTTTCGCATAAAAAACTTAAAAATAAAAGAGCGCGAGCGGCAATTTCACAGAAACATTGCTGCTATCGCAGAGAAAGTTCGAGATTTATCCAGATATAAAATCTTCCACCTAAGTGATATATAAAGTTAGTCATAACCAGTGAGCTCGAAAATTCCACGGAGGATTGTTTATGAGAGAAAAAAACATCATTTACTCGGTCCGCGAATATTTTTATAAGTCGTTTTGGTGAGACCAAAGTGGTTTTTCAGAAATAAACCTTCAATCTCTAAAAAGCGCCGGTGGTAAATATTAGTATATAAAAGAGCAGAAAGAGGACCTGATGACAAAATATAAAGTGGCCGTTATCGGCGGAGACGGGATAGGACCGGAAGTTACGGAAGAAGCACTCAAGGTTGTAAAAGCGGCGGGAATTGAATTGGATACGTCGTCGTTTTCTCTTGGAGCCAAGCATTACGTGGAAACGGGAGAAGTCCTAGAGACAAAAACCCTGGAGTCTCTGCGCGGCTTTGACGCCATTTTACTTGGGGCCATAGGTCCAGCCATAGGCTCCAAGGAAGTGCCACCAGGTATTTTGGAAAGAGGATTGCTACTTAGACTTCGCTTTGCCTTGGATCTTTATATAAACCTCCGTCCTTTTTCGGCTACGAAATCTTCTCTGGCGGCCGGACACCAACTGTATGTGGTGAGAGAAAATACAGAAGGTCCGTATGCCGGTGAGGGGGGACAATTGCGGGCCGGCACGAATTTTGAAGTGGCTACTCAGGGCTCTGTTAATACATACCACGGCGTGCAAAGGTGCATCAGGTTTGCTTTCGAGCTGGCCAATGAAACACCGAGAAAGCATTTAACCCTGGTACACAAGACAAATGTACTGGTTTATGCCGGCTCCCTATGGCAGCGCGTATTTGAGGCAACGGCGTCGGAATTCCCAGATGTCGAGACGGCATATTCCCACGTGGACGCAGCTACCATTTATCTGGTCAATGACCCGGGACGCTTCGACGTGGTGGTGACGGACAACCTGTTCGGTGACATTATCACCGATTTGGCCGGTGCCGTTTACGGCGGCATAGGTTTGGCAGCCTCAGCCAATCTCAATCCGGCCAAGACGGGACCCTCATTATTTGAGCCGGTTCACGGAGCAGCCCATGACATAGCCGGGACAAATACAGCCAATCCGCTGGGGGCAATTAGCTCAGCTGCTATGATGTTAAGACACTTAGGTGAGTTGGAAGCTGCCGAAAGAGTGCAAAAGGCAGTTCTTTCGGTGTCTGATGAATTGGTGGAGTTAACTAAGCAGTTGTCAACTACTGCTATAGGTGATGCCGTTGCGGAAAGGTTATAAAAGTGCCTATTCAACCTACAGCCAAAATATGGATGGACGGACAATTGATCGATTGGGATAAGGCGCACATACACGTCTTGACCCACTCACTTCATTACGGAACAGCCGTGTTTGAAGGTATCAGGGCATATCCTACCGATGACGGCCCGGCTATTTTTAGATTGTCCGAGCATGTAGAACGGTTGCTCAACTCGGCCAAACTACTCTCAATCGACTGTGACTACAACCAAAAAGAGTTGGAAGACGCCATAGTGTTGACAGTGGTCGAGTCCGGCTTAGAAGGGGGCTATATCCGTCCTCTCATTTATCTTGGTTATGGCGAGATGGGTTTAAATCCCTTGCCCTGCAAGACGAATGTTGCCATAGCGATGTGGCCTTGGGGTGCTTACCTGGGAGATGACGTCATGCAAACCGGCATTTCTCTGATGGTGAGCTCCTGGGCTCGCCATGACCCCAGATCGTTGCCGACAGCAGCCAAAGCAACAGGGATGTACATCAATTCCTCCCTGGCCAAGGTGGAAGCCCTCCGTGCCGGATATGACGAAGCGCTTTTACTAAACATAGACGGTTATGTCTCAGAAGGCACCGGTGAGAATATATTTCTGGTCAAAGACAATGTCCTAATTACCCCTCCGGTATCGGCCGTAGGGGCGTTGAACGGTATAACAGCAGATGCCATCATAACTTTGGCTAAAGAGCTAGGTTATGAGGTGCGTAATGAACTGATCCGCCGTTCTGACGTCTACCTGGCTGATGAAGCGTTTTTGACCGGAACAGCTGCCGAAGTGGTGCCGATCAGGGAGCTTGACAACAGAAAAATAGGTTCTGTTGTGCCCGGTCAAGTCACAAAGCGCTTGCGGGAGGCATTTGATGCTTGCTGCCGCGGTCGTTATGAAACTCACCGCGATTGGATCACTCTCGCCAAAAGATAGATAGCCAGACCTTCTAGTCGGGACCGCTTGCTATAACCTACATTTTAGGGACCGGAACTTTCCGGCAAGGGTTGCCGAGCTTTTAAAAGCGATCTGATCCTTGTAGATTTCAGTAAATTGCACAGAATCGGTTGTGGTTCGGAAGACTGCTAAATAGCATCGCCGGAAAGGGAAATTTAGGCGATACCCACAAAGTCCTTTGGTATATATTGGAATCAAAGGTTAATCGATGCGTTCAACCAATCGCTTGCTATAAAATTATCGAAAATATGGAATCATAATTATGACACATACACATGAAGATTCTCACTTTCAAATAGACAGGGCTGTATTACCGGCCAATGTTGAAATCTACGATACAACCCTAAGAGACGGTTCTCAACAAGAGGGTATTTCTCTCTCTGTCGAAGACAAATTCAAAGTAGCCAGACAATTGGATAATTTGGGAGTCGCATATATAGAAGGTGGCTGGCCGGGAGCCAATCCCAAAGATGAAGAGTTTTTTCGCCGTTATGGGGCCGGGGAATTGAAGCTTGCCAACGCCACTTTGGTGGCTTTTGGTTCTACCAGAAGACAAAATACTAAAGCTTCGGAGGATAAAACCTTAAAGAGTCTGATTGAGGCTAACGTTTCCGCCGTGTGCATAGTGGCCAAAGCCTCGGGACTGCACGTGGTGGAGACTTTGCGTACCGATCATGACGAAGCTCTGGCGATGGTGAGAGACTCGGTATCTTTCCTGGTGGCAAATGGTCTAAAGGTTTTTTTGGATGCCGAACATTTTTTTGACGGTGTATTACTAAACGATGGTTTTGCGTTTAGAGTTTTGGAGGCTGCCGAAGAAAGTGGTGCAGAAGCACTGGTTTTATGTGACACAAATGGGGGTACTTTACCGGATTTAGCCGAAGAAATCGTCACTAAAGTCAGGCAGCATACTTCGGCAGTAATCGGGGCTCATTTCCATAATGACTCGGGATGTGCGGTCGCCAGTTCTCTGGCTGCCGTCAAAGCCGGTGCTACCCAGGTGCAGGGTTGCATCAACGGTTATGGGGAAAGGGCAGGCAACGCCGATCTCTGCGCTACGATCCCGAATTTGACTCTCAAGATGGGAGTGGAGACGATTGAGCGGGAGCGTATACAACTTTTGTCATCAGTTGCCCGGCACGTTTCCGAGATTGTCAACATCAGTATAGACCCACAAAAACCCTATGTCGGTACCGCAGTATTTGCCAATAAAGCCGGTATACACACCTCGGCTATCGCCAGGCGCCCCGACGCGTACGAGCATATAACCCCTTCTTTAGTTGGCAACAGCTCACGCGTTGTCGTCAGTGAATTGTCCGGTAAATCAACAATAGCTCTGAAAGCAAAAGAGTTGTCTCTGGATATAGACGACGCATCGCTTTCTAAAATACTCGTTCTACTGAAGGAATTGGAATACAAAGGGTACCATTTTGAGGCTGCTGACGGCTCCTTGGAGCTTCTCCTCCGGAGTGCGACCAAAAATAAGGATGTAAAATTCGATATAGACTCCTTTAGTGTTGTTACTTCTTGGAAAGTTTCCGACGATCAAGATGAGGTGACTTCTTTAAATTCAGACCGGGACAAGGAAAGTGTAGTAAAAGCACACCCTTGGCTCAAAGAAGGCACTCTTGTAACCGAAGCAACCGTGAATTTATCGGTGAACGGACATAAAATTGCAGCCACATCTACAGGAAGCGGCCCGGTAAACGCTCTTGACAAGGCTCTCCGTAAAGCGCTACTTCCTCATTTTCCGAAATTGGGAGAGATTGCGTTGACCGACTATAGGGTTAGGGTAGTCGATACCGGACGCGGAACTAAAGCCGTCACAAGAGTGTTGATCGACAGCGCCAACGCCGACGGTAGCTGGTCGACCATAGGAGTGTCCGACAATATCATCGAGGCTTCGTGGGAAGCTCTGGTAGATGCTATTGTATATGGGTTGACCAAATAAAAGCATTTGTAGAATCACATTGTGTTCCAGATATCGGTTGTCAACCGAGAGAGTTTTATACGGAGGCTATATGTCGCAACCAAAGTTTGCCCCTATTTCGGAATCGGCTGAGATAAGAAAATGTTATCACCTTGAAGCCCCGCAACCTTGGCGCTTTGACCGTCCGGCAGAACTGGCGCGCGACTATAATCTGAGTTACAAGTCAGGGATGGGTGATATAGGCCCCGATCAGGGTTTTGCTATCAAATTAGCTAAGCGCGTTGCCGATAGAATTATCCTTGAAAAAGGAGAGCACTTAGACGACGTTTTGGCGGGTATGGTGGCTATAGCGTTGCGTCGTGCCTCTCTCTTTGGGCGCGCTCCCGTGTTCTCCGACGTCATATTGGCCGGCAAATTATTTGGTTACTTTGACGAAGCCAGGGACGAATTGCTGCAATATCGCAAAGAACTGTTTTCCGGTGTTGCTCACGATAAGTACAAGGAACGTGTTCTGGCCTTTTCTTTGCCGGAGGCCGCTCTGCTTGCCAATCCTGATGTCGTGGTCGATATTTTGGGACAAACCCATGACTTGTCTTCAATCCAAACAAGCTGATCTATACCTATTGTCTGATGCGAAAGTAGTATAAATAAGACGGCTTTACTCTTATCGCTACCCCGGTAGGGTTGTTAGCGGTTCCACGCTCTTAAGACTGGCATTCATACCCTGGAAGCGCTAGCATGGTAAGTAACAAAAGGAGCCGCTATGGGTTTAATGGATAAAGTAAAAATGCAGGCGGGTCAGCTGGCAGATAAAGCACAGGAAGCCGGCAAACTCGGTCAAGCCAAAATTGAAGCGTTGCAGGCCAAAAAAAATGTTAAGCAGACGTTGGCGGAAATAGGCATAGTAACATACCTGGCACATGACGGCCGAGATGTAACCGGAAACCAAGACAACCTGGAAGCATTGTTCAATGCTGTAAAGGAATATGAAAATAACTACGGTGCCGTAAGCGTTGCCGATTTTCAGAAAGACAGTAATCAATAAGCTAAAGCAAAATTTGTAACTTTACCAAGTAAACCGCTATCTTTATGTCTTGCTGAGATTTTAAGTCCTGTTTTGCTACCTTGATCCGTTAACGGGCTTAGGTGACAGAGAGACGGTTCGTGTTTGGTATCTGCAACTTTTAGATCAAAAGTGCTATCTTAGAGGTAATGGAGACTGACTGAGACTCATGTTTTATTATCGATGGTAGCGTAGCAAAAATTTGATCCCGATATTTATTTCCGGAACTTACTGATGAAGGTTGCCACCGGTAGTTCTTTTATATCTTAAACGCAATAAAGAGGTGTTGTTGGTTATGCAAACTTATCAAGGTAGTACCACTTTAAATGAGTTGTCAATCGGTGAAAAAGTAATAACATCAGACCACCGGGATATTGCTCTGAAAGAAACTTTAGGTACCGATAAATATCGGCCTGAAAGGAAAGAGACGACTCGTGTCGGTAAGTTTTTTACATTGGTCGCCATACTCTTGCCACCGCTTGGAATCTTGAGCGCCGCGAAGCTTCTCTGGGATACAGATCTGCATCTGATTGACATTTATGTGTTTGCGGGTTTTTATATTCTGACGGGACTTGGAATCACGGTCGGTTATCACCGTTTATTTACCCATAGGGCCTTTGAAACGAATATCTTGGTTAAGTTAGCTCTGGCTATATTGGGGGCGATGACTTTACAGGGTCCCTTGACTCAATGGGTATCCGATCATCGTATGCACCATCTTATGTCTGATCAAAAGGGCGATCCGCATTCTCCCGTCCCAAGTGGTAATAAATTAAAAGACCACTTCATGGGGCTATGGCATGCTCATGTGGGGTGGATGTTCAAGACAAAAGGACTTTGGCGAAATGTCAATTATGCCGAGGATATATATAGCAATAAAGTGCTGATGGCCGTCGACAGGCTCTATCTACTCTGGGTGCTACTGTCGCTCTTACTTCCTTTTGGTCTCGGTTATATAATGACATCTAATATACAAATAGGTCTTGAGTCTCTTATATGGGGTGGACTGATAAGAATTTTTCTTTTTCAACATGCAACTTTTGCCGTCAATTCTATTTGTCATAAATTCGGGCGTAGACAGTATCAGACAAAAGATAATTCCAGAAATCAGTGGTTGGTGGCTCTTTTGACCTTCGGGGAAGGTTGGCACAATAATCATCATGCTTTTCCAAGATCGGCGCGACATGGTTTGGGGAAATTGCAAATTGACGTATCTTGGCTGGTGATTAAGCTTTTGAAAAACTTTAAATTAGCAAAAAGTGTCTATCTCCCTAAAGAGAATCAAATCGTAAAGCTGTCTCTCAGGTTACCCAAGTAACAAAGGCCGATGTCTTGGCCTGGGCTACAATTGGTCTCTGAATCTCGGCTTTGTAAATACGGCCTGTATGTCGCTGATGCGTCTTTCGGCGAAACCGGCTTCACAGTAACAAAAATAGAAAATAAAAAGTCTTAAAGCTTCTATGCCAAATTTTTCATTAAGTATTTTTTCTCCCGCAAGCTCTATATTTTCCCGCCATTTTTTTAAAGTCTGAGCGTAATGAGTTCCTATGTCACGTAAGGAAAACAATCTCATATCACTACCGGAAGTAGCGGCATTGACCAGAGCTGTTATCGACGGTATGTAAGAACCAGGGAATACGTATCTTTTGATAAAATCTTCACTATATTTAGCCCTGTCAAATATTTGATCCGATATGACGATAGCCTGGATCACCGCCATCCCATCGGATTTGAGTAGAGAAGCAGATTTGGCAAAAAACGTTTCATAAAGACGCCAGTCAACGGCCTCAATCATCTCTATTGAAACTAATTTGTCATAAGTACCTTTTAAGTCGCGATAGTCAACATTCAGCGGAGTGATCAGTTCGCTGAGCCCGTATTGCCTTATTTTATCTTTCACGTAGTGAAATTGTGCGTCGGAAATAGTGGTAGTAGTTACTTTACAACCGTAGTTGCGGGCGGCATAAATGGCAAAGCTACCCCATCCGGCGCCTATCTCGACTATATGATCGGCAGGTGAGATTGAGAGTAGTTGGCAGATATTGTCCAGTTTATTTTTCTGTGCTTCAGCCAGGCTCCCTTTTGGAGAAGAAAATAGCGCACAGGAGTAAGACATGGTTTCATCCAAGAAAGACTCGAATATATCGTTACCAAGGTCATAATGTGCCAGAATATTTTTTTTATCCCGTTCCTTTTGGTCCTGTTTCCCGTGTTGTTTGGATAAGACCGCTCTTGCCGGTGCGGTGACCTTGTTGGTCAGGGTACTGGCTCTTTCAATCTGATCTAGGTTGCGGACTATGATCCGTAAAAAGGTGGTGAGCTCATCGGTATTTTCACAGTCGATCCAACCCGATATGTAGGCTTTTCCAAAGCCGGAACTGCCGTGTTTGGCTATTTCACTCCACGCACTTTGCGAGGTAATTTTTAATTTTGGGATAACTTCTCCCGGCACCGGACGTCCGCATAGGTGTCGCTTACCGTTGTCGTCTATAATGACGGCACCGCTTTTGAGACGGCTCAGCAATTTTAGCACGACTGCCTTTGCGGCCATGTCTCTGGCGGTTTTCCTGCCTTTAGCCATTATGCTTCCCCATTTTTATCTTGTCGCAGTTTATTTGGGTGTCTATACCATTTGGCACCGCGCAGTTTCAATGATACCGCTTGGCGATAGATAGCCAATGAAGTTTTGATGGGCGTTAGGTACCCTTTAGAAAATATCTTGGCAATATTGGCGTGATTTAGTTCCGCAAATTTCAACCAGAGATCCGCATCAAAAGTTTTTTTGCCCTCTTTGGATAATACGAAACGCAAACTCAGTCTTTTGCCGGGACAGGTAGCTATAACATCATAAGAGAGATCCATGGGTAAAAACGGAGAGACATGCATCTTCTTGTCGAATAAATGCTTCGTGTATCTACTTCCAGGTGTGGTCATAACGTAATATGTGCGCTCATTCCAGGGAGTATTGTTGACTTCCATGACAACCGCATCCAGGCTCTGAGAGGTAGTAGTGTCGGAGAAAACGTAATAAACGCTTATGGGGTTAAAGTTCCAATTGGCGGTTCTGATATTTGTCAGGAGAAATATCCTACCCCTTGGGTAAGTACCTGTGCGCTCTAAGACCAATTGTCTGACTGAGTCTTCAAGCGGCAAAGGTGATTCAGGCATATAGTCACCGGCGCGGAATCGAATTAACAGCTTAGGCCATCTGCCGAGAATTCTTTGTGCCTCCCAAGTGATATCCGCGCCGCTTATTTCCAAAAAAAACAGAGCCGTTTTATAGCTGAATTCGTTTACGGGTTCAACCATCCTTCTGTGTCTGACTTTGCCGAAGTAGATCCCGTTTGTAGTCTTCATTGGGTAGGTATCAGCGGCTTCTGCCATAAGGCTGGTATTTTGATCAGCGAAGGTGTTTAATTCTTGTAAAGTATGGATATCCATATGTTATGACTAGAGTATAACGTTTACCGGTAATGCCTATTTCGCTAGGATGTCCGATATCTTATAAAGTACCGGATTGCCGTTTCAAATATCGACCGCAAGGCCTAGAACATAATCGAGGAACCGACGGTGGTATTATTTTAGAAAGTGAAAATCTTTCCCCATCTTATGTCCGTAAAGTGATTTGACCGCTTCCAAAGCACTTTTTACTCCGTCTTCATGAAATCCGTAGCCGAGCCAGGCGCCCGTATAATAGGTGTTTAGGTAGCCTTGGACTTGGCTCAGCATTGTCTGCCCCAAAACAGCGCCGGCATCCAATATTGGGTGTTCATAATGAAACGTGTTGATTATGTCTTCTTCTTTTATGTACTTATCCATTCCGAGACTGACAAGAATGGTTTGTTTAGTTTTAATGGTTTGAAGTTTATTCATTAAATATGTGATAGTTGTTCCCATGCTTCTTTCTTTTGTCACATGGAAATTCCAACTGGAATGAACTTCCCGGTGCTTTGGCAGGAGAGAGGAGTCCAGATGAAGTAACGCTCTATTTTTAGAAAATCTAAATTTATCGATAAAGCTTTGTTCAAGAGGAGAAAGATTTTTTAGCCAGCCCTTTATGTCATTGGCATGAGTGGCAATGATAAGTGCATCAAAGTCCTCTCTCTCGCCCCCGGCATACTCTACTGTTATTTTTTCGCCATCTCGTGTAACGGATACTATATGGCAACCTACTCGCGGAGGATGTTTTAATTCATTAACTATGGCATCGATATATCTATTCGCTCCACCGGGAATGGTTTTCCATATCGGTTGGTTGCCAAAAGATATCAAACCGTGGTTATACATAAAATTCGCGTAAGTTGAGACCGGCATTTTCAAAATATCGTCCACAGATGCCGACCAGATACTGGAAGCCAGAGGCGTTATGTAGTATTTACTCAAAAATGATGTGAATTTATGATTTTTTATTATTTCACCAAGCGAAGTTTGATCTTCACTACCAAGAGCTTTTTTGGCGATGGAATTGAACCTTGGTATCTCAGTCAGCATGTAGAGAAAATGTACGTTAGCGATATTAGAGCCACCCGGAAAGATAGTTTTTAAGTTTGTCGGTCTAAATTCCAGAGAAGTTTCCTTATCAGAGACCGAGAAAGACATTTCCGTGACGACAGATTCAATAGCGAGGTAATCTAAAAGCTTTGTAAATAAAGGATAGTTTCTTTCGTTGTATACAATAAATCCCGTGTCTACAAAAAACTCTTCGCTATCAAAATTGATTTTGACGGTGTTGGTATGACCACCTAGGCGCGAAGACTTCTCGATGATGATAACATCATGCTCTTTATTTAATAAAAGGGCGGAAGTAAGTCCGCTTATTCCTGATCCCACAATTGCTATTTTCATATCGGAAGTATTCCTGGTTGATAAAACTAAAGATTTTTAAAAGGGGCAAGCAGATTTTCAACAACACTAAATGCATCTATTTTTTCAGATACCAAAGAAACGGTTTTCTTTAGAATATTTGTTTTCCGAGGCTTTCTATCTAAAAAGAAGCTTCCGTTTAGTTTTGCCAATTCGTGCGATGATGTCAAGGTAGAAAGATACACGAGTGTATCGGCTCCCTGTTCCGGAGTGCGAAGAAGCGGCCTCATGATTTTTGTAAATAGAGGTATCCCCTCTTCAAGCACCCGCGTATTGACAAACCCCGGATGCATGGAGAAAGCCAGGCAGTTTTTGCCTGCCAAGTTAACCGCCCAAATTTCGGCCAACTCAACCTGCATACGCTTGGCATAGGCATATGTCTGTATGGCTTTATAGGAGGAAGAGTCCGGATTGAGCAAGCGCTTTGTCTCAAGACCTACGGCATACATTCCTCCAGATGACACCCAGACGACACGCGGTAAATATAAAGAGGTGTTATCTGTCATGTCAAATAGATCGGGATCTATTTCCAGTAGATCATAAAGTAGGTCAGTCAACAACTGGGGACCTAAAACATGTAAGGCAAAAGTTGATTCGAAGCCATCCGGTGTGAGCGTAAGCTCAGGGTAGATTTTCCCGGCACAGTGTATAATCAGACTGATGTTTGTATGATTTGCTCGGACCATGGAGGCCAGATTTTTTACCTCTGACAAATTTGACAAATCGGCCATAACACCATATGACAACTTATCGGTTCGCTTTAGATGATCACCGGTTTTGCCATCATAGATCAAGGAGCGAATTTCATGGGGGTCAGTGATATGTTGCGAAGTCTTATTGGCGGCAAGGATCATTGCAAGAGCCGCTTCACAGCGCTCTTTGTTGTGGGCGATACCGATTATTTGCCAGCCGGCTTTAGCTAAGGAAAGGGCCGTGGCCAGTCCTATCCCGCTGGAAAAACCGGTGATAACCGCCACAGGCGTTTTTACCGTCTCATTGTCCCGGTTATTTCTATTCTCTGAGTTCTTCTCTTGTAAGTGCGAATCAGATCCGTTTTTATGACCGGAAAACGAGTCTAAGTTGTATTCTCTTCGGTAGTCATACAGCCGACTCCGTACCTCAAAACCAATTTTAGAAAAACTTCCCACAATGGTGGCTTCGAGGAGGTTATCCAGCAAGTCTTTATCGAATTTTTTTCGCAATCAAAGTCTCCGGTTCGCACTTTCCTTCTCCAGTATAGATAGGGCTTTGCCTCTTCCCGGCAGCTTGATATGACATAACCTGATATATCCGGCTATTTTTTAACTGCCATTTGTCGTAGTAGGTTTAGCGTTACGGCCTGCGTAAAGCTTGCCGGAGATGATGACATATTTTTGCCGTCCCCCATTGAGCTGATCCAGTTATTCGTTCCGCTATCAAAGATCAAAGCCCCGGAGGGCTTTTCAAAATGGTAAGTCATATCTGACCAGGCAAAACCGTTTACCAAATAAGCCGGTTGGACAAAGGCCAATTGTGGACTTATGGGTGATGACGCCGCAACCGTTACGGGACTATCAGTTGGAACCTGCAAATCGTAAGAATCGATGTCGGAAGCTATGACATTGGGTATCTTTTCTCCATCGTAAACAGGCTTTCCCTGATAGGTGATGTTTTTAAAGAGAAAAGATTTGCTGTCTTTGATCATAAGAGGCTGGGCCGGGGAGCTGTCTTGGAGAAAACCGATATAGGTTTCACCAACAAAGTTTGTTTCCGGCCAACTCGCCGGTGGTGACGACCAAGTATTGCCGGTGACAAGCATGGGATTAGCGGGATGTCCGTTGTTGTCAAGGGGATCAGCCAAGGAGTCCCGATAGTCTACTTCTTCTCTGTCTTGACCTATGGGGGAGTTTTGGAGTCTCACGTGTCTGAGCATCGCCGAGGCTCCAAAGAAAGCGACGTTTAGCCCGTGTAGTTTGGCCGCATTCTCGACCGCCAGACGTTCATCATAAGACCAGCATTCATCGTGGCCGAGCGAAAGAAGAGCGGAGTGATTTGCAAGCAGTCCCGGGTGCTGGAGAATCGTGATATCCGTTACATAAGTTACATTCAAGCCGTGCTCTTCGGCTAGGTAGACGAGTGGATATTCATTGGCCAAAAAATCGGCTGCTCCATCCCCGTAAGCATAAGGGCGGTCAAAAGAAACCACTCTGGCTCTTGAACAGAGGGGATAGACATCACTCGGACAATTTCCCAAGCCGGAGTAAAAGTCGTATCCCCCGTAGTCGTTCCAGGCTTGCCAGGTCAGGACGTCATTTTTGATGACGTAAGTGGCTTTGCTGGATGGGTTCCAGATAGTCAGGGGTATGTAATTTTCCAAGCCGCCTTTGGCCACCAATTCAAAAAGGTAGTCTCCCTGGACAAAAGCTTTTGAAAGCCATAGGCGAAACGACGGCTTCCAGGAGTCGCAACTTATCATATTTACTCCTTTTTGGAGTGTACAAGGTCGTTGAACGTATCCTTTGATCAGCTTTGACACCCAAATCAAACGGGCACCTTTGCCCTGATAATAACCCATCCTAAATGCTCTTATTCGATATGAGTCAGCAATGGTCGAAATATAGAAAGTGATCGAGTGTCGGTTGGATATATAGGTTGTGTTGACAAAGCCGTCCAGTCTATTTCCCGCCGCGGGACCTTTGATTTTCCAAGCGGAAGTGCCGGGCAGTTGATTTTGCCTAATAATCCAGGTGGCGGTGGGTAAGGCGGATCTCTTTGTCCCCGCAAGCTTACCAAAATCCCGGACGACTCCGGCTGTAGTCCCATTTTGTTTAGCTGATTCATAATGAACTGTGGTCCCTGCTCCGAGTGCACCACTTACCGGAAAGCAAGTCAGCGAGAGAGTGACAACTATAAACAAAAAGAATAATAGTAATGTAATACGTTTAACGTTATGTATTATGATAAGCATAGCTAACATTATACAAGACAGAGCTCTCGGGGCAATGAGGCGATCGCTCCTCTGTCTATAGTTAGCTGTAGCAATAAGCAATTGAAGACTTCAACTATGTATGGCCGGAGATGAATATCCGGGGAATATTAATACATTGACCAATCAATTCTAAATTTTTTATATATAAAGTATCTCATTGTGTCGTTATATGTTTATGACAATGAAAGAGTGTCTGGATAATAAATTTCTTATATGAATAAGGAGGAAGATCATAGAGCTCTAACTAAAAAGCGTGGCCGTGGCGGTATGATATCTGAGATATAAGGGTAGATGCATGGCAATTAATTACCGTAATAAAATCGGTACAAAAAGTGTCATTACTGACATTATGTCTGGCAAGTCGGGCAAATTCCCCAAAAAGTTATTTCAGCTTCGTCAAGTATGAACCCCTTTGTATCACTTGGTTGTAAACAAGGGCGCTGACCTACCAGACAATCGATATCCTGGACAGCCATGCAAACCCTGCACACGACATGATGGTGGTTATCACCTACTCGAAGTTCATATAATGCATTACTACCGGCCGGTTCAATACGCCTTATAACTTTTATTTCACAAAGGGAGGATAAAACATTGTAGACAGCTTGTGTGGAAACGGATCCAAGCTCCTTTCGCACTTTACCGATAATAAAATCGGTATCGGAGTGAGGAAAGGATTCCAGTGTCCGTAGGATAGCCAGACGTACCGCCGTTACTCTCAAGTTGTTGGCATGCAGTAAGTTCTCGTACGTTTCCGTCGACATATTATTAATATAAAGGTAAATTTTATATATTAAATCTATTTTTTGATTAAATCTATTTTTATTCAAGATGAGAGCGTCGACCTATAGGCGGTAACGGGTATCTTGATCTGTCAAAGCGGTGATGGATTAGTCATTGATATAGGCGGGGATTATACTTTTGATACTCAAGAAAGAGGGTATGGAAGTTGCGGTTACTCGATGGGTAAACCGTGTAAGTTTTCCCGTCGACTTGTAATACGATAGCCAAAGCGGCAGAAATTTTTGTAAAAATGAATACTTATTGCTTACTAAAGGCCTCTGAGTGTAAATAAAAGAGTATTCTACTCTTCGCAGCACCTTGAGCGCACAGGGTGAATAAAATATAGCCCGGGGTGCATATGACATCTCTAAAAAGTGATTTAAAAGACTTATTCAGCAATTTAGCTGGAATTGTTCAGCTGTTGACAAAAGGTGGCGATACAGATGAAATAGTACATATCTTACCTAAGTTGTTTTTGGATCAACCGGTTGTCTCTGTTGCGGGCCTCTCGGGGGGTGTATTGAAATTTTTAGAATGCACCGGAGAGCAGGCTCGTTTCTTGACAACCGCACAACTTGATAATGGGCATGGCCCGGTACTTGACTCGATAGTCGAAAGCTCGGTGAAAGTGTACAAAGTGGACAGTACGGCACCAAAGGGACTCAAACACTTCGACGATGTGGCAAAATCGGGCGGCATCGATACAGCGCTGTCTGTCCCGCTGGTTTGTGCCGATGACCTTTGCATAGTGACCGCTTACTACTTCGGACAGCCCCAGGAATGGGATGAAGCCGATTTGGAGGTTATCAGCTCTTTCAGTAAAATTGCCGCTTGGCAGTTGTGCTCGCAAAAAACCTTAAACGAACTCTCTGCTCAGGTCAGACAATTGGAAACCGCTATAGCCTCAAGGGATATAATCGGGCAAGCCAAAGGCATTTTGATGGCTCAAAAACATATTACCGCCGAGCAAGCTTTTGTCTTACTGAGATCCAAATCGCAAGTACTGAACAAAAAACTTAGGGATATAGCCGAATATGTATCGCTCACAGGCGAATTACCTGGCAAAGAACCAAAGAGTATTACGGGTAAGAGTAAATGAAGCATCTCCCGCGGCGATCCAAGGTCTGAACCGGTTTGTAAAAGTTTGTGAAATGTCTGATAAGGTTAGGCGATGACTTCCGATCTTAGCAATTCTAACGGGAGTGATTTGATTATGACAAGTTCTGTCATCCGATCACGGCTAAGGTTTTCTCAGTGTGACACAAAAAATCGCTATGGTGGATAGTCGACTCAAGAAGAGCTTTCATGTCCTATTCACCATAGCGATTGATATGAAGCAGTCGGTTCAAATACCGGTTATTTGCCGGCGGCGTCTCCACATATTGTCTCTATCATCAGTTTGGCTACGACATAAGGATCGCAGTTGGCATTGGGCCTACGGTCTTCAAGCCATCCCTTTTTCGCTTTTTCCACTGCCCATGGGATACGTACCGAGGCCCCGCGATTCGAGGCTCCGTAGCTAAAAGTATGCCAAGGAGCGGTTTCATGGGCACCGGTCAGACGGTCTTTGATGCCGGCGCCATATCCTTCGACGTGTTCCTGAGTCCGTTTGCCCAAAGCTTCGCATCCGGCGATGATTGCATCGTAACCCTCACGCATGGCTTTAGTCGAGAAGTTGGTGTGGGCACCGGCTCCGTTCCAGTCTCCCGGAACAGGTTTGGCAGCCAGGCTGACTTGGACGCCGTAGTCTTCGGCTATGCGGTAAAGCAACCAACGCCCCAGCCAGATCTCGTCTCCGATAGCGGGAGCCGGTAGGATCCCGATTTGGAATTCCCATTGACCTTTCATAACTTCGGCATTGGTGCCTTCTATCGACAATCCGGCGTCCATACAGGCCAAGGTGTGTCGCTCTATGATTTCCCTGCCTACGATGTCATCGCCGCCTACACCGCAGTAGTAGGGTCCCTGCGGTGCCGGAAAGCCTAACTCCGGCCATCCGAGAGGACGTCCGTCTTGGAAAAACGTATACTCCTGTTCGATTCCAAACATAGGTTCTTGGTCTTTGTAAAGCTCGGCCTCTTTGAGGCATTCCGCTCTGGTGTTGGTGGGGTGGGGTGTAAAGTCAGTCAGTAAAACCTCACATAAGACGAGTACATTGTCACCCCCTCTGATGGGGTCTGGTACCACGCGTACCGGTTGCAATACACAGTCGGAATTGCTACCGGGAGCTTGATTGGTGCTGGAACCATCAAATCCCCATATGCCCGGTTCTTTGCCGGCGGGGATGATTTTCGTTTTACATCTCAACTGGGCCGTTGGCACGGTACCGTCAAGCCAGATATATTCAGCTTGGTAACTCACTCTTTACTCCTAAAGTCTAGACGCCAGATGATCCCATCGAGCGTGCGTTTTACCGTTGCAGCAGTTGCCTACACAGCCATTAAACATGACAACATGTCGCCGACAAGAAGACACCTACTTTGAGAGTCTCATCACTTAGTTACGCTATCATCTCGACAATGTGAATTGTATGTAAACAAGTATTTATTTGGTCAATCAAGGCCAAAGCGGCAACCAAGTTTTTTGGCTGCCGCTTTGGAATGAAAATTGCTATTTAATCTCGGATTATTTGTTGTTGTCAACAATGATTTTTAGATGATGGCGTAGACCTTTTCCCACACGGCTTCATCTAGGGTATTTGCTACTTCCAAGGCAGCCAAGTTGTCTTTGATCTGAGAAGATTTGCTTGCCCCGGTAATTACAGTGGAGACGTTTTGGTTTTTGAGGCAAAAAGCTATTGCCAGCTGTGACAACGTCACCCCAATTTCATTTGATATCTCAAGTAATAAATCCACTTTCTTCATCGATTCAGGATCGTTGATCCTGTCTCTCAGCCACTCATAACCGGGAAGAGCAAGCCTTGAGTCACTTGGAATGCCAGTTTGATATTTACCCGTCAGGAGCCCCGATGCCAGCGGACTCCAGGTAGTAAGACCTATTTGATGAGCTTCATAGAGGGGTAGAAATTCCCTCTCGACTTTATCGCGTACAAGCAGGTTATATTGAGGTTGTTCGACTACCGGAGCGCGTAGGTTGTAGCGTTCCGCTACCTGAAAAGCCTCTTCTATGGATTCACGGGGCCATTCCGAGGTTCCCCAGTACAAAGCCTTTCCGGAAGTCACTATGTCGTGCATGGCAAAAACGGTCTCTTCAACCGGTGTTTCCGGGTCGGCTCGGTGACAAAACAGAATGTCCACAAAATCCATTTGCAGTCTCTCTAGGGATCCGTCGATAGCTTGCATAATGTATTTCCTGTTTAGGGTATTTTTCATATTGACGCAGTCGTGTATTCCCCAGAAAATCTTGGTGGATATGACATAACTGTGCCTTGGCCAACCCAATGCTTTGATGGTGGCCCCCATAATTCTTTCCGATTCTCCGGCCGAGTACGACTCGGCATTGTCAAAAAAATTGACACCCATGTCGTAAGCGGTTTGCAGACACTCTGCCGCTGTGTCTCCGTATAGTTGCGGACCAAACGTTACCCACGATCCAAATGACAAGGCGCTGACTTTTAAGCCCGATTTTCCAAGCCTTCGATATTCCATTTTCCTAATTCCTTCCTCCGGAGACTCATAACATATAAAGTTTGTTTCCGGATAATCTGGTGCGTTAGCAAAAGGCAGCCGTCCCCTCTCAATCTACGCTAGCGCTTTTCGTCGATAAGTTTGGGCGTTTTGATACTTATCAAGGCATATTAATCTGCTTTTGCTGTAATGTTGGTCAAGGAAGCACGGCCTTTATTGCAAACTTTTACCGGGATTTGATACATATTTTGAACCTATGGGGAATCGATAAATTGGACATGAAAGACTTATCAGCAAAAGGTCAGAATTTGACCGATATGGTCAACATAGTTGATGTATCGGGTACGATCATTTCAACCGCCACCAAACTTGACGCTCACAGCGACGGTGGAAAGTTGCACCTGGCGTTTTCCGTCATGCTCTTTTTTGCCACAGGGGAAGTGTTGTTACAGAAGAGATCGTCCGGTAAATATCATTTCCCCGGCAAATGGGCCAACGCCTGTTGTAGTCACCCAAGGCCGACAGAGGATTTACTTACAGCAGCCAAGCGACGGGTCAACGAGGAATTGGCAGTTGAAGCGGACCTGGAAGTGGCCGGCAACTTTATCTATAGGGCTCAATGCGACAAATCATTTTTGACAGAGTATGAGTTCGATTACGTGCTTGTCGGGCATATAGACGAAAGTTCTTTATCTAGACTATCTCCTGATAAAAGCGAGGTGGAAGACATGGCCCTGATTGCTCCGGAAGATTTTATGGAGACAGAAGTTCCAAAGATAGGAGAAAGTCTGATTCTGCATAAGAATTATGACATCAAGCGGGAAGACTTAGCCCCGTGGTTTTTACCGGCTCTGTCTATAGCCAAGGAATATATCGATAAAAAAGCGTAGTTGCCCTTCTTGGTTCCAAGAAAAAGCCGCTCTTTAGTTTTCATATCCTCTGGACATAGCCACCGGAATTACCCGGTCGCTATGTCATGGTCAGAATAATTTTACCTATCTTCTTTCCCTCTTTGAATTTCTTGTATGCTTTATCCACTTCCACAAGCGGAAAGCTGGCATGTATGGCCACTTGCACGTCTCCGTTTGCCAGATGGGGGAGAACCTCTTGTTCGATCCGAAGACGTAGTTCGGCCTTTTCTTTTGCCGAGCGGGATCTGAGTGTGGAGCCAAATATCGTGGCCCGCTTAGCTAATAAAAGCCGCAGATCAATCTCCGACGTGGCTCCACCCAGGAGTCCGATAACGGCGATCGTTCCGTTTTGGGTCAACATCGACAGATTTGTAGGTATTCTCTCTCCCGATATCAAGTCCAATATGACGTCATAGTCGCCGTAAAGAGGCTCGTCTTGCGGTAGGCAAACAGTCAAGGTGGCTCCGTTGGGAAATTCTATTGTGCACGAGGATCCTGTAGCATCGCTGAGCAAAGTGTCTCCTGGGCGCAAAAAATGTCTTGCCAGTGGCTCTATCAGATCCCGGTGTCTGACACTTGCCGTCACTTTACATTTTTTCAATACAGACAGCCATACAGCTGCCATTCCTATCCCGCCGGCGGCTCCGGTTACAAGGACGTTCCGGTATTCCTTTAGATTTGCTCTGATAATGAGTGCATCGTAAGCGGTGAAGAAACTCTCACTAAAACCGGTGGCTTCTTCAAAGGAGAGTCCGTCTGGAATCAGAAAAGTTGCTTCCCCAGCTGTTTTCAGTTTCTCCGCCTGTGCTTCACCGGGAACCAGACCCATGACTCTGTCTCCAGGCTTGAATTTTGTCACTGCCTTACCAACCTCAAGGACAATACCTGCGTATTCCAGCCCCGGTATGTCTTCTCTGATCCCCGGTGGTGGGGGATAATTGCCAGATACCTGGAGAAGGTCGGCGGCATTGAGAGCGGCCGCCCGGACAGCAACCAGTATTTCGTTCTCCGAAGTTATGACAGGGTCTTCTGTAGATAGATAAGATATGGACTTATCTTTGATTACGGCGGCATGCATACAATTAAAGTTATCACGCGCCCCTATCCTGGCAAAGCCACCCGATCTTTTGTGTTCCGGATATCTAATAGGTGGAGGTGTCCGGTTCTTTCGGAACTTTCTAAGGTGCTCCGGCGCCGAAAGCTCCGGGCGGTATGGGGCTATAGCTGATGTCTGTGCCAGGTTCTTCAGCCTGTATGACGGTGTCCGTTCCGTAAGGGCCACTGCCCACATACATAACGACGTGGTATATATAACCGTCGGCGGCATAAAATATAAGGTCACCCGGCTGTAAATCGGTAAGAGATACACGGGCGGTATCCTCGTATTGCAAAGCGGCGGAATGCGGTAGGGAAATTCCCGCTTGCGCCCATGCCCACATGACAAGGCCTGAGCAGTCAAAACCTACGCCGGGAGTCGCCCCAGCCCACACGTATGGAACATTCAATTGGGACTCTGCCGCCGCTACGGCGCGCAGTCCCAACGTATTTGGCGAACCGGCGGAATGCAGGGAGCCGGCAGTCGTGATCTTATTAGTACCGACGGAGAGAGTCCCGGTGTCTTTGGCGTACCCGGCAAGCATCGTGTTTGTCATGTTTGCTACATCTTGTGATTTGCTTTCCTGTCTGACAAGGAGAGCCAGTTGTCCTCTTACGGCATGTGTTTGGGCACTAAGTTGAGCGGTGATCACAAAGGCTCGACTACGTTCCTGCCCGAGAGTGTTTTTAGTTTTTTCGGCGACTGTCCTATCTTTGCGTAATGTCTGGAGGTGAACACTGACTTGATGCTCAGCAATTTTTAGGGAAGAAATGTCATCGTCAATTAAACCTGTAGCGGTTTGTGAATAAGTACTTTCCGCTGCCACAGACGCCATGTTGTTCTCTCCAAGCAGTGACCAAGCTGTCATGGAAGTTCCTGTTTGAGAAATATAGTCCGCAATGCCTATTCTTCTCAGTTTGGCTTTGATTGACATGATCTGTCCCGTTTCCGATTTAATGGAACCCTCATCGTAGTCTATTGATTTTGTAAGCTGAGATAGTTTTACAGTACTTTGTAAGTACTGTTCATCAAGGATCTGTAAATGAGCCCGACTTTTGGCCATCTCCAAACTGAGCGCCAAAGCTTTCTGCCTCAGCGTTTGTTGTGATAGGCCCCATGAGTTTGAGACAGGAAAAAATAAATTTGAGTAGAAAAAAAGCGAGGCCAGAACAGTGATCGCAGCCGTTTTATGTAAATGCCGGCGGCTCTGAGTCTTTACTTTCGATGTCTGAGAACCGTCTATATGCTTAGGTACTGCGCCAAATATGAATGAGGCATTTAGCATAACTTGGCCAAGGCTAGCAAAGACCCCAAAACGGGGGCAAGTAGTCGTTATGGGAAAAGC
This sequence comes from Actinomycetes bacterium, assembly GCA_021798275.1. GTDB lineage: Bacteria > Actinomycetota > Acidimicrobiia > Acidimicrobiales > Bog-793 > JAJZMK01. The sequence continues at coordinate 1,330 of JAJZMK010000147.1, read as the reverse complement.
ATCATTTGTACTCAAAGTTACTTAAGTCACTTTTGGCACACCCACTTGAAAGTTATTCTAAACAGACTGTTAGATTACCTGGCTATATCCGGTTGTCGTCACGTGGCAGAGAACTCTTTATCTTCCGGCTTTTAGATCAAAGCGGAACATAAAGAAAGATAAGTAGGCCTGGTAATCTCAGAAATCAAGATTGTCCGTGATAGCCCCTTTTTGTTAGGGTAATCTCCAATTGGCAAAATAAATCAAAGATTTTCCAAGGAGGCATCGATGTCAGATCGACAGGCAAGTAATTTTGAAGACGGCCAATTTAGAATAGAATCGGATTCTATGGGGGAAGTGCGGGTGCCCGCCAACGCTCATTGGGGAGCACAGACCGAGAGAGCCGTTCAAAATTTCCCCATATCGGGCCAGATGGTCAATCTTGAGGTAATTTATGCCTTGTCATTGATTAAGGCTTATGCTGCGGAAGTAAATGCCGAGTTTGGAATTGTAGACGAAGACATAGCAAATAGCATCAAGGAAGTTGCGGCTGAAATTGCAGGCGGTAGCTATGACGGGGATTTCCCGATTGATGTTTTCCAAACAGGTTCAGGTACTTCTACCAATATGAATGTCAACGAGGTTATTGCTCATTTGGCATCGGCGAGATTGGAAAAAACAGTTAAGCCAAACGATCATGTCAACGCTTCTCAATCGTCGAACGATACTTTTCCAACTGCTATCCATTTAGCCACCGCTATCAACATAAACGGAAGGCTTTTGCCGTCGCTTGAGCATCTCAGAGATGCATTGGCGGCGAAGTCTGATGAGTTTGCCGGTGTTGTAAAAACGGGAAGAACGCATTTGATGGATGCTACTCCCGTGACTCTAGGTCAAGAATTTGGTGGCTACGCAGTCCAAATAGAATATGGAACCGAGAGACTCCGTTCGATCATGACAAGACTTTGCGAACTCCCGTTGGGAGGTACAGCCGTAGGGACGGGGATCAACACTCCAATAGGTTTTGCCAAAAAAGTGATAGCGCTCTTGGCTTCAAAGACAGGCCTTCCTTTGTCTGAAGCCAGGAATCACTTTGAAGCCCAAGGGGCCAGAGACGCTTTGGTCGAGACTTCGGGGGCACTTCGCACTATAGCCGTTTCGTTATTTAAAATAGTAAACGATCTCAGATGGATGTCTTCCGGTCCAAAATGTGGTTTAGGGGAAATACATCTTCCCGATTTACAGCCGGGTTCTTCGATTATGCCGGGCAAAGTAAACCCTGTCGTTCCAGAAGCCGTAGCTCAAGTAGTTGCCCAGGTGATAGGAAACGACGCCGCTGTGGCTTTCGGGT
>JAJZMK010000005.1 GCA_021798275.1 Actinomycetes bacterium | reverse complement strand
CAGAAAAGTTGGCACCGGCGAGAATTGACGCGGCGATAGCGGCGGCGGCATTTCTGGCATTGTGTGCACCGAGAACCGGCAAGTTGATATGACCGAGAAGATCGTTTCTAAATACGACGTCAAATTCAATATTACTTTTAGAAGTGGAAAAATTGCAGATTCTGTAGTCGGCCCTCTCGGAGAAACCGTAGCTGAAAACTCCTTCCCGCTCAAATTGTAAAGATGATATCACCTCGTCGTCGGCGCAAACTATGGAAGCGGTCTCGGCAGAGTCGATAAACTCTTGATAGGCACCCACCAGAGAGGAAAAAGAACCGTAAAAGTCCAGATGATCGGGCTCAATGCTAGTCACGATTGCTATCTTGCCGTCTAACTTTAAAAACGTACCGTCACTCTCGTCAGCTTCCAGGACTAAGTAATCACCTCTGCCCCAAATTGCATTGCTCCCTATTTCGTTGACGTCTCCTCCTACTATCAAAGACGGTTCAAGTCCAGCTTCTGCCAAAATCATCCCCAGCATGGTAGTTGTTGTAGTCTTACCGTGCGTACCTGCGATCAAAATGGATTTCTTCATTTTTGAAATGGCAGCCAAAACCTCACTGCGGGAAACGGCTTCGATTCCGGCGGAAGCGGCAGCTAGGAGTTCGACATTACCGAGAGGGACTGCCGATGAATATGTCACCAGATCACTTCCTAGGATGTTATTGGCATGATGTCCAAGATAAACCTCTATACCCTGTGCTTCCAGCCTGTCTAAAGTATGGCTCCTTCTCACGTCGCTACCGCTTATGTCAAAGCCCATTGACTTCAACACCGATGCGATAGCGCTCATGCCGGCCCCGCCTATTCCCACTATATGGATTCTTCTATATTCACTCAAGTTAATATTTGACATCAAATTCCCGTTTCTCATGAAAAATTTAATTTCTAAAGATCTACACGGCTGATTTTTGGAAATTAAAAAATACTTCTCTATTATTGACTACAAGCGACATGAATCAACCGGCATCAATCAGCCTTAGCAACCCGGCAACTGTCGCCGCCGCATCTTTCTTGGCAAATTTATTGATCGAGAGCGCCATCTGCTTTCTTCGCTCTTTGTCGAGCAAAAGATCTGTCACAATCTGATAAAGCACATTTTGGTCTAAGCGGTCGTCATCTATGGAGCAAACGGCTTTTTCTCTAAGCAAAGCTTTGATATTTTCACGTTGATGATCTCTCGGTGCGTTTGGCAAGGGGATCAACAAAGAAGGAACCCCGACGGTGACCAATTCCGCTACGGTTGAAGCTCCGGCCCTTCCGATGAATAAGTCGGTTACGCTCAGCAACTCCGGCACCTTATCTTCATAACTTACAACACAGTACTCCGAGTAAAAAAGGGACTCGCTTTCCTCTAGGGTAGAACCTTTTTTCTCAAGCCGGAAAACTACCTTTTTCCCCTCATCTCTTAGCAAAACAAAACGGGCACTGCTATCATCACTTTGCGCTATATCTACGTTTGATTCCCGCAGGCTAAAACAGTGGGACTTTATTTCCTCAAAGTCTCTTTCACCTACCACGTGATAGACGAGGATACGTCCGGCAAAACATTTCAGCTTGTCATCCATGCCCAACTTCAAGACTAAATCCGGGATGTTTTTATTGATGTTATAAGCTCCGAGAGAACCTGACATAATGCTCAATACAAGGAACTCTAAATCCGTGTTCTCCAGCGAACTTTCCTTAGTTATGTCGTTTGCTACCCCAAGCGGCAGTTTATTTAAAAATCCGTCGCTGGCAAATTCCCTAAGGTGTGAGATTCTGCCGCCTTCGTCGCCACTTAGTAAAAAATTGGTCAAATCGGAAACCCTTTTAGCAATAGGGGTCCCGATGACGAGGGAACGCTTGATCTTTTGACTGGCGAACGGCAATGTATTGACCTTGGCAAAGCGACCGATAATCCTATTGGACAGGCCTGGAGCGGTATCTACGTTGACGACAACTGTCGGAATCTGCAAGCACACAGCGGCAAAAGACGGGATGAAGCCGGCATAGCCGCCGAGCATGACCAGAACTTTCGGCCTGTGTTTTTTCAGATATGAATAAGCAGAAATAAAAGACTTCCCGTTGTGGAAAAGAAATTTTGTCATAGCATCGATATTGGCAAAAGAAATCCGACGCAAGAGACCTTTGGTATTATAAAGGACCGTCTCAAAACCGGCTTTTTCGACAAGACTTTTTTCCATCCCTTTTTGAGAACCCATAAACAAAATATCGTTTTTAGTGTATCCCAAATCCAAAAGGGCATCCGCAACGGCTAGACCCGGCATAATATGACCGGCTGTTCCGCCGCCGGCAAAGACAATTTTATGGTTTTGATCTGGTGCTTTGGGTGTCATCTAACTCTTTTATATCCGTGCGTTAGCTTTTCTTTTTAAAAGACTCTATGTCCATGTCCTTCTGGTATCAACCCTACCTGTATCGAAAGAATCTTTTCTAGAGCGATAAGTACTTATCGGGTTTTGCTCGATGACTGGATCAAAAAAAATTTCATCGGCCGAGGCCATATAAGCGTAACCAAAGTGTTCTTTGACATAAGCTTCTCTCCTATCATACCCCGAACTTGACTTTCGCTTAGTCGCTACTTTCTTAGTACTAAAACGGCTTTTCTTTGGAACTGTTACAGTTGAATGATGTCTGGAAATATTGACCAAGAGGCCACAGGCTGTCAGCGCCACTATCAACGAAGATCCGCCCGAGGAGAAAAAGGGTAACGGTATGCCAGTCTCTGGCAAAATACCGATTACTCCGGCTATATTCAAAAATGCCTGTCCGCAAATAAGTGCCACCAATCCGATGGCCAAGTGGGAAGTAAAGACGTCCTCGGCAGCTATGGCAACTTTTACGCCCATTATAAATAGAAACGTGAACGCCGCGAGGATAGAAATGGTTCCGGCCAGACCTATGTCGTTACCTACGACGGAAAAAATAAAATCTGTTTGGGCATTGGGCAGGAGTCCCCATGCCATAGGAGAACTGGCCAGTCCGGTTCCAAATATATGGCCTTGTCCAAGAGCCAGAATCGATTGCACGAGTTGATAACCGGAACCGCTGGCATGCGCAAAGGGGTTCAGAAATGTAAGCAGACGTTTGACCCTGTATGGTTCCAAGAGAGATAAGAACAACACCGCTCCGACAGCGGCTAAAACAGTGGCGGCAAAAATCTTCTTGGGTAAACGCGACACTCCTAACTCTACCAGAGCGATGGAAATGACGATAATCGTCGTTCCGAGATCGGGTTGACGCATAATCATAATACCAAATATCGTTGACATAAAAGCTATGGGCAGTACCAGCTGCTGAAAATAATGCTTCGTGTGTTGGCGTTTGGCGATCAAGTCAGCAATAAAAATGGCAAATGCCAGTTTGGCCAATTCCGAAGGTTGAACATCGATAGGTCCTATTCCGATCCAACGGCTGGCTCCTCCTGCGTGCTTGGAAATACCCGGCAAAAGAACCACAAACAACAAAATGCCGGTAATGAGAAGTAAAGGTTTGGCCAAATCCCGTACTTTTTGCAAAGACATCTTGCTACAGATAAAGTAACCTACGGCACCAAAAGAAATCCAAAGAACTTGCTTGAGTGTCAGACTGAGAGGCGAACCACCGTTGACCGTGGAGGTAACGGCGGAAGCGGCAAACAACATGACGACACCGAAAATACACAGCATGAAGACCAGTATCGTAATTCTTTTGGCACGCATGTCGCCCAGTTTGCTCAAGTTATAAGCTTTTTGCTGATTTGATAAAGCTCTGTCCAGTTGTGTTTTCGGTGCTTTACTAATAGGCTGTGTTTGCTTTTTTACTTCTGTAGCATGTGTGGACACAATAGCTTTTGAGCCGGTTATATTTTGGCCGAAACGTCGCTTTGGTACGGAGTTTGAGCTTCTGACAACGCTCAGCTTCGGAGGCTGTGCTTTTTTCGCAGTCGCCTTTACAGTCGGCGAAGAGGTTGGGGCCGCCATCAGTGCAAAGCCCTGACGCTTAAGTAGTCGGCATAAAAAGCTCCGAGAGCTAGACCCGTAAAGAGGCCGGAAATAATCCAGAAACGGACTATTACGGTTGTCTCCGGCCAGCCCACCAACTCGAAATGATGATGCAGAGGTGCCATTCGAAAAACACGTTTACCAAAGCCTTTGTAGGCTATGACCTGTATGATAACCGAAAGGGTAACTATCAAAAACAGTCCTCCTAAAATAGGTAACAGCAAAGCCACATTCATCTGCAATGCCAGACAGGCCAGACCCGTACCGATTGCCAGGGAGCCGGTATCACCCATGAATATTTTGGCCGGAGCGGCATTCCACCACAGGAAACCCACGCAGGCACCTGCCAGTGAAGAAGCCACAACAGCCATGTCTACAGCATGTGATATGGGGATCTTATAGATAGCGTAGTGCCTTGACAACCAATAGCCTATAAGAGCTAAACCGGTAAAAGCAAAAGCCGAAGAACCTGCCGCCAAACCATCCAGTCCATCTGTCAGATTGACGGCATTTGATTCCGAGACAATCACAAATGTTCCCCACAACGCCCAGAGTGCTACCGGCAAAACTATGTAGGGAAAGTTAAATCTTGTGAAGGAAAACGTCTTGTCACCGTGTGCATAATAAGCGGTTGCCAAAGAAAATCCCACACCAACCAAAACTTGGAGAAAAATCTTTGCTTTTTTATCAAGGCCCAGACTTCTCTTCCGGCTGACTTTGATGAAATCATCCAAGAGACCTATCATGCCTGAGCCTATAACGGCGGCAATAATCAGAACTCCTTGCCTCGTGAAAGTCGTACCGGTACCTATATGACTGAGAAGATATCCCGCTACTACGGCCACTATCATCATAATGCCGCCCATGGTCGGCGTTCCGGCTTTCCAAGCATGACCGGCCGGACCGTCTTCCCTGATCTGCTGGCCGATACGCTTTCTTTTCAAGAAACGCAGAAAAATAGGGGTTCCGAACGCGGAAATCAATATGGAAATCCCACCTGCCGTAAAGATGGCGATCATGGCGTCTGCTCGCTGTCTCGATATAAAAGCGTCTGATCAATGGAATCGTATTGAGCGCGTTTGGCGAACATAGCGGCGGTGCTTGGCCAAACAATCGGCTCGCTGAAAGGATCGGCGTCGGCATCTAAAAATTGACTTACCACTTTCCTATCGTCAAAAGGAACCGTCATATTTCCGATTTGTTGGGTTGATTCATGCCCTTTACCGGCAATCAAAACCAAATCACCCGGTTTCGAAGTTCGAAGTGCAAATTCAATCGCTTTCTGTCTATCTGCTTCGACGTGGAGTTCTACGGCTGCTGACGAGTTAATACCGGCTAAAATTTGGTCGATTATCGACTGAGGGTCTTCGCTTCTGGGGTTATCAGATGTCAAAACAATTCTGTCGGCAAATACCGAAGCCACTTGGCCCATAACAGGCCTTTTCCCTTTATCTCTGTCCCCACCACAACCAAAAACCACTGTCAATCTGGCGGATGGATCTTGTAAAGCCGAACGCGCCGCTTGCAATACTTTGTCCAAGGCATCCGGGGTATGGGCAAAATCTACCACGACTCTTACCCCGTTATCTGATTCCACCTGTTCAAAGCGTCCCGGGACTCCGGAGGCTTGCGAAATGCCGGCCACTATATCTTTGGCTGAAATACCGTATGCTTTGGCCGCCGTAGCGGCAGCCAAAGCATTCTCGACGTTGAACAACCCTCCCAGGGAAAGTCGGACCCGATAATTATCAAAAACAAACGTGGTGACGTTGGGACCTATATCCAATTGGTCGACGTCTTTTAGTCCGTAAGGGATGACTTTGATCTCACTGCGCTCCATAAGACGCCTGCCGTATGCATTATCGATGTTGACTATACCGACCTTTGCCATGTTGGTTGTAAACAATTTAGCTTTTGCTTTAAAGTATTCGTCCATCGAGCCGTGGTAATCCAAATGATCCTGACTCAAATTGGTAAATATAGCCATGTCAAAACAAATCCCGTATACCCTGTCCTGAGCCAGAGCGTGAGAAGTGACTTCCATCACACAAGCTTTATAGCCCGCTTCTTTATAAGCTGAAAGTACCTTCTGCAGCTCAGGAGCTTCCGGAGTCGTCCTCGCCCCATCCAGAGTTCCTATCACGCCGGTTGGAATGCCGGCTGATTCGAAAATTGATTTCAAAATAAAAGTGGTAGTGGTCTTCCCGTTTGTGCCCGTGACGCCGACCATGAGTAAGTCCGTAGCAGGATTACCAAAAAATGTACAGGCGGCCTGAGCCATGGCTACCCTGGTTTTTCCTTTTTCCACCACCACTTGCACTATAGAATCAGTCGCGGAGTTACCTTGATCTTTTGCTGATACGTCTTCTTGATTTTCTCCGACATAAGATCTGACATCAGGATCTATACTTTCCCCTATATCTTCTTTTTTATATATATGTACGCTTTGAGTCGCCGTAGCTGGGAAAACGGAATGTTCGCACAGCAAGGCAACAGCTCCTTTGGCGATCGCCTTGGCGGCAAAGTCATGTCCGTCAAAGTGCTGACCAGGCAGACAGCAATAGAGAGCGCCTTGTGTAACCTGTTCATGGTGCCAGACAACGGAAGTGATTTCCACGCCGCGAGGATCTCCAAGTACCGCCAAACAGTCTATTTTTTCCAACAAATCTTCCAGCAACACCGACTTACCCACCTCAGCTTTTTTCACCAGGGCAATCAACTCTCTCGCCGACCTTACAACACTACCTTCTGCCAGAATAGTCATTGTCCGAGTGCCAAACCTGATTGTCTTGCCAATAGTGCACCTTGAGGCGAACAAAGCCCTTGACCCGGGCCGGTACTTCCCTTAGGTTGTTTTATACCATAATGACGGAGGGCATAACGCATAACTTCGGAAAATACCGGCGCCGATACCGCCCCTCCGTATATGGGATTGGAGTGATGCATAAAGACTATCCCGGAGATAGCGGGATCCTCGGCTGGGGCAAATCCCACAAAAGTGGCATTCCAGTCTCCAGTCACATAACCCAAAGATGTTTTCGACGGAACTTGAGCAGTACCTGTTTTACCGGCCACTTTATATCCAGGAACACACCCGGCTATACCGGTTCCGTTCTGGATAACACCTTCAAACATTTTGGTTAAAGTAGAAGCCGTAGCTTTACTCAATACCCTTTTTGCT
>JAJZMK010000098.1 GCA_021798275.1 Actinomycetes bacterium | reverse complement strand
TGTAATTTATTGAACGTGCTAAAGAGGGCAGAACTTTTTTCTGTAAAAAAAGCTCTTGGTATGCTGAAAGAAGAAAGAGCTGCTTCTGAACGAAATGGCAATTCACCTGCTTCTGATCTCTCGTCTCCAGATATCAGCAAGTTGCAAGGAATAGAAAACTCTGCTTTAGCGGGGGAGTCTCCAAGCGATAGACCAGCCGACAGAAAAATTCAATATGAGCTGGCAGCATCAGCTATGGTGCTGCTTGAAAACCATAACTTATTGCCACTTGATAATGCCGCAGTCAATGATGTGGCTGTAATAGGTCCAAACAGTGACAAGCTCTCCATTATGGGTGGCGGGTCGGCCGGAGTGATACCCCATGTAACGTACTCATTCTCAGATATGCTGCAAACGAAATTACCACAGGCCAAAGTACTGTCTCTCGTAGGTGAAGAGTACGATACAGAGACAAAGAATACCAAGGAGGTTTCCAAAGAATATATCAAGGCAGCATGCGAACTGGCAAAAAGAGCGCAATACGTTATTTTGCTACTCGGTACGGATCACGTTACAGAAAGCGAGGGTTATGACAAACACGGACTTGCTCTTCCCCTGGGCCAGGATGAATTGGTCGATGAAGTGCTTAGAGTAAATAAGAACGTCATCGTTGTTGTCAACTCTGGTACTCCCGTGCTGATGCCCTGGGCCAAGAGATGTCCGGCACTACTCCAAGCTTTCTTTGGAGGCATGGAGATGGCTCCTGCTCTATGTGACGTTCTGCTTGGAATCGCTGAGCCCTCTGGCAGACTTCCCGTGACAATACCGCTACATCTCGAGCAAACGCCGGCATTTTGTAATTTTCCGGGAGTAAACAGCAAGATAGTTTACGCAGAGCAAATCTTTATCGGATACCGCTGGTATGAAAAGAGAAAAATAGAGGTCCTCTATCCCTTCGGCTATGGCCTCTCTTATGCTGATTTTGACATCAAAGAGCCCGAGATTATAGTATCTAAAGACGACAAAACCCTGTTTGAGGTCAAGATGGAGGTGGTCAATACTTCCCTCAGAAAGGGAACCGAAGTCGTCCAGTTGTACGTATCGCCTGTGGCAACTGAAAATGCCAATCATTTGCACAGGGCGGTAAAAGAGTTGAAAAAGTTTGCCAAAGTTACCGTTTTGCCGGGTGAGAGTAAGTCTCTCTCTTTTTACTTCCACAAAAGAGATTTTGCCTACTATGACTCAGGCGACAAGGAATGGGAGGAACTTGTCAAGTCCAATTCAAATTTGCTTTATTCACATGGCTCTAAGGATGTTTTTCTACACAGAACACAACCGGGATGGTATGTAGACGGCGGGGAGTATGAGATAGCTACGGGACGTTCATCTGCCGATATTTGCTACAGATCGAAAGTATTTATTACAGGTAGTCCCGATCCGCTCGATAGAAATGCGGAGCTTTTTTAGGGATAGTTAACTAAAAACTAAAAAAGTTACCGTCACGAACCTCGAGATCATAAATATCTCCGATCAGTGACGGTAACTTCTATTTTAATGTGCTTGCATTGAGATGTGATTTGCACTTCTCGGTACTTCGGGAGTTGTTTGCTCAGTTATATTTTGTTACAAGGTAGGTATCGACCGTCCAAGATGTGTCTTGCTACCGCTGTGGCCAGTTCGAAGCGGCCTCCTCGGACGACGAAGTTAAACCTATACTCGGCATAAGGTCTGTTTGAGGCCGGTACGATATTTGAGTATTGTGATATTGCACAAACGCTTACCATCGTTCCTTTGCCTCTGGCAAAGGAGTTGTATCTTGGAATCCAATTGTTAAGCAAAGTCAACGGCATTGTTGGCGTAAGTTTTTTAACTTTGGAGGCATCCAGGATAATTTGTACTTTCTGCTTTAGGTGCAATTTATTATCTTGTGGGTTGAGTGGGTAGCCGAGAAACAGAATTTCGGCCATCCTGACGTTTCCTTTTTTGGGAACGTTCAGCACCGCTATAAAGTTTGCAGAAGACAATACCGCAGATCCGGGAAAGGAGTAGGGAACCATTGCCAGCTTCTGACCCTTTCCTATATTGGTTACAAGCGGCGGCTGTAATACGACCTGGAAATGCGGCGTCCCGAAACTGTCAAAGCACACTTTACCTATACCGGGAAGATGGTATTGGGCAATATATGCAGCAATTGGGGTACCAATGCTTGGACAATATGTGGCATAAGGAGAAACAGGAACCGGTTTTTTGACTTTCTTTGTTCCCTTTTTCTTTTGAACCTGTTTCTTCAATTTCCCGATCGGCTTACCGGTCTTCTTGGTGTGAGTTCCAAAGACATGGTGAGTTGAAGATGGCGTATTGGTTTTTTGGCTTGCAAAACTTGGCGTAGTAATCGCAAAAGATAGAGCCAGAGACAGTAAAATAGCGAATAATTTCGATGTATGCCTGGCTTTGATATGGTGTTTTGTCAACATTTTTAATCCCCTCATCTCGACGCAACAGTAAATATATCGTTATTATCCCACCCAGACAAGTCATGTCTGTAATCTTCCGGTTAGGAGTCTGTTATATCTAGTATTTGTCTATCCTATCCAATGTATCGTAGATATCTCTTGAACAAGTTGGTCTTGTATAGCGATGTTAGGATACCCGGATAACTTTTAGGGGCATAATTTTTTTAATTCTGAACTTCATGAAATTTTTCCTAGATACTTACTTGAGATAGAGTGTAGGTATAATAACACTTTAGTTAACAATACAATTTGTAAAGTCACTAAAGTAACCCAGCGGCATGGATATAAACAACATCAAAACACCTATTTGGATACAGAGCTTTATGAATACTTTATAGGTGCTAGACTTAGCCTTTTCCATTATCAAGAGGTCTTTGCCAGCTTTTATATGACATGATTACTACAGAAAATATAAAAAGAAGAGCCGCTTCCTTGAAATTTATTTTTTCAATTTGGACGCTGTTGGGGTTGATCGGCACCTGCTTTGTGTCTTACTTCGGAGCCGGACTACTTGCTTCCAATTCCCCCAAATGGTGGTATGTTAGTGACTGGCCGGGAGCACAAGCACCGAGAGAAGCTCTATTTTATTTTGGTATCTTTTTGGTCTGTATATCGTGGCTTATCCAAGCTCTACGGTTGGCCGGTGATAAAATACATATAACCCATATAACAAGCTATTTTGGGAAAAAGTTCTCTTCTGGCAGCGCCATGGCGAGTGGCAAATCTATCGGAGTCGTTATTCTCTTGTGGTCTATACCTCTTGTTCTTGGTCCCTCTTTGTTTAGTCAGGACATGTATAGTTACCTGGCCCAAGGTGAGCTGTGGCATTTAGGTTATAATCCATATAGCGTTGCCCCCATTACTCTTGGGCATTTGCATCAGATAGCCCTTCTTAGATCCGTATCACCTTTTTGGAGAAAAACAACTTCCCCTTACGGGCCGCTTTTTATCGCTATCTCCTCTTTTGCATTTAATATCGCTGGCGGGAATTTACAAGTGGCAATCATATTATTGAGATTGGTTGAGGTTTTCGGTGTTGCTTTGACAGCTTATGGTTTGGATAAGTTGGCACAGGAATTTGACGTTGACCGCTCTTTGGTGCGCTGGGTAGCCATAGGCAGTCCACTTGTCTTATTCGATCTGATAAGTGCCGGACATAATGATGCTCTGATGGTCGCGTTGGTAGTAATAGCTGTTTGGCTGGCCAGGAATAATAAGCTGGCACTCTCTTTCTTGCTGCTGGCTGTAGCGGTGACCATCAAGGTGCCTGCTGTCTTGCCGGTCTATCTTTTGGTGATTTGTATCATTAAAACACAAGCTACATTCAGAGAAAAATGTCTGTCAGCACTCCGCTATATTCTTATTTTTACAGCCATGATGGCCGGGCTGAGTATTGTTTTGAAAACAGGTTTAGATTGGATTACCACTAATATCATTTCCGCTCCCGGTAAAGTGCATTTAGCTATTACTTTGTCTACCGAACTTGGCATCACGCTTGGGGATGTACTTTCTAAAATCTCCCCTTATTTGGATGCCACTCATTTGGAGCCTTTCTTTGCCAAGGTCAACGTGGTAGCTTTTATCCTGATTCTGATTCGTGCCTCTTTCAGGGTTAGGTGGGATAATTTGGTTATCAATTTAGCCACACTTTTTATTTGTTCCGTGATACTCGGACCTGCCACCTGGCCATGGTATTTTAGCTGGGGAATCGTTTTTGTCGTCTTAGATAAACGTTTTAGTAGCTCTGCGTTTTTCCTGATCTCGCTCGTTGTAGTATCTGTCCTGGTGAAGCCAAACGGTATTTTGGACATACCTTCTTCTTATGCTCCGCTGGTATTAGCATTGGGGTTGGCCGCTTATCTATATGGCAGACGTATTTATAAACCGCTCGACTATGAGGCCGTTTTGGAATCTCGCATTGAACTTTGAGATTACGGGAACTTTGAGGTTACGGGTACTAAATATATTGTCAATATTGAGCCATAGATTGGCGATGGGCCAATTTCACTACACTTTGCGGAAGCATTTAATCACAGGTGTCTGAGTATTTTTATGTTTACTCAAGTAGCGACCTTCTCTGAAAGCTTGTTATTTATAAAAATAGGTGAATGTTCATGTTAGGATAGACGCGGCGTTTGTGAATCAAATTTATCAACAGATGCGTTTTGAAAATGATGTCTAATCTAATACTAAAGAACAAGCAGGATAATAAACCCACCCGGAATGATTTTACAGGTAGCCAAAGTCATTTAGTCTCAGGCAGCCGGTTGTATAGGACAATACGTTGTTGGGTACTTTCCAATAAGTTTTTGTTGACCATTTATGTCGCTTCACATGCACTATTTTTGCTCATTGCTGTTGTAAATGCTTTTTTGCAACATTCCCACCTCTCAAGCGAACTGTCCAATTGGGATGGGGTCTGGTATATCAGATTGGCGTCGAGGGGATACCCGAAGCATCCGTTACACTATCAAACCACCCTTGGATTCTTACCTTTCTATTCCATGCTGATGTGGCTTGTTGCCAGGCTGATGGCCGGAAACTTACTGATAGCCGGTCTGGTGATTAATTTTATAGGTGGACTCATCTCTACGATACTCTTGGATAAATTAGTAACGGGTTGGACGGACAAGAACATATCGAGACGGGCCGTAGTTCTCTACTGCTTTTTCCCGGGTGCCATAATTTTTTCCATGGTCTATTCGGAGGGCATCTTGATCCCTTTGATCATGGGGGCTCTCTTGTTGGTTCAAAAGAGAAAATACCTTTTAGCCGGCATATTGGGATTTTTCGCGACAGCCACGGCACCGGATGCTTTGGCTATCATCCCTGTTTTTTTCGTTGCTTTTCTCTATGAATTGAAAAAGGAGCCGAAGCAAACGAGGCGGGAGAAAAGGGCTTTGGGGGCAATAGCGATCAGTCTCGCTGGTATTTCACTCTTTGGAATCGCTCTTTGGATCTGGACTGGTACTCCGTTGGCAGCTTACAACGCACAACATTACGGGTGGAAAGAAAGCACAACTCCTTTGGCTCTTTACGACCAGGGTAAAATTTTAGCCGGTGAATTTTCTTTTAAGCACTTTAACTATCATAATATCAACCTCAACTATATAGTTGCTCTTGCGGGAGCTCTTTACCTTCTCATCTTTCTATATCATCTCGTAAAACCTAAATTGATCATCTCGCTCCCTGCCTTTATTTGGACTCTCGGGATAAGTTTTCTGAGCTTGACCTCAACCCGCACTCCTCCAAATCCAAGGTTATTGATTACAGCTTTTCCTCTGGTAATAGTGGCTGCTTATAAATTTTCCAAAAGAGCTTTCAACATTTACTTGGCCGTCTCAATAGTCCTCTTGATCGTCATGAGTTCAATTACATTCGTCGGGATTGCTTTGCGACCTTGAAACACTTCGAGCAACAGACTCTTTTGTTGATTAGGCTGGTAAAATAACTTACAATTCTTTAGATGTCATCACCTTGTCCTTATCAAAACACACCGGGCAGGCAAAACGTACCAGAATTTTTGTTTGAGATGACATAAAATTATGTAAATACTCAAGCTTCCCCGGGCATCGGTGAGTCTGACGTAGATATCAAAATCGCATTAGCTGGTTTTTTATTATTTTGATAGTTGTAAAATCAAAATATTTTGACAAATGGCATATTTTACAAGAATTTTTAGCCATTTCGTCCGTTTGTTATTATATGGCTAAGCGTATTGTGGTTCCAAGCGGTACCCGGATGCAATCTCCGATTCTCATAGGCGTATTATCTCCTATGCTAGCATCGTCTTTTTTTAGTGAAGTGTTAATCGGGGTAGTAGACGAGGCTTCCTATTACGGAGGCAGCGTAATAGGTATTCAGACTCATGATTTGATGGGTACCGATCCAAATGATCCTTACTTTGCCATCAATGACCATATAGCCAGTGATGAGTTTGCTGGCCTGATCTCCTTTGTTGATGCCGTACCTGATGAATTGCTGTATACATACAATAAGGAATTGCACAAACCGGTAGTTTTGGTCAGCCATAAAGTAAAAAATTTTGAGTGTCCAAGCGTCTCACCGAACAATAAGTTGGGTGTCGAACAACTTATCGCTCATCTTGTAAGCCATGGCCATAGCCGGATAGGCTTTGTGGGTTGTAATATGCAAAACGATATCAAGGAAAGATTTGTAGCGTACAAATCATCTATGGTAAAACACGGTTTGTCGGTTGAAGACGCGATGATTATCGAGGTCGACAATCTCATCGAAAGTGCCGGCAAGCAGGCCGCCGAAGTGATCATGGAGAACGGGTTTTCTACCACAGCTTTAGTGTGTGCAACTGATTTTATCGCAATCGGTTTAATGAAAGAGCTCGGCAAACATGGTTATGAATTTCCAAAAGATCAAGCCATTGTCGCCTTTGACGATACCGAACAGGGCTCACTCATGCTTCCCCCTCTTACCACTATACGGCAAAACTTTGTCGAACTCGGAGTAAGAGCAACACAGTTATTGATGGAAAAAATCAGCGGCCGATATATTGAAGACAAGGAATACATGATCAATACCTCCTTGGTAATACGGTCTTCCTGTGGTTGTGAAGAGAGTACAGATAAAGCAGACACTTTGAGAGAACAAACAATCTCCGCGGATCCCTATGCGGATTTTGCCAATTCTATCGGTGAAGTTATCAGAATACACGGGAGAAACGAAAGAAAAATTACCGAAATTGCCGAGGCAACGGCTTTGGCAATAGCTGATGCGCTTGTCTGTAGTGAAGATGAATTTCAAAACTCCAAAAAATCTCTTCTTG
>JAJZMK010000035.1 GCA_021798275.1 Actinomycetes bacterium | reverse complement strand
CATTGCCAAGCGCTCCGGTACTATCTTTGGCCAATACATACAGGCAAATAAGGCCACGGTGCTAGATGCCGCTAAGGGACTTGATTACCCGACTGGGATTGCTTTTAACTCCGGGAATATGTATATTGTAAACGACTCTGTTTCATACACAAAAAAATTAGGATTCGTCACGGTCATTGCCAAGCGCTCCGGTGCTATCTTTGGCCAATATATCCGGGCAAATAAAGCCACAGTGCTAGATGCCGCTAAGAAGGTTCTCTTCCTAGGTGGCATTGCTTTTAACTCTGGAGATATGTATATTGCAAACAGCAGCAGCTACGCTCTGGCTCCAAGTGGGATAGACTATATAACAGTCATTGCCAAGCGCTCCGGTGCTATCTTTGGCCAATATATCCGGGCAAATAAAGCCACAGTACTAGATGTTACTAAGAAGGTTGTCTTCCCGATAGGAATTGCTTTTGATTCCGTCGGAAATATGTATATGACAAGCTTCAATAACTCAAATGCAAGTGGGGTGGGCTTCGTCACGGTCATTGCCAAGCACTCCGGTGCTATCTTTGGCCAATATATCCGGGCAAATAAAGCCACGGTACTCAAGACGATCAATCCCGCTCTGGCATCTCCATTCCCGCTGACCACTACTTTTGACTCAGCCGGGAATATGTATATAGGAAGTCCAACTAGTAACTCCATCTATGTCGTAGGGAATCACCGACTTGACTTTTCAAAATCCACTCTCCCATCTGCTACTCTAAATACTCACTATTCTGCCCATCTATCTGCATCAGGTGGCATTTTTGGATACGATTGGTACTTATCACGTGGGAAGCTGCCAAATGGTCTTCACCTTAACTCGTTGACGGGTCAGATTACAGGGACACCGAATAAAACCGGTACTTCATCTTTTAGCGTTACGGTACTTGACTTGGCCGGAGAGTATAAAACGGAAAATCTATCCATATCTGTTGCCGCACACCAGTGACTCTCAACTCAGTTAACGCATTTACTACAATTGCTAGGTGGTATTTCTCCCCTTCTCGTAGTTCTGATAGTGACGGGATAACCCAAGTTGTTCTAGAAGTCGCTCTCCAGCCGTGGGTTTTATCGTAAATACATCTATCTGGTCTTTGAGATTTTGTTCTCTCATATAGAGCTTTAGATTTAGCAAGGCGAGGACCAAAACTAAAAATATTTGGTTGGATTAATTTATCTCACAACCGACAATGACTTCTGGAATCGGTTATATTCGCCTATTTGTTATCAAGCTATGCTGATAGAAGCAACACAAAAGCATAAATTAGATGGGTTCTGTTGCTGTTTTGTGATTAATTCCATACAGTTTTTCCATAGATAGGAACCGACAACGAACGGGCTATATCTATGATGTATTACCGCATAAAGGAACGGATTAGACTTTACGAAATCAAACTTTCCCTATGCTTACAACAAAGCGCTTTGCATAACCAAAAATACCGACAGCAGGAAATGAAGAGCTTTTCTTCTTGCATGCTTTTTACTTTTGGTAACTTACATCAAGAAAAATACCTATCTGATTGAGCTGTTTACTTGAGCTTTTTGAAAAATATTAAGTGACGAAAGACTCTTTGATAAAACTGGGAAAACCCTATCATTATTTAGGCTAGGATTTTATCCTAAGACCTAAAAGGAGTAACTTGCCAGCTACCATCGTCATTGGAACCCAGTGGGGTGACGAGGGAAAGGGTAAGCTAACAGACCTTCTCGCCAAAGATATGAACTATGTAGTCCGCTACCAGGGCGGACATAACGCAGGCCATACGATAGTGGTGGGAGAAGAAAGCTTTGCTCTCCAACTCGTACCATCAGGCGTCCTATATCCCCATATTACACCCGTCATAGGAAACGGCGTTGTCGTCGACCCTGCGGTTTTGGTGGATGAATGCCGAAAATTAAACGCCCGCGGTATTGATACCAGCAAATTGGTCGTATCGGCCAACGCCCATTTGATCATGCCTTATCATTACGAACTCGACAAGCTCAGCGAACGAATGCTGGGGCGTAATAAACTCGGTACCACCAAGAGGGGGATCGGTCCCACTTATGCCGACAAAGCGAGTCGAACCGGTTTGCGGGTTCAAGATATGCTGGATAAAGATATCTTCATGCAGAAGTTGGAAGTGGCTCTCCATGAAAAAAATGCCATTCTTTCCAAGGTTTACAATCGTCTGAGCTTAGACATCCGTGAAATTGCCGACCTATATCTGACTCAACTGGCTCCTCAAATAGCGCCGATGGTCCAAGATAGCGTAGGACTCATCCACGATGCCTTAGAAGATGGTCAAAACGTCATGCTGGAAGGAGCACAGGCCACTTTCCTCGACCTTGATCACGGCACATATCCTTTTGTTACCTCATCCAACCCGACGGCCGGAGGGGCATGCGTGGGAGCAGGCGTCGGCCCGATGCATATCACAAGAGTCGTCGGCATTGCCAAGTCTTACGTGACCAGAGTCGGCGCAGGACCTTTCCCAACCGAATTGACAGACGAGACAGCCGATATCTTAATAGACAGAGGACACGAATACGGCACCAACACCGGCCGTAAACGCCGTCCCGGCTGGCTGGATTTGGTTATGTTGTCCCACGCTATTCGCCTGAGTTCAGTCTCGGAAATAGCATTGACCAAACTAGACGTACTTTCTGGATTCGATACGATCAACGTCTGCGTCGCTTACGACATCGACGGCGAGAAATACACCAAGCTACCCTACCAGCAAGCAAAATTCCAAGTGGCAAAACCCATATACGAGCAACTCCCCGGATGGAGTAAAGACTTGGAATCTGCCAAAACAAAGACGGATCTCCCCAAAGAGGCTGTTGATTACATTAGTTTGATCGAGCACTACAGTAAGACAAAGGTGTCTTTTGTCGGAGTAGGTCCGGGACGTGACCAATTTGTCCCTCTCTAAGATCTTTATGGACAATGAGTACGACTCATTTGGCGCGTCACACCTAGGCAAATAAAGCTCTCAATTTTTGACGGAAATTTACAACTGGATAAAAGGGTACACTAAATGATCCAACGCTATCAATTGAAAGAAATGGCTTCATTGTTCACTGACGAAGCCCGTCTTTCGACATTTGTCGAGATTGAGCTTCTAGCTTTGGAGGCTCAAGCCAAACTAGGCTTAGTCAACTCAAGCTATGCGACACAAGCAAGGGAAAAAGCCCCTGTTGTAGATCAAGAGTTTGTGAATCTGGTCAACGAGAGAGAGAAGATCACAGACCATGACGTAGCCGCTTTCGTAGACGTGCTGCAAGACAAAATAGGAGAACCTGCCGGGCCCTATATCCATCATGGATTGACGTCTTCTGATGTTGTCGACACCGCTCTTTCACTTACATTGGCAAGAGCCGGTCAATTGCTGATCGAAGCCACCCATGACTTGGTCTTGGCCCTAAAAACCAAAGCCATCGAGCACCGCAATACCTACTGTCTAGGTAGAACTCATGGTATACATGCCGAGCCCACAACTTTCGGGGTCAAAATGGCCCTGCTGTGTTTCCAAATCGACAGAGATTTAAACCGCCTGAAAGAAGCGACAAAACAGATGAGCGTGGCTAAACTTTCCGGGGCCGTGGGAACTTACTCCAACTTAAGTCCTGAGGTAGAAGCATACGTTGCCGAAGCTTTGGGTTTAGAGCCGGTGCCGGCCAATCAAGTGATCGCCCGTGACCGACACAGCCAATACTTATATGCTATCGCCTCGCTTGGCTCTGGGATCGAAGCTATAGCCACGGAAATAAGACACCTACAAAGAAGCGAAGTCAGTGAAGTCTTGGAACCCTTTAGGGAGGGTCAAAAAGGGTCCTCGGCCATGCCTCATAAGAGAAATCCCATCTTGAGCGAGCGACTGGTAGGAATAGCGAGAGTACTCCGCGGATATCTGGTATCTGGGTTGGAGAATATTTCTCTTTGGCATGAACGCGATATCTCTCATAGCTCCGTAGAGAGAATTGTTCTACCCGATGCCAGCATACTTTCTTACTATGCCGTAAAAAAAGCGACTTACCTGATAGAAAACATGACGGTAAATAAAGAAAGAATGGAAAAGAATCTCTTGCAAGGCTCGCTCGGACTTGTATTTTCTCAGACAGTTTTACTGGCACTTGTAGAAAGCGGTTTGACCAGAGATGCCGCTTACCGCCTAGTCCAGAGGGTGGCAATGAAATGCCTGAACGAAAATATCAACTTCCGTGATGCCCTCCATGATGATCAGGAATTACATGACTTACTCTCTCCCAGTGATAAAGCGGATACCGTCCTGGAAAAAGCATTTGACTTACAGAGACTCCTTGAAAATACCCATATCACCATCGATAAACTCGACAAGGTCGTTTGAAAATGTACCCTCTTTTATATCAGGGTAAAGTCAGAGACGTCTATCAGGTTGGCAACGACAAATTGCTCATGGTAGCAAGCGACAGGATCTCAGCTTTTGACCACGTTTTCAAAGAAACCATCCCCAATAAGGGTAAAGTACTGACGGCTATCACCAAGTTCTGGGATGATGTCTTGCGGGATCAATTCCCAACACATTTAATCTCCACCGATCCCAAAGACTTCCTACTCGAGAGTTCCGAGATTGAAGCATTAGATATTAAAGGCCGTTCCATGTTGGTAAAAGTAGCTGATATGTTGCCCATGGAATGCATCGTACGCGGCTATATAGCGGGGTCAGCCTGGAAAGAATACTCTTCATCTGGCACCATGCATGGTATCAAGTTGCCCTCCGGATTACACCAAGGCGATAAATTAACCGATCCGTTGTTTACGCCGTCTACAAAAAATAACTTTGGCCACGATGAAAATATTTCTCCCGAGAAGGCGCAAGAGTTGATCGGCAAGGACCTGTTCAAAGAAGCGGAGGCTTTGTGCGTATCGGCATACCGACTTGCCTCTGAGTTGGCCGCAGCAAAAGGCATTATCATTGCCGACACTAAATTTGAAGTTGGTCTTATCGACGGCCGCTTGGCAATTTGCGACGAAATTCTCACTCCTGACTCCTCGCGCTTTTGGAGTTTGGAGGATTACGAGAAAAACCTGATCCAGGTATCTTTTGATAAGCAGCCAATCAGAGACTGGGCAGAACAAAGCGGATGGGACAAGTCTTCTCCGCCCCCACCACTGCCTCAAGAAGTCATAGATAAGTCTCTTGCCAGATATATCTATGCATACGAACAGCTATCTTCGAGAAGTTTTGCGGACTGGTGTAAATAATACCCGGCGAGAGATATTGACTGGATATGTCTTGAAGATCAAATTGTGACTTTGATATTGTAAATATTGGAAATAAAAAGGACAGCTATGGAATATAAGGTTCAAATTATTATTAAACCACTTGAACAAATAGCAAACCCGGAGGGCAAAACAATAGAACGGGCTCTTGGCGCACTGTCGTTTGATAACGTTAAAAATGTAAGGGTCGGCAAAGTAATTAACTTTACTCTTGTAGCCACCGACAAAGATCAAGCCAATGAAACCATTCAGGCAATCTGTAAAAAGCTACTTGTCAACCCCGTTATGGAATATTTTGAAATATTTATTGATGAAATTGCTGACTGATAACGTTTTTTCAGTGCCGATTTCACGGCTAGTTATAGAATTTATATAGGATAATAAAAATGACACATCCGATAAAAATAATTACCTTTCCGGGCACGAATTGTGAACACGATGTTCTAAAGCAAATTAACTATCTTGGCAGTAAGGCCGAACTCCTATGGCATCGGGAAACCGAGTTGGGATCTTGCGGTGGGATTGTTTTACCCGGTGGTTTTGCCCACGGGGATTACCTGAGACCAGGTGCCATAGCCAGGTTCTCACCTATCATGGAACAGGTCATAAAATTTGCCGAGGCGGGCGGACCGGTACTTGGAATATGTAATGGCTTTCAGGTCTTGACCGAATGTGGTCTTTTGCTTGGTGCTTTGAGTAAAAATTCCCAGGTTCGATTTGTCTGTAAAACGGTTACCTGTGTCGTAAATAGTAAAGAATCGGTACTAACTTCAGGTACCGAGCAAGGACAAGAGCTCCGTCTGCCGGTCAACCACGGAGAAGGTAATTATATTTGTGATGATGAAACCCTCGATTACTTGGAGCAAAACGACCTGATAGTTCTGAGATACAAAGCAGATGTCAACGGATCCATGGGGCAAATTGCCGGGATAAGAAATATGAATGGAAACGTCGTGGGTCTGATGCCCCATCCGGAGCGGGCAACCGATCCGCTCCTTGGACAGACAGACGGTCAGATTTTGTTACGCTCTTTTATCGATGCCGCCCGATAGAATGTATCTCTGTCATGAAGTTATCTTGAACGTAACAATATATCCTGCCATATATGGCAAAAAGTCATTGCACTATAGATATAATTATTGAAAGACTGGTATTTATGGAAAACGCCCATTTGTTACTCGGTTTGACGGATGAAGAATTTGATTTAATCAAAACGAAACTTACCAGAGAGCCAAACGACTTGGAATTGGCTATGTATTCGGTAATGTGGAGCGAGCACTGTTCCTATAAATCATCGCGCGTTCACTTGGGTAGACTGCCTTCCGAATCTCCTTTGGTGCTTGTGGGACCCGGAGAAAATGCGGGGGTTATCGACGTGGGAGACAACCTTGCCATTGCTTTACGGATAGAAAGCCACAACCATCCTTCCGCCATAGAACCGTATCAGGGGGCCGCTACCGGAGCCGGCGGTATCATCAGAGACATATTTACGATGGGTGCTCGGCCTATTGCCTTGATGGATCCCCTCTTTACCGGGCCGGTAGAAAACGCCCATAACGCCTATCTCCTGGACGGAATTGTACGGGGAATTTCCGGTTACGGTAACTCAGTCGGTGTGCCGACTGTCGGTGGCAGTATTACTTTTGATACCTGCTATAACCAAAATCCTTTGGTCAATGTATTTTGTTTAGGTATTTTACCAAAAGATAGACTTGTGCTTGGACGCGCTTCCGGTGAGGGAAATCTGGTGGTACTCCTAGGCTCAGCTACCGGTCGCGACGGTATAGGCGGGGTCAGTATCCTAGCTTCGGCGGGATTTGGACAGGAAAATCCCAAGGCTGTCACCAACTCACAAACACCGGCCCATGATGAGACCTCGTCAAAAAGGCCGAGTGTACAAGTTGGGGACCCTTACGAAGAAAAGCGTTTGATAGAAGCCACTTTAGCGTTGCTTGATGCCCACTTGGCAGTCGCCATCCAAGACTTAGGTGGCGCCGGATTGGCTTGTGCTACCAGCGAATTAGCTGCCAGGGGCCGGGTGGCCATGGACGTTTACCTCTCTTGCATACCTCTTAGAGAAGATGGTATGACCCCGCCTGAAATTATGACAAGCGAGAGTCAGGAACGCATGCTGGCCATAGTGAAACCTGAAGACTTTGACGAAGTAAAGTCTCTGTGTGATAAATTTGAAATTAACTCAAGCATCATAGGACATATTGTCCCTGATAGCCCAGACTGTCCCAGCCGGCTGCGCATTTTGTCAGAACCCGGGGGCACGGTATTGGCAGATATGCCGGCTGCCACTTTGGCCGATGAAGCACCGAAATATCACCGACCGATTACCCCACCTAAAGCCATGGCCAGACTGAGTGACTTTATCACCCCTGTAAGCACTGACGCCGAAACGACACCGGTATCACATTTTGAAGGCAGCGAGAAAAATGGTTTGCGCTCCGGAGATGAGATAGCCGAAGATATCTTGAGTCTCTTACTTGATCCTTCCTTTATTTATGAACAGTATGACTATCAGTTATTTACCAATACCATCTGTGCTCCCGGTGAAGCAGATGCTGCCGTCTTGAAATTATCAGCTCCCGATATTGAGTTCACCGGTAAAGCGGTATCACTATCGACCGATGCCAACCCCAACTACTGTGCGATAGACCCGAAAGCGGGTACGGCTTTGACGGTCGCTGAATCTGCTTTGAATGTGGCCTGCACCGGAGCAAAGCCTATAGGACTTGTCAATTGCTTGAATTTCGGAAACCCCGAACACGGTGAAGTGATGTGGCAACTTTCCGAATCCATAGACGGAATGGCAAAAGCCTGCACGGAATTGGAAATACCGGTGGTAGGGGGAAACGTCTCCCTCTATAACGCCAGTGAAGGAAAAGATATCTTGCCGACACCGGTCGTAGCCGTAGTTGGACTCATCGAACATATAACTACCAAACCACCGGCAATAGGATTAGACCCCGGTGAAAGTTTGGTTTTATTAGGCACGACTGAGGAAACTTTATGCGGTTCATCCTGGGCTGAGCTACATAAACACGACTGGGATACACGACATGAGTGCCGCCTTCCCAAATTGGATCTTGGCTATCACAAAAAGTTTATCTCTTTTATCGCCGATCTGGTAGGAAAACAGATCAGTGAAGACATACAGGGAAAGGAACTTAGCAAACCTAAAAACTTTGACACCGGAGACAACCTTGTCGGCCATATACATGACGTATCTGCCGGCGGTCTGGCTACAACGTTATGCGAGATGGTGATCAAATCACAATGTGGGGCTCTCATAACGGGCATTCAAAGCGAAGCAGAACTCTTTTCAGAATCACCGTCTCGCGTTGTCGTGGCCACCAAGTATCCGGCGCTAATCGGTGAGTTGGCCGATGGCAGTGGGATAGCTCATAAAATACTGGGTTCTGCAGATGGTGATAGGTTGATCATAGAAAATATGGTCGACATAGATTTAGCAGATATCAAAAGCAGTTACACTAATTATCTGCCAGCACATCTAGAAATAACGGATAATGAATAGAATTTGCCAACGTTAAGCCTTGTAATATTTAACTTCTGAAAATAAATAGACTACATTTTTGAATAAAAATAACTATTTGTATTTTATTTATAGACTTTTACGCGATGTAGATCATATCGTGTTGTAATTTAAAACATATTTTATTGCCTATACAAAGTGCACAAATGAAAAATAGCGGCACATTAGACTTGCCACTGATCTAAATCAGGTTATAATAACAGTATTAAACACTGCTGTTGAATCACCGGGCAGTATTTACTAATAAAGCTCATGATAAATATGACCCGCGTGGATTATCTTACAATATCGCGAGATTACATACGTTATTCAATTTCAGTCTTTTACTTACCTGTTATTGAAGAAATAACTATAAAAGTATTCGTTCTTTTAGAATAGAAAATGAAGATTAAAACACCTACATTCCATCAGAACTTGCTACCTTGCTATTTACAGAAGATGGAGCTGACTCTTTAGCAGCAGGGTTGGTTAGTTATGCTACAGTCCTGACAAAATGAGCATTAGCGGTATAAATTTTACCCATAAGAGTGAGGTCTCCTAAAACGACAAGCTGAGTAAAATTATTGATAGCTGTTGGCGTCACGATCTTGTTGCTAACCGACTCGTTCCAAGGCATGACCATTGGGCAACGTACGACCGCTCAAAAGAGCCACGAGTTCGTTGCTAGTGGCATTGACGCTGCGACCTGTTCCCCAAGTCCAGTCAATGTCGAGGGCTCTCAATTGAACTCCGTCAAGCTCAACGCCGAAAATAGTGCCGTTGGCCCCGACGAGATATTCGAGGACGGAAATCACAGCCTCAATGGGAGCGGTAGAGGGGCAGTCAAGGGCAAGAGTGATGTCAAGCGAGTGAATGACTGCATGACTAAGAGCACCAATAGCGCCACCAATTCCTGGCTGCCAGGCATGAAGCGTCTTTGAACCTAGGGCATCTAGGAGTTCTATAATCGGTAAGCAGGCATCGCGAGCGGCTACAGTGTTGGAGAAGACGTTGAAGTCCTTTACTGCTGCCATCTCGACAGCAAATTGCTCGGGAGTGAAGCGGACTGGCATTATCATATGAGCGACGACATGACGCACCTGCCAATTGTCGCAAAGCGACGGTGCATCCCAAGTCTCTTCGGGTAAGCCAACAAGCAAGTCTACAAGACCATCATAGGTGAGCGCCACCAAAGATTGTAAATCAGTCATAACCACTCTTCCCGTTCCATCAGGCTGATAAAATACCTACCTAGTTGGTCAAGGTAAGTGAGAACGCCTGGTTATGTCTCAACCGAGCGCACTACTCAGACACATGACCTGTGATGCAATTTCCAACCACGTACTAATCGTAATATATACTTTATTACATCTTTTTATCAATAGGTTTTGAACTAGTTCAAATTTACACTGAACTGAACATTAATGCCACCTAAACATGCGACTTGTTTAAACTAAACTGGCAACGCATAACTTATCAATGGTATCGCTTAAATTCGCACTTATAAATACTTTCCGATCACAAAGGCGACTTCGCCCACTGTTTTGATTCCCAAAATGGCGATTTTGTAGAATTAATTCCAGCAGGATACAATTGATACTTTTAAGATGATTGATTCTTTTCCGTAAGCATTAAACCTAAAGAGGTGTGATATACTGATATTATGAATACACACACTCGTACGACAACTATTCGCATGCAGGAAACAACTGCTGAATCACTTGAGTTAGTTGCGCGTGCGGATAACCTGTCAGTATCCGAAGCGGTTCGAGTTGCGATAAATGAATACATCGACACTCGAAGGGCTGATCCAGATTTTCAAAAGCGCCTAACTGATCTGTTTGAATCTGAACGTGATGTTTTTGAAAAACTTGCAAAAATGTGACGACTCATTATCTTGATCTAGCCGACTTTTTAATTATCGCAGAAAAGGTTCTTGGAATTGAGGCAAAAGTTCTAGCCAAAGGTGTTGGTGTTGATCTTGCCGAGTCAGCTCTGTGTGCTCCAAGCGCATCATTTGCTGGCATAGAGTTTTACGAAGAGTTTCCCCGCAAAGCAGCTATTCTTGTTAAGCACCTGATTAAAAACCATCCTCTTCCAGATGGAAATAAGAGAACAGCTTATGCGTGTTTCAGAGAATTTGTATCCCGCAATAACTACAGCTGGCAAACTGCCACGAGTGATGATGTGGTTGCAATTATGGTTCGAGTTGCATCTGATGACATAACTACAGATGAGTTGGCTGAGTGGATATCAGCTCATCTAGATCCAAAATAATACCCTACTTGATCTACCTTGACTCGTGGTCTAGAACAAGCTAAAGTACGCGCCTGTTCTTGAGAGGCATCAAAAATTGTAGTTACACGTCGCACATACTACCTCGTTTTAGATGGCGTCCACTTTACCCCATACGGTGCTCGTGGCCTCAGAGGTGAACACAACGGTGGAAAGATAAACTCGTAGGAATGAATTCTTTCTGACCACAGCGATGACTTTGACTGCTACTCAGCTACAGCTTAGTGTCAATCATCTTCATAACCGATAGCGACTGTATACAAAAATATTACTCTGTCGAAAATTTATTTATACATAATTAGCAAAAACTATCTTCGACATACGAGTAGACTATAGTTTGATATTATGAATGTTGACGAATCAGGCGAACTGCTTCTGTCATGTTTTTAAGACTTTCCGTGGTCTCTTTTTCCCCGCGTGTTTTCAAACCACAATCGGGGTTAATCCACACCCTGTCAGACTCAAGCCGATCGATTATCTTTCGAATTATCGTTTCCAGTTCCTCCACGGAAGGTACCCGCGGCGAATGGACATCATAGACGCCCGGGCCTACCTCCGTTTTGAAATTATTGGCACTTAAGACATCTATCAGGGACAGCTCTGAACGGGCTGCTTCAAATGTAATGACGTCGGCATCCATCTCTTCGATATCTTTGATAATATCTTCGAATTCGCTGTAGCACATATGGGTGTGAACCTGCGTTTCGGGCTTCAAGTCGGAGTGGACAAGCCGAAAAGCTCGTATAGCCCAATCTAAATACTCAACGTGCCAGTCTGACTTGCGAAGCGGCAATTTTTCTCTGAGAGCCGCCTCGTCAATTTGTATAATTTTTATACCCGCTTTTTCCAGATCCTCCACCTCCTCTTTAATTGCCAACGCTATCTGGTAAGCAACTTCTTTCCCGGATAGGTCTTCACGTCCGAAAGACCAATTCAGAATCGTGATGGGACCAGTCAACATCCCTTTTAGGGGCTTGGTAGTTAAGCTCTGCGCATATAAGATAAGATCGACAGTCATCGGTTCAAGCCGCTTGACATCACCAAAAATAATGGGAGGCTTGACGCAACGCGTCCCGTATGACTGCACCCAAGCTTTCTTGGTAAAAACAAAACCGGCGAGTTTTTCGCCGAAATACTCTACCATGTCGTTGCGCTCATATTCGCCGTGTACCAGCACATCCAGACCTATCGACTCCTGGAATTTGACGACTTCGGCAATTTTCTCTTTGATGGCACTTGCGTACTCATCTGTATTAAGTTCACCCTTTTTATACAGACTTCTGAGTTTTTTTATTTCCGTTGTCTGAGGAAAAGATCCTATGGTCGTTGTCGGCAGAAGTGGAAGTTGTAGTACCTTCTTTTGCAGTTCTCGTCTCTCCTCGAAAGAAGGGGTTCTTACAAAATCCTTTTCCTCCAACAGAGCAACTTTTCTACGAACATCCTCCCGGCGAAAATCTTCACCGCTCTTTTTACTGATGATTGCTCTGTTGGCAAGATATGAGCTGTCGCTGCGATAATCTCGGCTGTCTACGAGGCGGGCAATTTCGGCTAGTTCTGAAAGCTTTTCCTCGGCAAACGCCAAATGGGCCAAGTATTTTTCATCCAACCCCGTTTCATTTTTGACCGTGTAAGGAACATGCAACAGAGAACATGAGGTGGAGATAACGATATCGGCAGAACCGGTCACTGTTGCCAAGCGGTGAATTAGATTTAACGTCTCCTCGTAATTATTGATCCAAATATTTTTCCCGTTGACGACACCGGCAAACAATTGTTTCCCGGCAGGAAAGCCGTAACGCTCAATCAGTCTCAGATTTTCTTTACCCTCAATAAAATCTAATCCTATGGCGTCAAAGTCGTAAGATATTAATTGCTCATAGATGTCTCGTAAGTCACCGAAATAACTCTGTAGGAGAATCTTGGGTCGACTCTTTTCCGCCAGCAACTTTTTATATATTTCATCAAAAAGCGTGAGGTCTTCCTCGGTAAGATCTGTTACCAATAAAGGCTCATCCAGTTGCAGTATCTCGGCTTTTAAATCGGCAAATTTACGTAAAATGTCTTGATATACAGGGACGAGCTTCTCGGCAAGTTCGCCTAGTGTCTTATCGGACTGATTCTCCGACAACTTCAAGAAGGTAAATGGCCCGATAAGCACTGGCTTGGTCAAGTTGTTATCGCGTAAAGCTTCATTATACTCGTCAAACGGTTTGGTTCCATTAAGTTTAAACTCGACATCGGACTCTATTTCAGGAACTATGTAGTGATAATTTGTGTTGAACCATTTCTTCATGGGTAAGGCTTTGACATCGCCATTTGCACCTTGATATCCTTTCGCCATAGCGAAGTAAGTATCCAAGGCACCCAAATCCAAAGAACGGTAACGTTGAGGTATGACATTTAATAAAAAGGCTGTGTCTAAGAAAATATCGTAAAAGGAAAAATCATTGGACGGAATGTAGTTCACTCCGCTTTGGCGTTGACTAAGCCAATGTATTTGACGTAACTTAGCAGCTAAGCTAAGTAGTTCCTCTTGGCTTAGCTGCCCGGCAAAATAGCTTTCCGTCCACTTCTTCAATTCTCTGTCTTGACCTACACGGGGATAACCC
Organism: Actinomycetes bacterium; assembly: GCA_021798275.1. Classification (GTDB taxonomy): domain Bacteria; phylum Actinomycetota; class Acidimicrobiia; order Acidimicrobiales; family Bog-793; genus JAJZMK01. The sequence continues at coordinate 23,313 of JAJZMK010000035.1, read as the reverse complement.
ACCACTGATATCTGCTTCATTATGCTTTCTCCAAATCTCACTCAAACCGGAAACGGGAACGGCTTGAGCACAATATTTTATGTTTCATCTCTTAAATAATTTCTTAGATGTAAAGATGCTGCCCTATCTATCGTCAATTTCATACCCATAAAGGATCATGGAGAATAAAGGAGTTTTTCACAAAAGATCTTATATCGCTCGATATGACGATTACGAATGGCTACAAATTGTCATGAGGCTGAATTTCTTCCCCATACAAAAGGCTGTGATGCTATACAGCTAAAAATGTTAGCTGCCAACGGTTTATGCTGCTAACGGGACCTCGACTACCAGCAAGTCAAAAATTTTTACTACATAAAATCAAGGTATTTTTAATTGTTTCAAGATCATAGTATCCAACCCATATTATTTACCCAATAAATACACTTATATCATATAGATGATAATAAACTATAATTCCAGATATTTTCTATCTCAATATGTCGCACAATATCACATTCTGCTGTTGGCTACACGACGCATGGCCTGTAGAAAAAAAAAATTATAATTGATTACGGCTTATTTTGATAAGCGCCCTTGCCATGCGATCAAGCACTTTTTTGAGCTATAGAAATACCTCTCAACGCAGCGGAGATCTCTGATGAGACTTCGTCAGGTTCTCCTGTATTAGTCTGACCTTAGCTACAAAAGATAAATATCTACCGCGTTCTATGCGGCGTCTAGAGAGAAAAGTAAAGCGATAATTGTCTCGGTCTAAATACGCGCTTAAAGCCTACCTGTACCTTGTACCCATGACAACTGAAACCAGGATCGTCAGCAGTCCTACCAAGGTATACCAGTTAGTGGGACTGGATGGCAATGCCCCCACAAAATTGAGGATAATGATCAGGACGCCGAAGATAAGAAGTCCGAGTATCACATAGGGGTACCATCTCGGGCTACGCTTCACAGACTTTGGAATCGGTGCCGTGTAACGTCCGTCCGTCCTGTTCGAGGTCTGCCTTGGTGATCGCTCTCTGGCCGGAGTCCCGTCAAAAGAATCGGGAACCCCCCCTCCATCTACCGGGATCTTTCTTTCTGTTATTTTACTTTTTGCCTTAGCCCGTACGGTCATAATATAAGATTAGCCATCTTTGAACGACAAATGCGGCTAACCTCTTAAATTGTGATAGGAAAAATATTAGTTATTGATAATTACGACAGTTTTGTCTACAACCTGGTCCAGTACTTGGGTGAGTTGGGAGCCGATCCTATTGTGGTGCGAAATGACTCCCTGTCGATCGAAGAATTAAAAAAGACTGAACCGGACGGCGTTTTGATCTCTCCTGGGCCGGGAACACCTTCAGACTCCGGTATCAGCATGGAGGCAATTCGCTATTTCGGATCACATTTCATACCCGTACTCGGCGTATGCCTTGGGCATCAATGCATAGGTGAACTTTATGGCGGAAAAGTCGTACGGGCCAGAGAGATTATGCACGGCAAAACTTCGAACATCAGCCACGATGGAAAAGGCATATTTGTCAATATCCCCAATCCCTTTGAGGCCACGCGCTATCATTCCCTGATCGTAGAACCTGAGAGCGTGCCGGAGGTATTGATTGTATCAGCCACGACACAAGATGGTGTTATCATGGGCTTACGTCATAAAGAATTACCCGTAGAGGGCGTCCAATTCCACCCTGAGTCGATCATGACAAAAAACGGACATGAGCTCATAGGGAATTTCCTGCGACAGATTACCCTAAGCAAAGCCGAAGCAAGCAAGGTCTGATCCGTCTGGATTGAAAACGTCCGAAGTCAAAGAGACTGACAACCGACATCGGGGGCTTATTTCGCCAAACAAGAACCGTTTCTATATCGACCACGGCCTCTTGTCTGTATTTTGAAAAAGAACCGCAACTCACACCCAAAAAAGCCCCAGCTTTTCAATTTCACAAGCCCTTCTTCGCTTTATCGTTCTAAGATTCGGGCTCTAAATAGATATTCCAGCGTTATCAGCCCTATTCTCGGAATCATCCATTGCCATTCCCATTGCCATTGCCGTTTCCAGGCCCAGGGGCTGGCGGCAGTCCCGGCGTCGTTGTTGTGGCGATACCTGAGTTGCCTGAGTTGCCTGAATTTGTCGCCGTGGTCGTCGTGAGTCCGGAGTTCGTCGCCGTGGTCGTGGTTAGTCCGGAGTTCGTCGCCGTGGTCGTGGTGGTGTTATTCTCTGGAATTCCCATTACCACGATGATTTGTGATCCGGGAGGAACAACTTTTCCGGCTGCCGGCGAGGTATATAAAACGTTCCCTATAGCTCCGGCGATGGCGGTAGGCTTATACCTTTCCACGATTCTGGTAATACCGAGAGACTGTAGGGATTGAGATGCCTGAGCAAAAGAGTACCCGGTCAGCAGAGGTATGGTAACACCGGATCCTTTAGACACGACGATACTTACAGATGAGCTTGGGAAAACATTCGTGCCACCTGCCGGGGACGTGGAAATTACGTAACCTTTCGGCACAGTCGAGGAAAACTCGTATGTGGTACTTCCCTCAATCAACTTATCTTTCGTCAGTGTAGAGGAAACTTGCGTGTAGGCCGTATTGACCAAATTGGGAACTTGTATCTCTTTCGCACCTTCGATAACTCCGATAGTCACTTCCGATTTCGGTTCCCGCATTGAGCCCGCTCCTGGATGTTGGCTGATCACGGTACCTTGTGATTCAGAAGAGCTTGTTGCCGGCAATAAGTTAACCTTTACCCTAAAACCGTCTCCGATAAGTTTGTTGGAAGCTTGCAACTCATTCATACCGGTAATTTTCGGAACTTTGATCTCTTTTACTTGGGAAGCTATGACGATAGTCACTTGATCACCTTGTCTGAGTTCAGAGCCGGCTTTTGGATGCTGGGTCGATACTCTACCGGCGTCTGTTTTAGACGGTGCACCGTAAACAATGATTGGAGTAAGTCCGTCGTTTCTCAAAACAGAAGAAGCCGTCGATTCTTTCTTGCCCTCCAGGCTAGGGACTTTGATAAATTTTGTAGCACCGAAATAACCGAGATCTCTGCCACCGAAATATACAACCACTCCGATAGCGATCAGTAAGATCAAGGATAAGGCCGCCCACTTTGGAGTGTTGGTCTTGGCCTTGGCTTTTGGTATGTTGCCCTGACTGACAGCCGGAGATATGGTAGTGGCGTCTATGGCTCCCATCGTAGCGACGACAGGAGCCGAGAGTAGCTGGGTTTGCTGATCTACCATCTGGGTCTGTTCCAACGCGGCATTATTTACCGGTGCAGAGACCGTGGCGGCAACTCTTATTCCCTGGACGAACCTCTCCAGGTCGGCTTGTAATTCCTGAGCCGTTCCGTAACGTTCACCTGGCATCTTCGCCATGGCTTGCATAATAATGGCTTCAAGGTCAACCGGTACTTCCGGTACCAAGGAACGCACCGACGGAGGCTGCTCTCGTACATGCTGATAAGCAATCGATACCGGATTATCCCCGGAAAAAGGAGGCTGTCCCGTCACCATCTCGTAAAGGACTACACCGAGTGAATATATGTCGCTCCGGCCGTCGACCGGCAAACCTTGTGCCTGCTCAGGAGAAAAATAGGTGGCTGTTCCCATAACAAGACCCGTTTGAGTCACCTGCTCGTCCGAACCTATAGCCCGCGCTATACCAAAGTCCGTCACTTTAACCTGTCCGTCGGTGGTTATCAACACATTGCTTGGCTTAACGTCTCTGTGGACCACACCATGTCTGTGTGCGTAAGAAAGAGCTTTGGCAATGCCGATACCTATGGAGGCCGCCTGGGCGGGAATGAGCGGTGCCTCGGCCTTGATAATTGCCGAAAGCGGTTCTCCGTCGATGTATTCCATGACGATAAAGTAACTTGAGTCCGATTCTCCCCAGTCAAAAACGGGAACGATATTCGGGTGGGATAAGTTGGCGGCAGCTTGGCCTTCCCGGCGGAATCGTTCCACAAACAAATGGTCCGTGGCAAACTCCGGGAATAATACCTTCAGAGCAACCGGCCTGTCCAAAACCAAATCTCGCGCCAAATAGACCTGAGCCGTACCGCCTCGAGCTATTTGGCTCCTTAATTCATAGCGGCCGTTATATATAGGTGGCTGGTTCGTCGTCATTTTATAATCTGCCTATATGGTCTCGCACTGACTAATACAATAGTCTGTTCTGTTCGAAATTGCATTTTTATTCATACCCTACTTTGGATCTGCTTGTCTGATTTGATATCCCGCCCGACATCTTCCAGGAGATATTTGTTGCCCTAATTCACATTTTAAAAACGGGTCATAAAACATGCTCTAACATCTACAATCCGTATTTCAAAGCCGCCGTCAAAACCTGTGATACAACGGGTCCGGCTACCGCTGCCCCGGTCCCGTCGCAGACGACTCCGGCGCCGGCGCCGCTGACAACAGCGGCAACCGCCACTTTTGGCACCTGCTTATCTCCGGCCGGAGCAGTGGCTACCAGCCAGTCGTCTATACAGGCATTGGTGCCATTCTGAGCCGTACCGGTTTTGGCCGCCACCTGAACTCCCGCCGGCCATGACTGCGTGGCTGCCGTTCCCGCCGGGTTCTCAGTCACACCAAGCATCAATTCTCTGACGGCCGCTGCCGTGGATGGGGTTGTTGCCTGCAACCACATATGGGGGTGATAAGTATATACAACCTGGCCTTGGGGACCTATGACACGCCCCAAGACGTGTGGAGTCATCAATCTGCCGCCGTCGGCTATCGCCGCCGTTACCATAGCGTCCTGTAAAGCAGATTCCCTGACGTTACCCTGGCCTATAGCCGAGTATGCCAAAAACGGGGGTGAAATAGTTGAAGGAGCCGGGAACTGAGAGGGCGTCGCACCCGGCAAATCAATCGGGGGAACTTGATCAAAACCAAATCTCTTAGCCTGCTTATACATTAAATCGCCACCTAAATCCAGGCCTATTTGTGAATATGTGGTGTCGCAAGATACGGCAAGCGCTTCCGCTAAGCTTCCTCCGCATACTTCGTTGTCGAAGTTGTGTAGAGGTACATTAGAATCCGGCAAGACTATTGAGGGTAAAAAGGGGTAAGAAATAGCGGCAAGATGGGGATCGTAGTCGTATATCGTCGATGTGGTCACTATTTTGAAAGTCGACCCCGGCGGATACGTCAGCTGTGTTGCCCCATCGATCAAAGGAGATGCCGCGGGATCGGAAAGATCTTCCAATTTCCTGGCTTCTTTTTCGACAAATGCCGCGTTATGGGAAGCCAGTAAATTGGGGTTATAGGTAGGATTGGAGTACAGTGCCAAAATATCTCCGTTGACGGGATCAATGGCCACCACGGCGCCGACTTTTCCGCCCAGAGCCTCGGCAGCTACCTCTTGCAATTTTGTATTCAAAGTAAGGACTAAAGTATCGGTCCCAACTTGCTGGCCTATCAAACCGTTCAAACTCCCCGCGGAGGTTACGTGCGATTCCAGATAATTGTTGTAAGTAGCTTCCACGCCGTATTGGATCGCACCGTCTACCACGTCAAAATAGCCGGTAATATCGGCAAACAGAGATCCTTTGGGATAGAGCCTTTGATAGCCGTAAGGGTCGTGAGACGGCACCGACTTGGCTAATACTGTCCCGTCTGAACTCAGAATCTCACCTCTCGGTAGGTCTAGAACATTTTGAGTCACATCGTCATAGACATTGGCCGATTTATACCTGAGGGAATTTTCTTGGACAACTTGTAAGTTATTCAACTGCACAAAAAGTAGTAAAAAGCAGAGCAGTAACCCCAAAGTAATCAATTTGATGCGCTTATCCATGCACACCGCCGGTGGTAGTTGTGGCCGGCACCAAAACCGGCTGCCGGTCTCGCGTACCTTTTCCGGATGATGCGGATACGTCAGTGGCTAAAACACCAATTCTTTTTGAAACTAAATTGTGGTATCTGCCGGCTTGTTTAATATTTCCCGCAAAGGCATAAGAGATCTGTCGGGAACGAATTGCTATGACAGATGCTTTGCGCCGCCCCGTTGGTCCTGAAGAGGTCGTTGTGGTTGCAGATTTAGTCGTAGACGTCGTTGTGGTTGTAGAGGTCGTTGTGGTTGTAGGTGATGAAGTGACGACAACGAAAGTTGTGGATGGAGCTATACCGGGTTTTGTGAAAACGGGGGTGGCTCCCACCGGAACGGGAAACGACTCGGCTGCCGGCGCCGAATTGCCGGCCGGCAATTGCAGATAGCTTCCGGCATTGGACAGGTTATGCACTATATACTCTGCCTTGGCCAATGACGGCTCGATCATCCCGGCCTTCAATTGCCCCACCTCCGGAGCAAAAACCTTATTTACGGGCAAATTAGTTTTTTGATACAAAGTTGGCTTTATAGAAAGAAGACCTCCGGGGCGGCCTTGGAAGATGGCAACGTACCCGTTGTCTATCCCAACGTAATATGAGGAATGAAGGTACCAATAGATTACACCACCGATCCCGACAAAGACGCCGGCGAAAACGAAGGCGAAAAGCACTATCCGAAAAGTAAAAGGGGGAGATGGTATCTCTATCCCCTCATTTTCGGCAATGGCGACGTCTCTTATGCTACGTTGTGGCTGCCCGCTAAATTGACCTTTGGGGTTTAGTACAAAAGAACTGCGGCCGTTTTTCCTGGCTTTTATCGCTGTTGATTTACCGATTTCAGCGACGCGTTTGACGGACTTCTTGGAGCCAGTCACTTGGCCGGTCACCGGCTTTAAATTATGTCCGGCTTGTATTGTAGCTGAATTTTGACCGGGAAAAGAACTCTCTCCGCTCCCGGGTCCGCTTAGAAAAGGGGATTTTTTCCCTTCTTTCCCAGCTGGACTCGCATCGGTTTTATCTTCCCCCCGGTCTATAGAGGACGCTCCCCCGGTTTCTCCGCTTTGATCGCTGATAATAGGTGTTGCGGTCGTGAGACCTTCTTCTGCCTGATGGGGGCTTTCGGTTCGGAAATTCTCACCTTCAAAACCAGGATAGAGCCCGTCTTTCGCCCTTCGCACATCCTCTATGGGTTGAGAGTTTTCGGGAAGTAGCCCTAAAAAGGGATCTTCGCTTACGTCATCAGCCTGAGCGAGACCATCTGTTTCCCGCGACATAAGTATGTCGGCCACCACTACGGTTACGTTATCGCTTCCGCCATGTCCCAATGCCGACTCGACTAATTTCTCGGCAGCCTCCCTGGGGTCCTCGTATTGCGTTAGCAATCTTCCTATTTCTGATTCACTGCATTCATTGGTAAGCCCGTCACTGCATAAAAGTAGTCTTGCCGAACCGGATACCTCCAGTTCCCAGGCGTCTATCTCGACATTCTCATCTATACCGAGTGCCCTTGTCAAAATATGGCGGTGGGGATGCACAAGTGCTTGCGCTTCGGTGATTTCCCCTCTTCTGACAAGCTCTTCTACCAAACTGTGGTCTTCTGTCAATCTGGAGAGGTCACCGTTTCCAGACAAGAGATAACCTCTGGAATCACCGACGTTGACCACCACTATATGAGAAATTGTATCTTCATCTACAACTAACGCTGCGGCTACAAGCGTCGTACCCATACCTTTTAGATCTGTCTGCTTAAAAGAGCGGTCTATGATGGATTTATTGGCCCCTTTGATGGCTTTTAGAAGGCCGCTTGTCGAGTTATCTTCCCGAAAACTGGCATATAGCGTATCGATTGCTATCTTGGCCGCCACTTCGCCGCCTACATGCCCTCCCATGCCGTCAGCCACTGCCACCAGGTAGTCTGTTGCCAAAGCTTTGTCCTGGTTGACAGCACGTATATAACCTTTGTCGGTTGCGGTTGCGGTTACGAACCTACTCATATTCGGCGGTACCTCATCTTGTTACCTCCAATACGGTAGATCCAACGCGTACGGAGTCACCCCGCCTCAATCTTATAGGCTCTTCCAAACGGGCACCGTTCACAAATGTGCCGTTTCTGGAGCCCAAATCCTCAATCCAAAATTCCCCACCCAATTGATATACGCGGGCATGAACCGATGAAGCAAAATTGTCATCTTGAAGGAGTACTGCACATCCCGGGGCTCTTCCCAGAGTTATTTCACCATCTAAAGGAAAATTTAACCCTTTTCTGGCCGCAGGCTCAATAATTTTTAACTGCAGATTGACTTTTTTATCATTGGCCGACGTTGGAACGGCGGCTTTAGCCAAAACTTCCGATTCAAGTTTTGATCTCTTCACCTCGACAAAAGCTATACGGATGGCGTATAGAAAAAATAGCCACAGTAGTCCCAGAAAAAAGTACCTTAAGATTTCAAGTAAGCCATGTGACATAAAAAATTATTCCGGAGTATCTTCTCTTGCGGTCTCAAAGTAAATTCTGGTTGTCCCAACCATGATGACGTCACCGTCGTTTAAACGTACTTGTGTAATCGACTGACCGTTTACTTTCGTACCGTTCGTCGAGTCTAAATCAGCAACTATGATAGCATCTCCGTCGCGGAACACTTGTGCATGACGCCTAGAAACGTTGTGGTCGTTGATCACTACGGCACATTCCGGGAGTCTACCAATCGTAAGCGGCTCATCTTCTATGGAAATCCTGGTGCCGTTTGCCAAAATAAGCCAGCTTGGCGGAGGTGGATCGCCTTCCACAAAATCACTTGTGACTGAAAAAGTGCTTTTTGACAGTTCCTCACTCCAGCCCACCGTGACCTCAACGGGACCTAAAAAAACATAATTTTCGTCTTCGGCATGCTGCTTGGCAGCTTCGGCCAATTCAGAGGCTAAAACCGTAACGAACGAGTCAAACCTTTCGTAATCTTCGCGCGAAAGCAGCACTTCAAAACTGTTGGGGGCCAGTATTCCACTGACAATAACGGCGCGCTGTAAATCCATTTCACGCGTCAGCCTGCGCCCTATCTCAACCGGCTGTAAGACGCCCCTGAAAGCTTTGGCAAAAGCTCCTTCTACCAGTCTTTCAAGGCGCTGTTCGAACTGCTGAAGTCCCATGACATGATTACATTACCCTTATTATTACCTGCGAAAGTCAAATATTGTTAAGAAAATAAAAAAATACCCTCAAAAGAGAGCGTATCGTATACTAAGAAGGCTGGAAACATACTGCTATAGTATCTGAAAGAGAATATAGCCTTATCTTCCGCGGGCGAGTGGCGGAATTGGTAGACGCGCAGGATTCAGGTTCCTGTATCTGCAAGGATGTGGGGGTTCAAGTCCCCCCTCGCCCACTTAGAACACCTCTGGAACGACGAACTTATCATGATTTCCGGAAAAGAACGTCGTTTCGGAGTGACGTAGTTGCCGACCAACCAGCAAAATACGATCCCGTGACACATACCACCCGAGAGAGCAAATTATATTTGGAACCAAATGTGCGGCAGATTTTCTTTAAAACTACAGCCAAATGAACTGGCGGAATTGTTTTCCCTAAAAGTTCCAGAGAAGATATCGACCTCCTGGCCACCGAGTGATATTTTTACACCCGGTTCAGCTATTTTGGGCATCACATCCGATCAAACGGGAAATCGCAGGTTGTCTTATTACCGATGGGGTTTTACGCCATCATGGATCGGGAACAAAAACATTTCCGGGCTGATATTTAATACAAGGTCGGAGACCATTCAAAGCAAATCCTCTTTCCGTCCCGCTTTCTTTTCAAGAAGAGCCTTGATACCGGCGGATGGTTTCTTTGAATGGGGATACGTCATGGATCCGAGCTTGATTGATGAAATAAGCGAAGAAGTCATGTTTGACTTCGGCTACAAAGCGCCCAAAAAGCGATCCAAGAGCCGGGGCCGCGCCAAAAAGGCTTTTTTGATAAGCAGAAATGACGGTATGACCTTTGCTTTAGCGGCAATATTTGATATCACATATATCCCGGATGATACATCCGGCAACAGAACGGAATTGTCACTCAAAAACTATGCAGAACCTCGGCCAGAGAGAGGAGGCCAATTCCTTTACTCCTGCAGCATCATCACCACAGAAGCAAACGCTGACATTGCTCATATTCACCATAGACAACCGGTCATTATCGAAAAGGGCGACTGGCAAGACTGGCTTAGTCCAAACAGTAGTCCGCAAGAACTGGCCAAGCTCCTGGAATGCTCGCCGATCGGTACTTTAGGTTCCGATCCATTTCCAACCGGAAGCTAAACCAGACATATTCGCCGTATAAAAGTTGGCCTAAAAATTTTCAGCGCGATTTTGCTACACTCATGATCATTGTGACCTTCAGGCTCAAATCCCCTCTGCCGTCAGGTCTAAATGCCAGGCTGGTTAAAGGAAATTTCTGTTTAATTTATTAAAAAGATTCTCGGCATTTACCGTATTGACGATGTCGTTATGAAGTGGATCAAAGTCTGCTTCATTTGCCGGTTCCTCTATGGCCGAAACCGTATGGATATTACCTTGATCGAACAGACTAATCTTGGCAACTATCTGTTCGAGAGTGGTTTCAATTTTATCGATTCGCTCCGTCAGCTTACTGATGTCTGGAGCCGGTGTCACAGAGACAGGGTCGGAGAGAAGTTTTTCTTCCAACAACTCCAAAATCAGCAGACTTCTCCTGCGAGCCGGAAGAGACTTTAATTTTTTAATGAGAGCTTGATTTTTTATTGTTATCTGTAAGTCGAGTTGTTCCGTTGGCTCATCGGGCATTAAGCGCCTACTTTCTGGCTAGCGCATTTACAGCCGTTCAATGCAGCCAAAAAACCTCTGACGTTAGCCGTTTGAGGATCATCGGGCACAATAACCTCGCTTGGCCAGGATGATTGCAGCTCTACGGCGCCTCCCCCGACCAAAACCGTACCGCTTATCTGATTGATTCGGTTTTCCAATTTGGCACTGATTTGACGTTCCAGCTGAGAAGCCAGGATTGCTTTCCAATCGGACCTCATGGCTACCAGAGATATCTTTTTACCCCTAATTACTATTTCTGTCTGGTCTCCCACCGTCTCGGCAGTCATAGGTACGTCATAGAGAGCCTCCAATTGTCTGGCTACCCGTTCGTAGAAATATCTCATACCTATCTCAATGGTCCCCGCAGACGAAGGGTCTACGTCCATTTCGTGACTGTCCGTAATTTGACCTATGACATAATCCGTGGTTCTCCAGCCTATGTCAACCACTAACCAATTCCCGACAGCGGCATTGGAAAGAGCCGGTATCGAAGCAGCCACTCCTTGAGGGGCCACCAAAACATCGGATATAGACCATTTGAAATTGGTACCGTCGGGAGAAAATACGTCCCATTCACTGGCCAATAAGGTACGCCGTAAATCCTTGGCTTTCGTTGCATACCAGCTCAAAGGAAGACCCACGGCTAGATGTATGGGTCCCTCACATTTCAAAGAAGCGATAGCGACTGCCAAAAGGGCTGATGAATCCTCGTCGGCCTTATCGCGCCCCCATAGCGGAGCGGCTCCTTGGTTGGATGCGGCTTCACCCACATAATATTCTTTATCATTGATACGCCATACGTGACTTGTCCCGAAACTTCCCAAACTGACAGACTTTGGTGCCGGAATAATCAGTGCCTGGAACTTAGCCGTGGTAGCGTCATCAGCAAGAGCTTTTACCCAACCATGGCCAACGTCTACCGCTATATGCCTCATATCGCTATCCTTTCGCAGATACCATATATTTTTTAAGATACTTATCAAACATATTTATAAAATAACTTATTTGTATGCTATATCCCCCAAGGGCTTCCGTATGGTAAATCAAGTACTATTATTAAGACTTTTTGTCGCAAAAACTCACAACACACACTTTTTACCTGTCTGAGCCCTATTTCGGACAGCATCTTTTAGGGCATCGATGCCTCTTCGCTATCATACTCTCAGAAGATGAGGTAAATGTTTTTTAGACGGTTATATTTGCCCTTCAAGATCAATTCGCCCACCACAGGCTTTACCGCTCATACCGCTCATGGTTGATACAGAAATTTTACTCAGTCAAAACTCTTTGACTGAGTAAAATTAGCGTTTAGAAAAGGTGGTCGTTATGAAATAGATATGCATGAAATCGGGCCAAAAATTATCAAAACCTAAAAGCGATGTTCTTGCTAACGTGCCGACTGCTTGAGATAGTCCGGGTTGCATGTGCATATCAAGTCTTACCAAGCCAGGAAGTAAGCTATATGATTTATATTAATATGCAGATATATTTTCACCGCTTGATAGACAGATACGTTGATTATTCTATATCCCGACAAATAATATTACATACTTTTAGTAAAAAATAAAACTGATACCCATATATCAGAAATCGTTAGATTAAATAACAATATTGTTATTTTCTAAGAAAAAATGGATCTACCATACTTTTGATGGCACTATCTTCATCTGGACGTATTTTAGGTAACAACGCTGGCTACATTATATGACCGGAATTCAGGCAGATATTGGCTTTTGTTTTAGACACACATTATTTGATATTCAACTACAAATCCGATGAATATGGGTAACTTGATGCTGAAGAATTCTTAATTAAACATTAATTTAAGTAAATTAAATACCGCTAAAGTCTGCAAGCCTGCAAAATATACGCTAGTTTTTTTATCCATGGCAGTAAGCACAAACCACAAGCCTCGCCTCGCGAAGCTTATACGGCCAAAAAAACCGGCTCTACTTCTCCTCGGAGTCATTGTATTCAGCTCGTATTTTACGGTTGCGACAAATCTTACTAAGCCCGGCCGGGCTTCAGCAAGCATCACTACCGACCGTTCCACCGAACAACAGCTGGAAAGTAAAATCGCTCAGGACGGAAATCTGATCCAGAATTTAGTGACCAAGCTCAACCAGGCACAAGCACAGAGCGCGTTGCTAACCAGGCGTGAAAACTCCCTTGAAAGCACCTTGACCCGGGACAAAAGAGCTCAGGTTGCCATGAAAAACCGTCTCCGACAAGTGGCGATTGAATCTTACGTGAATGGCAACGGGCAAAGTGCTTCCGGCTCAATTCTCTCCATACCAGCTACCGGAACGGCGGCCGCATCGGTCTATGCCGATGTGGCGGGAGGGACTTTGAGTAGCGCCATAGCGCAGTTCCAGATAGATCAGGCAAGGACCGATACGGCAGCGGCAGAACTTCAAAAAACGCAAAAAGCTCTGACTGTAACTATTTCCAACTTGGAAAAATCCAAAACGGCCGCCGACTCGGCAATAGCAAACGACGACTCACTGTTACATCAGGTAAAGGGCAATATACAAATTATCCTCGCCCAAGAAGCCAGAAGACATCAGCAAGAACAACAGCAAGCCGAACTGGCCCTAGCCCATAGAGCAGAGGCCACGGCGGCGGCTAACCCGACACCTCCGCCGGTTCCGCGCCACACCATACAAGTTGTAGCCCAGACCAGCGGAAGTTACGCCAATCCGCTTCGCTCGATATCTGCACTATCGGTGAGCCGGATCGACCAAGGTGTCGACTATATGGGCTACGGACCCATTTATGCCATAGGGGACGGAACAGTTCTCAGCACATACAACGGCGGGTGGCCGGGTGGCACTTTTATCTGCTACCAGTTGACAGACGGTCCCGCAGCCGGAATGGTCGTCTACGCAGCGGAAGACATCAATCCGACGGTCCAGGTGGGTCAAAGTGTCAACGCCAATACCGTCATAGGTAATGTATACGAAGGTCCCGACGGAATAGAAACGGGTTGGGCAGCTCCGGCGGCCGACGGTCTGACCATGGCGGCGGCCAACGGCCAGTATTACGGTTCCAATTCAACCGCATTCGGAGCCAACTTCTCACAGCTCCTGCAATCTCTCGGAGCTCCCGGAGGTGTCTTACAAAACCCACCCACCGGCGCCGTACCACCTGGGTGGCCGGCTTTTTAACCCGCCGGTTACCACCTGAAATGAACTTGGGGGGCTATTTTTTCCCTATAGATACGCTGTAATTGTTCTATTATTTCTTGGTCCAGCACGCCCAGTTCACCTGCCTTGGCGTTCTCCCTAGCTTGAGCGGCGGTTTTCGCCCCGGGGATAACCGTAGTGACTCCGGGGTGTGAATAGCAAAACCTAAGAGCCAGAGCGGACAACGACTCGTCTGGTGACAACAATTGCTTGAGCTCTTCCACAACGCCAAGGCCGGTTTCAAAGTCAACACCGGCAAAAGTCTCCCCGACGTCAAACGCCTCTCCGTTTCTGTTGAAGTTTCTGTGATCGTCTTCGGCAAACTTTGTCTCACGCGTAATCTTGCCTGTCAAAAGACCGGAGGCAAGAGGTACCCTGGCTATTACCCCCACGCCGGCATCTTTGGCGGCATCTAAAAAGCGGTCAGCCGGTCTTTGCCGGAAAATATTGTAAATAATCTGCACGCTGACCACATTCGGGAAGTCTATGGCCTTTAGGCCTTCTTCAACACGCTCCACGCTGACGCCGTAACGGGCTATCTTACCTCTGGACTGCAAATCGTCAAGAGCGGAAAAGACTTCCGGATGGTAAAACAGATCTGTCGGAGGGCAGTGCAGCTGCACCAGATCCAGGCAATCCGTTTCCAAATTCTCCCTACTGCGATCGATCCAGGACTCCAAATTTTCTATGCTGTAGACCGATACAAGCTGCTGCGGCGCTCTTCGCCCGGCTTTTGTGGCGATGAAAATATCTTCGCCGACTTCTTTCTTCAACTTGGCGACAAGACGCTCGCTCCGGCCGTCACCGTATACATCGGCCGTATCAAAAAAGCGTACTCCGCTTTCATAGGCGGCGACAAGTGCCTCATAAGAGCGATTGTCGTCAACATCGCCCCAGCTACCCCCTATCGCCCAAGCACCAAACCCTATTACACTTACATCTTTTTGTCCGCGTTGCATTCTACGAAATTCCATATTTACACCTTAGTGGATTTGTCGTGTCGCTACACCCGCGTAGAAAAATATTAGGCGGCTTCTTAGACTCACCTCAGGCTGTTACATACCGCTCTTGCCAAGCGATCGAAAAAAGGCTATTGTTCTATACGACAGATACCAAAAGTTGCTATATATCCGAAAAGACTTACTTCTCGAAAGAGAGATCTGCAGATGTATGGTCAACTCAATCACAGCTAGGATGACCAAACGGGATTTAGCAAATTCTGATAGAGACAAAAGAGATAAGAGGAGAGAAAATGACATACCAACTACCCGAGCTACCTTATGATTACAGCGCTTTGGAACCGCACATTTCCGGCAACATAATTGAATTACACCATGGTAAGCACCATAACGCTTACGTCCAAGGAGCCAACGCTACTCTGGAAAAGCTGGAGGCCGCCAGAGAATCAAACGACTACGGGGGAATAGTAGGCCTGGAAAAAACTCTGGCCTTTAACGTTTCCGGCCATGTACTTCACTCCATCTACTGGACTAACATGTCACCGGAAGGCGGAGGAACTCCGGAAGGTGAACTGGCACTGGCTCTCAAGGAAGCTTTTGGCAGTTTTGACAACTTCAAAAATCAATTGACACAAGCCACCGCTACCGTCCAAGGATCAGGTTGGGGTGCTTTGGCCTGGGAGCCTTTGGGGAAGAGATTGATTATCGAACAGATCTACGATCACCAAGGAAACAATGGTCAGGGAGCCATCCCCCTACTTGTCATAGACGTCTGGGAACACGCTTTCTATCTCCAGTACAAAAATGTCAAAGCCGACTATATCTCCGCTTTTTGGAATCTTGTCAACTGGGAAGATATAGCTAAGAGATATATCCAAGCAAAATCTGTATCACTCGGTTAGTTCTAAACAAAGTTTTACCAACGACAAAGGGAGACCGGATATCATCCGGTCTCCCTTTGTATAAATCAAACCACAACCAAAAACTACAATCTCCATAAAGAATCTAATCACGCTCTAAATGGGCTGACCACCTGCCATTATTTTCGACAACCACAATAGGCATATCGTAAAGATTTGTCAGATTCTCTCCGGTAAGGACATCTCTAACCGGTCCGTTTGCTTCGATTTTCCCGTTTTTTAATAAAACTGCATGTGTTATCGCCGTAGGCAATTCTTCCAGGTAATGGGCCACGTAAATACTGGCAAGAATGCTTTTCGTCTTGATTAAGCGATCTATGGTACTCATAAGTTGTTCTCTGGCTTGAAAATCCAGTCCGACTGCCGGCTCATCAAAAAGAAACAGCTGATGATTCATCAGTATTGACCTGGCGATCAGTATTCGTTGACGTTCGCCTTGCGAGCAATAACCAAATAATTTATCCGCCAAGTACTTACAACCCACCCTATCTAAAGCTTCCAGAGCGGTCTCTCTGTCTACGTTACTAAAGTCATCCCACCATGGGGCCAGTACGTTATGCTTGCCGGTTAAAACTACTTCAGCTGCCGTAGCGGTCGCTGGTAAACTCTCGAGCAGTCTCTGGCTGACGGTAGCTATTTCCTCGCGCATCTTCTTGATGTTACCCGCACCAAATTCTGTCCCAAGCACATTGACTCTGCCCGTACTTGGATAAAATTCTCCCGCTATAACAGAAATTAACGTAGATTTACCGGCACCGTTTGGACCAAGCAACGCATAGTGTTCGTTTGCGTTAACCTTTAGAGTAACAAGGTCCAAAATGACTCGTCCAGACCGCGTTAGCATTACATCTTCAAAAGTAATCATAGCTTGTCGCTCTTATATGTCATGAAATTACTTTATCTTGTCAATATATACAAATTCTATATATTGAGTTTTTCCCTCATAAACACTGTTTCCACTATGGAAATGTAGTTGCTTATAAGTAGTATTTTTATTGCGGTCGAAATAAGCTCTGTTTTGCATAACAAAAGCGGTCCGATTATTTGGACCGCTTTTGTTATGCCTCAAAATACAAAGTTAGTGATTACTGTTTGATGGCTTCAAGCTCTATTTCGATTTTGATATCTTTTCCTATCATGATGCCTCCTGCCTCCAACACAACGTTTGTCGTCAAACCAAAATCTTCTCTGTTGATTTCCGTCGATGCGGAAAAACCGACTCTTTGATTGCCATAGGGGTCTACACCTGAACCCGTGAATTCCAAAGTCAGCGGAACGCTTTTGGTGACTCCGTGTATACTGAGTTCGCCATCCAAAACCCAATTCCCACCGCTTTTGGTGACTTTATTGCCTGAATATGTCATTTCCGGGTATTGATCTATAGCAAAAAAGTCCCCTGAACGTAAATGATTGTCACGCTGTGAATCTCCCGTGTCTATGCTTTCCATTTGGATCGTTGCCGACACACTTGAGTCCTCTACATTTTCCGCAATATTTATTTCAGCGGTAAATTGCTTAAAACTGCCTCTCACCTTGGAAAACATCATATGCTTGACTGTAAAGCCGACTGTGGAATGTGATGGGTCTATTACGTATTTACCTGGGACAGGTACTTCCACACCGTCTACTACACGTGTTATTCCGTTGCTGTCTGTCATTATTTTCTCCTCCAATATAGTTGTAACGAACAATAAAAGTAATATTACTAGACAAATATTGTGCGCGCAACTATTTTATAGTATAAAATAGTATTCGTGTCAGAGCAAAGAACAGAATTTGAAAATAAAGAAATTGTAACCACAGATCTGGATTCCTTTGTCCTTACAGAGACACCGCCGGAAATGTTAGACCGTATCACCTTGGTGGGTCTGATATTTGAGACAGCGGCGGGGCTTAGACGTAATCTGGCTCCGACTTTGGAATGCGAGATCGGAGTCGGAGGTCAATCTTTTGAAATTATGCTCAGGCTGTTTCGAACGCCCTCCCACCGCTTAAGGATGGCGGACTTGGCGGCCCAGACAGGACTTACTCCAAGCGGTCTCAGCAGAGCCGTAGACAAATTGGTAGAAGAAGGTCTTCTAGAACGCGAATCGTGTACGAATGACCGGCGGGGAGCTTACGCTATATTGACAAGATCAGGAGTCAACCATTTGAAAGTGGCTCTCGAACATCACTTGAAAGATATTGATTCGCTCCTCACGGGAATACTCAAACCTCAAGAAGAAGATAGGTTGGCAAAGCTACTGACACAGATACGTAACCGCGTCTACCCCGATGCTGTAACCGGTTCAGACAACGACTCTTCTGCCCCTTAGGCCAAGGTGAGGAAATTTATCCCTAAGGATGTTTCACTTTCTCAGGTAAGCTAAAGTATCTTACGTCTGCTGTATTTTTTTAAAACGACTATATAAAATAAAGCGCGAGAAAACGGAGATATCTGATGTCATTGAATAGTTTTCAAACAAAAACCAACCTTGAAGTAGGTGGTAAGGATTACAACATATATTCTCTGGAAAAACTAAAAGATCGGTTTGATATCAGTTCTCTACCGTTTGCAAGTAAAATCCTCTTGGAGAACTTGCTCCGCAATGAAGATGGCGTTAACGTTACAAAGCAGAATATCGAAGCTTTGTGTCATCTCGGAAGCAGCGGATCGAAAAGCGAAGAAATAGCTTTTCGCCCGGCTAGAATTCTCCTTCAGGACTTCACCGGAGTTCCTTGCGTAGTTGATTTAGCCGCCATGCGAGACGCTGTAGAATCCCTTGGTGGATCACCGGAAAAAGTCAATCCACTGATTCCCGTCGATCTGGTCATTGACCACTCCGTCATCGTTGAATACGCCGGGGCAAGCGACTCTTACGAGAAAAATACCTCTATCGAATTTCAACGTAACGTCGAAAGATATAAGTTTCTAAAATGGGGCCAACAAGCTTTTAACAACCTGAGAGTTGTACCTCCCGGTACCGGTATTTGCCATCAAGTGAACCTGGAATACCTTTCACAGGTAGTTTTCACCGATCAAGATAATAATGCCTACCCCGATACTTTGGTGGGAACAGATTCTCATACGACAATGGTGAACGGTCTCGGTATAATCGGATGGGGAGTCGGCGGCATCGAAGCGGAAGCCGCCATGTTGGGACAACCCATACCCATGTTAATCCCGGAAATTGTAGGGTTGAAACTATCCGGACGCCTGCAGGAGGGAACCACGGCGACGGATCTGGTTCTTACGATAGCTGAACTCCTCAGACAACATAAAGTAGTGGGCAAAATGGTAGAGTGCTTTGGTCCGGCATTGAAGTACCTACCGGTTGAAAACCGAGCCACGATAGGCAACATGTCCCCCGAATACGGCTCCACCGTCACGGTTTTCCCAATTGATGAAGCCACGCTGTCGTTTCTCAGGTTGACCGGGAGAAGTGAAGAACATATTGCCTTGGTAGAAGCCTATGCCAAAACACAAGGACTTTGGAACGATCCTGACCATGAAGCTGTTTACAGTCAGACTATCGAACTTGATATATCCTCGGTGGTACCCAGCCTTGCCGGACCATCCAGACCACAAGATAAAATTTCTCTGTATTCCGCAAAAGATAATCTTATAAAAACACTGACAAAAATGTCGACGACGACCCAGATTGGCAATGAAGCAAAAGACCACTCCGACAAGCTTACGATCAAGCAGGCAGATGTAACTCTGTCTAACGGAGATTCTTTCCGCATACACGATGGAGATGTGGTGCTTTGTGCCATAACAAGTTGTACCAACACATCCAACCCCGAAGTTATGATAGCGGCCGGTCTTTTAGCTAAAAAAGCTTTCGCGGCGGGGCTCACGAAAAAGCCTTGGGTCAAGACATCTCTCGCACCGGGATCGCGCGTCGTGAGTAAATACTTGACAGATTCCTCTCTGTTGCCCTACCTGGAAAAATTAGGGTTTTCTCTGGTTGGCTTCGGTTGCACGACGTGTATCGGCAATTCCGGTCCTTTGGAACATGAAATTTCAGAAGCCATAAACGATAACTCCCTTGCTGTTGCGGCTGTCTTATCCGGAAACAGAAACTTTGAAGGACGAATACATCCCGACGTAAAACTCAACTACCTAGCCTCTCCCCCTCTTGTGGTTGCTTACGCGCTTGCCGGAACAATGGCCATAGATTTGAAGACAGAGCCTCTTGGAACAGACGAAAACGAAAATCCGGTCTACCTAAAAGACATTTGGCCGAGTGTTGAAGAGGTCAACTCCGTGATGCGCTCCGTACTTGACCCTTCACTGTTCACCGAAAGCTACAGAAACGTTTTCCATGGAGATGATCAATGGCGGGGACTCGATGTGCCAACGGGGCCCAAATTTACCTGGACAGACGATTCAACATATATACATAACCCTCCATTTTTTGCCGACATGGCTTTAGAGGAAGCCCCTGTTGCGGACATAGAAAACGCCAGAGTCTTGGCTTACCTAGGTGACAGTGTTACCACAGACCACATATCGCCTGCGGGATCCATAAAGCCAAGTAGCCCGGCCGGAGGTTGGCTCATGTCACATGGAGTTGATATCAAGGACTTCAACTCCTATGGAACCAGGCGGGGAAACGACCTTGTCATGGTCAGAGGTACGTTTGCCAACATAAGACTGAGAAACAAGCTTACCCCGGGAATAGAGGGTGGAGTCAGCGTTCACCTGCCTGAGGACTCCGAAGGAACCATTTTCGACATAGCCATGACATACCAAAAAGAGAATGTGCCTCTCATCGTCCTAGCCGGAAAAGAATACGGTACGGGGTCTTCGCGAGATTGGGCAGCTAAAGGTACGGCCCTACTCGGAGTCAAAGCCGTCATCGCTGAAAGCTTTGAACGCATTCATAGATCGAATTTAATAGGGATGGGAGTGCTACCCCTTCAATTCCTACCCACCGATACGGCAGATTCCCTTGGCCTGACAGGCAAAGAACTCTACTCTATAACAGGTCTCAGAGGAAGTACTACCACCGACCTGATGGGCAAAAAATTATTTGTTAAAGCAGATGGTAAAGAATTCGAAGTCATATCCCGCATTGATACCCCTACAGAAGCTGAGTATTATTTACATCAGGGTATTCTGCGCTTTGTCGCCAAACAGCTTGCCGCCGGTTAACAATAGATAGGCCTTATGAACTGTACAAAGTATCTTAAATTCTATATTAAGGTATTTAGACGAAGCGAAATACTAGAGATCATTATTGATGAATCTGTTCGTTTGCGAACAGAATAAAACACAATTGGCTATAAAAATAGGGATTTACGACTCCTGGTGGTTTAGAGGCTACTATCTGTTATAACAGCAAAAATATACTTTGTACCCAGTATTTATGTAACCACTCTGCGATATATTATACATTCATTTTCAATATAATTTTCCCATTGACTAGGTCAAGTATTTTATGGGATAATCAGTCATGATATTTAGTGGGAATGTCACAGCATAACATACCAATAATACGCAATCTCTTGGATCGGTTGCGTTCAAAAACTTTAATCGGGGGGTTATATAGACATGAAATTAAAACAACGAAATGGCTTTGGGGCGAGATTAAAACATCGCTTACTGATGCTGGCGTTAGCGACAAGCGCAACATTAATTGCCGTTCCGGCATTTCTGGCCGGAACAGTCAATCAGGCTATGGCAGCCGGAAACTCCGGGGTCCTGACAGCCAATGTGACCATCAATCCATCTACCGTCCTAAATACCGTTCCTCAAACCGCATTTGGTGTGAATACAGCCGTTTATGATTCCGATCTAACCGATCCGAAACTACCTGCCTTACTAAAGACAGACGGAGCGGAAATGCTGCGCTATCCGGGCGGTTCAACATCTGACTCCTACAATTGGGAAACCAACAGTATCATCACAGGGTGCACTCACTGCGGGGGATATGCTAACCCCAACAATGATTTCGCCAATTTTATGAAGGTGGCCCAAGCAACTGGAGCCCAGCCTATCATCACAACCAACTACGGTACCGGTACTCCGCAAATGGCAGCTTCCTGGGTACAAGATGCAAACGTTACCAACAACTACAATATTAAGTACTGGGAAGTTGGTAACGAGACATACGGTGACGGTGTCTACGGATCCTCATGGGAAGCCACCAACAGAGCAACAAGTAGCGGAAACAGCGGACTTGGACCTGAAGCCTATGGAGAAAATGCCCTGAGTTATATTCAAGCCATGAAAGCAGTTGATCCAAACATAAGCGTAGGTGTTGTTCTTACGACTCCAGGTCAATGGCCAGACGGTATTACCCTGTCCGGGCAAACACTTGACTGGAATCAAACAGTACTTTCAATTGTAGGAG
This sequence comes from Actinomycetes bacterium, assembly GCA_021798275.1. Lineage (GTDB taxonomy): Bacteria > Actinomycetota > Acidimicrobiia > Acidimicrobiales > Bog-793 > JAJZMK01. The sequence continues at coordinate 1,229 of JAJZMK010000035.1, read as the reverse complement.
CAGAAGCCGGTTTTGTAATTATTCACTGGTACTCAAACGCAACGACAGCCAGCTCTTTGTATGCATCTCTCTCGGGTATTCCTGCAATGGTGTCAAAAACCAGGGCGTTACTTGACCAATATGACGGAACAACAGTTGGAAGTAAGATTCCCATCTTTGTTACCGAGACTAACTCAAGCATCGGCAGTGACGCTTACATGCTTGACAGCTATGAAGCAGGAGTATTTGCCCCGTTTGATGAACTTGGATGGATAGCATCTGGAGCTTCCAATGTGGACTGGTGGGATGTTCACAACGGCATTAAAAACCCCGCGCCAGATCCCATCACCGGCGTAATGGACTATGGAGATCAAGGTATTTTGTCAAACGGCAGTTGTAGCGGAAGTATATGTGAACCCGCTGCCGAAACCCCGTTCCCGCCATATTACGGGTTGGAGATGATGAAATACTTCACCACGACAGGTGACCAGATTGTTCAGGCTACATCTGATCAATCGAATGTAGCCGCTTATGGAAGCGTATCTCCGGCGGGAGGAAAGTCTGTCATTTTGGGAAATGAGAGTGACTCCGCTTATCAAGTAAATCTTTCCGGAATTACTTCTTCATCTGCTACCTCCGCTTCCGTTTACACATACAACCCCGCATTGAACCAAGGTATTACAGAAACACAGGCCTCGGCTACATCTGTGACTTTGCCTCCTTATTCACTGGTGGTCGTCAGTAGCACCGGCTCTTCTAACTCAGGTACAACTTCTTCATCAGGCACTACGAGCTCAGGTACCACTCCTACAACTACCTCTGCTCCTGCCACCACCTCAACTACAACGACTGTTGCCCCGACCACCACAACATCTGCACCTACCACAACATCTGCACCTACCACAACATCAGCACCTACTACCACCACAGCCCCAACCACCACGGCTACATCTTCTTCCTCAGGTACAACATCAGCTACCTGTAGCGTAACGTTGAAGGTAACAAGTCAGTGGGAGATTTCAAACGGATCAGGTGGATTCACAGCTAACGTAACCGTTACCAACAACACCTCATCTGTTTTGAACAACTGGTCGATAGGTTGGACATGGCCTGCAGGACAGAGCATCTTGAATTCATGGAATGCTGAAATTTCACAAAATGGAAGCTCTGTTACAGCCAAGAATGCAATCATTGACGTAACAGGTTCTGCACCTATTGAAGTTGGTTTGCCAATCAGTCCCGGATCACCG
>JAJZMK010000156.1 GCA_021798275.1 Actinomycetes bacterium | reverse complement strand
AAAAGGCCTGGTCTGTAGCGGTAGCTCCCCGGATAAAAAGTTGGTGGAATTTGTCGAATTGCCCGATCATCCTTTTTATGTGGGGACTCAGGCCCACCCCGAATTCAAGAGCAGACCGATCCAACCGCACCCGCTTTTCAAAGGTCTTATAGCTGCTGCTTTGGAAAGAGCAAAAGAAAAGGCAAAGTCGGAAGCGTCCGCCGGAAATGTTCAGGAAGTATCGAAAGCTTTTATTTTACAAGAGGAAAGCCCTTTCTTTGGCGAGGAGGGTGCCGATTATGAAGTACAGGCGCCGACTTTTGACAATATGGATTCGGCAAAATCTATAGCGGGGAGATTCTTGGTCGAAGATACGCATCTAAACCTATGAGTGTTAAATGTCTGCTAATTCCCGAGGAGTCATTTGCTTCGTTTGCTATATTGATCCAAGAGATAAAGGTCGTTTTATTTCAAGATCATATAAAGGATTTAATCGGTGAGTGAAACCCCAGGCTTTCGCCACATAGGCGAGCGATCCAGGTATGATGCCGGATTTTTTCAGTTGGTAGCCGGTACATTCGTGGCTCCGGACGGCTTCAGTTTTGAACGCACGATAGTAAGACACCCAGGTGCTGTCTCTATAGCGGCTCTTTCCGCAGACGACGCTTCCGTCGTGGCCGTCAGACAGTACAGGGCAGCCGTGGACAAGCACCTGCTCGAATTGCCTGCGGGGAAAAGAGATAAAGTCGACGAACCTCCTTTGCTGTGTGCTCAACGCGAACTGATAGAAGAGACAGGTTTCTTGGCGGAGAAGTGGACGAAACTGGGTACTTTTTACAATTCTCCCGGTTTTTCCGATGAAGAAACCATAGTTTATCTGGCGGAGGATCTGAGCCAAACCGACAGGGCAACCGAAGGAATCGAAGAAAAGTATATGACTGTCGAGAATATAGATCTCGGCGATTGTAACAAATTGATCGATGCCGGAGAATTGACCGATGCCAAAACCATCATCGCCCTAAGTTTTGTGAAAAAATATTTAGCTGAGGTAAAAGGCAGAGTTTTTTAATTCTCCCCCGAACCCTAGAGCACCTTATAGCCTGCTTTATATGCTATTTTTGAGCAAATGGCAGACCTTTCTCTCGATGCGGAAGAATTCCTCGGCTATCTGGCGATCGAAAAAGGCCGCTCCGTGAACACCTTACTTTCTTACAGGAAAGACATTACTCTCTATGAAAGATTTTTACGGGATAATCTAAAAAAAGACCTGAAAGAAGTCTCGGTAGGGGACCTGGAGTCTTTTACCGAATTTTTACTGGCTCTAGGCTATGCCCGATCGTCGGTTGCCAGAATACTATCGGCCGTCAAAGGCCTGCATCGCTTTGCTCATTTTGAGCGTGGCGCTCCTTTAGACCCCACTTTGGATATAATGTCTCCGCGTCGTCCGGCTCTTTTGCCCAAGCCGATATCGAAAGAAGAAGTGGATATTTTGATATCTTCGGTATCTGGGCCCGACCCCATTTCCCTGAGGGACAGGGCAATTTTGGAAGTTCTTTACGGGGGAGGGTTGCGTATATCTGAGTTAACCGAACTTCTTATTTCAGACGTCAATGAACAAGACGGAGATATAGCGCTTCTCAGCGTAACCGGGAAAGGTCAAAAAGAACGCATTGTTCCGATAGGAAAGCAAGCTATAGCCGCTCTGTCAGATTGGACGGGAGAAGCCGGGCGCCAATTTATTTTGCGAAAGTATGGATTCAAAAATGGGGTAGGAGAGCGCCTGTGGATTTCCTCCAAAGCAAAGCCCATGTCCAGACAGACAATCTGGCGGGCTATTCATGCAAGGAGTGAGGCTGTAGGTCTCGGAGATAAAGTAACTCCCCATACTTTGCGTCACAGCTTTGCCAGTCATATGCTAGATAACGGGGCCGACATCAGAGTGGTACAAGAACTGCTCGGACATGCGTCGTTGATGACCACTCAAATATATACCTATGTCTCCAATGCCAAACTAAAATCCGTTTATCTAAAGTCTCATCCGCGAGCTCAATTGTCAAGGTATAGTGACTAGATCGGTTGAAATCTTGGGTAAAGAGTTTTAATCCGACGTATTCTTGACAATCTATAACGTGAAATTATCTTTTCCGGGGTCAATTCGTTCATGAGGCTACTCTATAGGGATAAGATGGTATTATGACTGTAACATATCCGATCCGCATTATAGGAGATCCGATACTGAGGCAACGGGCTTCGGAAATTACCGACATTACGCCGGCTCTTGTCAAATTGGCCGACGATATGCTCACCACCATGTATGAAGCACCGGGAGTAGGTTTGGCCGCGCCCCAGATCGGCGTCGATCGGAGAATATTTGTCTATGACATCGGTGACGGACCCGGTGTGATCATCAATCCCGTGATAGCGGAAACCTCCGGTGAATGGGTATATAAAGAAGGATGCCTGTCCATACCGGATATGGCTTGGGATCTGGTCAGACCAAAAGAAGTTCACTTGCTTGGTAAAGATCTGAACGGTAACGACGTGGATATAGAAGCAGATGAGCTTTTGGCTAGGTGTTTCCAACATGAAGTTGACCACCTGGACGGAGTGCTTGTCGTGGAGAGGCTAAACGCGGATCAGAGAAAAGAAGCCATGAAGATTATTCGCCAACGCGATATGGCTTTACTAAAAGGCTAACTTGAACTGACTAAGCTCGCATTTTTAGGTTCTCCCATAGAGGCCGCACTATGTCTTGAAACTCTGGTAAAAGATGGCCACGAAGTAAAGATTGTCGTTACCGGACAAGATCGCAGGCGTCGCAGGAACGGCTCACCTGAGCCGACCCCGGTCAAAAAAGTCGCCATGGAGTATAATATTTCAGTCACCCATGAGGCCGATGACTTATTGGAGCTGGCCGAAGAGATCGATCTCGGTATCGTGGTGGCCTTTGGACAGATTATCAAGACCGAACTGTTGACCAAGATCCCGTTGGTCAACATTCACTTTTCTTTGCTGCCGAGATGGAGGGGGGCTGCTCCCGTCGAGAGGGCAATTCTGGCCGGAGATAAAGAGACCGGTGTCTGCCTGATGGCCGTTGCCAAAGGTCTCGACACCGGCGATGTATATGCCTCGCAAAAAATAAAGATTGACGATACGGTGACGGCTGCTGAGCTGAGACTTATCCTTACCGATCTCGGCATAAAGATGTTGACCGACAAGCTGAGCAAAATACCAGATGATGCCTATTTAAACGGAGGTAAATCTCCGGGAGGCGAAGAAATGTTGCGCCGTTATTTCGGCGAACCAATAAAGCAAGAGGGCGAGGCAACATATGCCGCTAAAATAGGACCTGAAGATCTCAAAATTATCTGGGAGAATCAGACCTCTGCTGTGTTACGTCAAATCAGATTGGCAAAAGCCTGGACTGTTTTTCGCGGTGAGAGACTCATCATCCACGATGCGATGATGTATTCTGTAAAAAATGTATCAGAGCACGTCAGCGAAGATATTCTTACAAAAGAAAACGATATTTTGGCCGATTCCATACCCGGTACAATCTCTCGGAGTGGGCTGATAGTAACCGGAGATGGGCTTATCAAGGTGCGCAAATTACAATCGTCGGGGCGGGCGGTTCTCGACTTTGACAATTGGTCGGCGGGGACACATTTAAAAGACGGCGAACGTCTCGGCATCTGATAAGGTAATAATGGATGGAAGAGCAACGGCATTCTTTACATAAAATCACAATGGCTCCATCTATCTTGTCGGCCGATTTCGGTTATTTGTCAACGGAAGTGGAGTCTATTTCTCGGCTTAGCGACTGGTTGCATATTGACGTAATGGACGGTCACTTTGTCCCGAATCTGACGATAGGCCCTCCTGTAGTAGAGGCTATCCGTCGCCATAGCAAAGCTTTTTTTGACGTTCATTTGATGATGACGAACCCCGAAAATTATTTTGAAAATTTTGCCAAATCAGGTGCCGATTCCGTGACTATTCACTTGGAGATAGGTAATACCGCCGAAAGAATTGCCATGGCCAGAGACCATGACTTAAAGGTGGGTCTGGCTATCAATCCCGATACGGAATATGAATTGCTCCGGCCCTATTTGTCTCAGATAGACCTGGCCCTTGTAATGAGCGTGTTTCCCGGATTTGGCGGACAGTCTTTTATTCCCGGCGTTTTGGACAAAATCCGCCGGGCCAGAGAAGACATTGACAGGGAAGGCTACAACGTATCTTTGGAAGTAGACGGTGGCGTAAATAAAGAGACGATCGGTTTGGCGGCTAAGGCAGGAGCGGAAGTTTTTGTGGCCGGGTCGGCAATTTTTTCACATTCCGACAGAGGTCAAGCCATTTCGGAGCTCTATCATCTGGCTTTACAGGCGCTAGGTCGATAAAATATTTTGACGCCAAATAGCTTTTTATGAGCTCGTGAGGCCAGAGTATAGTTTTTATTTTTATAGGCGTTTTAGTAGTTTGAATATTGTTGCGCCGTCGCAGGTTATAAAAGGGGATTGATGTTAAAAATTGCATTGCCGAAGGGGTCTTTGGAAGTTCCGACTTTAGAGCTGTTCAAAGAAGCCGATTTAGCCGTGATCAGGTCGTCGGACGTGGATTACAGGGCATCTGTAGACGATCCGCGGGTGAGTGAAATAAGAATTCTAAGACCCCAGGAAATACCCATCTATGTCGCTGAAGGCATCTTCGATATGGGAATCACGGGCAGGGACTGGATCGATGAAACAAAGTCAGATGTAGAGTCTTTGGCCGTCCTGCCTTATTCCAAGCGTACAACAAGGCCGATTAAGGTTGTACTGGCGGTAGATGCCTCATCTGATGTCCACGAAATCGATGATTTGAAAGACGGAGCTAGAGTTGCCACCGAATACCCGGGTTTGACAAAACGGTTTTTTGACGATAGAGGTATTTCTGTCGACGTCAAGCCATCATATGGCGCCACCGAGGCAAAGATCCCGGAGATAGCCGATGCCGTTGTAGAAATTACAGAGACTGGAAAAGCTTTGCGCGCTGCCGGCTTGAAGATAATTGCCGTATTGCTGGAGTCCTATACCGAGTTGGTGGCCAACAAACAATCTTTTGCAGATCCGGAAAAAGCGCACGCCATGCATCAGATTCGTACTTTACTTCTCGGCACTTTAGAGGCCAGGAAGCAGGTTCTGGTAAAAATGAACGTTACCAAAGACAATTTACAGAGGGTGATAGCGGTATTGCCCTCCATGAAATCGCCCACGGTATCCCAATTATATGGGAGCGAAGATTTTGCTATCGAAACCGTAGTACCAAAGGCATCGATCAATATTTTGATTCCCGAACTTTGCGATAACGGGGCGACAGATATCGTGGAGCTCAATCTCTCCAAGATAGTCCGTTAACAGGTTGAGATGGACTTTCAGTCTTTAGATATGTTGAGCGTCTCCGATATGGCTTTACTTGCAAGCTTCGTAGTTGCCGCCAAGGTGGATACTTTTGACGAGGCCGGAGGTTTTGGGTATCTAATAACGGAAAAAGAAGAACGGCGCGTTTTCTTTCACTGTACCCAAATAGCCGACAAGAGTCGGAATATCGAGCCGGGACAGCGGGTCTATGTGCAAATTGTCCCCGGAAAATCGGGCGATTTGGAAGCTTCACATATCGTCAAGTTAGTTCTTTGACTCCAGATAATACCTATTACAAGAGCGAAGACCTATGTGTTGTCCTCTGATTAACCGGTTACTTTTATGCAGTCTTTTCGTTCTTGGTAGTGTTTGTGGCCGAGGTTATTTTGACGTAAGCAAGTCTGATTTGGGTCAACCCTTCTTTTAGGGGAGCAGCGCTTTGTCCGAGTCGCTCTCCCAGACTATCTACTATGGCCCCCATGGCGTCGATAGCCAGGCTTGCATTTCTGGCATCGGGTGGGTCAGATGATAGGTGGATGGCGGCAAGTTGGAACAGGCCATAGCAGTGATTGGCTATGACGTCTTCGGCCGGTAGGGAGCGTAACTCAGCTTCCAGACGTGTAAGTTCCTGTTCGCCATCGGTGTTGGTAGTCCTAGAGGCTTTCACGGCGTCAGGACTGCCACCTGTTTGATCCGCATGACTTGGCTCCGATTGCTGTTCGGACCTTTTAATTTCATGTTCTCCGCTTGGTGTCCAGATGGTACTCATAATATGATATTATATAGTAGTAAATCAACCAAATAGGGAAAGCGGGGCCGAGGCTCCCACCTTTTCGCCGTATTTATTGCGTGTGACCGGGTATTGAGGTTCTATCGGTTTTGCTGACCCTTAAATATAGATCGCAAGTGCGTATCTTGTTTATTTTGAGAGGAGTGAGGCCCGATAACCACTGCACCTTCCACCAACGAGCCACGGATGAATGACAGAATCCGGGCGCGCGAGGTACGTCTTGTTGGACCCGACGGGAACCAGCTTGGCATAAAGACACTGACAGAAGCCATTGACATCGCACGCGGGATGGATTTGGATTTGGTAGAAGTAGCCCCGCTGGCAAACCCTCCGGTTTGTAGGATTTTAGATTACGGGAAATTTAAATTCGACGAAGCGCAGCGCGCCAAGGAATCCCGCCGTAAATCTACCAATGTCGCCATCAAGGAAATGAAATATAGGCCCAAAATAGGCCAGGGCGACTTTGATACCAAGACCAGACAAGTCCTTAAATTCTTAGCCGAAGGACATAAAGTAAAAGTCACCATTATGTTTAAAGGCAGGGAGATCTATTATCCCGAGTTGGGTCAGCAGATAGTGGAGCGTATTGCCGAGCAGGTACAGAATGTGGCCAAAATCGAGAGCGAAGCGCGTTTGGACGGACGTAACATGGTAATGGTGCTGGCTCCGGATAAACGGGCATTGCAATCTGTGGCTTCCAAATCATCTTCTCATAAACCTTCACACACCACCAAGGCAAGGGAGGATTCGTCCGGTAAAGAAGATATATCATCCCAAGCGGGTGAGGTAAACGCTAATATTTCCTCATCGGAAGTCCCGACAACAGAGGAAGTACCTGTGGTAGAGGGAAAAGTAATGGCTTTATCCGACGGTGACGGTATGTGATTTCAAAGAGCCGCCAAGTTATCAAAAGCAGCGATAATCCGGTTTCGCCGGCTGCAGCTTGTGATAGGCGTATATGCAACGGATAGTTATTTGAAATAAGCGTGGTTTGTATAAAAGTAATAGTTTTTATAGATGTATGCAGTTAGGTAAGAAAATAAATTTTTATATAAGATAAATAACAGAAAGGTATATATCTAAAATGCCCAAGATGAAAACCGACAGAGGAGCAGCGGCCAGATTTAAGGTCACGTCCACAGGTAAGATACTCAGACAAAAAGCCAATAAGTCTCACTTGTTGGAAAAGAAATCTTCGGTTAGGACAAGACGTCTTTCCGGCACCACTGAGGTATCTAAAGGCGACAGGAAGCAAGTTAGGCGTTTGCTGGGAATCTAGCACAGCAGAAGTTGCTATCGGACATCGCGTCTTGCGATGATGTCG
>JAJZMK010000051.1 GCA_021798275.1 Actinomycetes bacterium | reverse complement strand
GTTGACCGATGCGACAAACCTCGTGTCGGCAGGTGAAAAATTTATTTATTTATATTATGACGGGATCGATAAAGTAGCCCATGAATACGGTCTCGGGCAGCACTATGAACAGGAATTAAAGTGTGTGGACCACTTGGTGGCCAGTCTTTTGGAAGCTCTCCCCAAAGGGGTTACCCTTGTAATCACGGCAGACCACGGTCAGGTTGAGGTGAGAAAACCCCCACTTGAACTTCCCGCCGATGCTCTAAACTTGACGAAGTCGTTCTCCGGAGAAGGACGTTTCAGATGGTTGCATGTAAAAGACGGTAAAGATGATTTGGTCAAAGAAATATGTACGGAAGCTTTTTCGGATATGGCCGTCGTTGCCGGAGCGGAAGAACTCATTGATATGGGTCTGTTCGGAGGTCCGCTGTCCGATGAATATAGGGCCAGGATAGGTGATGTGGCTTTGATAGCCACCGAACCGGTGGCGTTTTTTGACCCCCATGATACCGGCGATCTCCGACTGGTTTCCAGGCATGGGGCCATGACCGGAGCCGAGATTCTGGTCCCGCTACTTACGTATACGGCTTCTTGAGAGCCGGATCAGAGTACCTGAAATTCCAGATAAAACATCTAACGGGTTTTTTAATTTTCCAATGATTTAATCGACAATTGAGGTGATATGCGTATCTACACGGGAACCGGTGACTTGGGGACGACGCGGCTGAGGGGTGGCCGCAAAGTAAGAAAAGATCACAAGCTTATCCGGGCTTTAGGTGATCTCGACGAACTTCAGGCTGTTTTGGGGATGGCTCGCGCGGAATGCGGGCCTGAAACAGACGTAAACGACAGACTCCTGGAAATAGAAAGAGATTTATGGCAGGTAATGGCAGTCGTGGCAGAAGCCGGAGAAGAAGAAATTGGAAAAGAAGACGGCCAAAATACGGGTGGTTCTGAAGAAACGGACGCAGATCGCTTGGGGGAAGAAAAAGAAAGCTCTCAGATCTTGCAGAAGATATCTGAACTTGAGACCGCCATAGACGAGATCATGGAAGGAATGGATTTAACGAGAGGATTTCTTCTGCCGGGGGAGTCCAAAGCATCTTCTTATCTCGATTTTGCCAGAACCGTAACCAGGAGGGCGGAAAGACAGGTGGTAGCGGCCAATATGGGCGGAAGCGATGTCCAAAAATATCTTAATAGGCTGTCGGACTTTTGCTGGGCCTTAGCCAGAAACTTAGAGCCTCAACATAACAAAAGCGCTGTGGAAAGTAAAAACGGCGATAGCCTTGTATGAAAATAAGGGTTTTTGCGGCGGTACTTTTATATAGTCCGTGGTAAGAGAAAGCCCGTAGTTAATGTTTACCAACAGTCAATGCTTAAATCAAGGAGAATGAATACAGATGATATCTGGAGGTAGGGAAGTTGTATTTATCGCCGGCAAACCGGATTTGGGAGATGACGGTTCAAAACCGAGCGTCAAAGTAATATTTTGTTCCACAGATAGCTTTGGCGATACGGAAGTAGCGGTTGCAAACGGTGCTTTGATCGAGGTTGCCGGTTTCAGGGCATCTCTCGGAGAAACTCTACTTGTTAACTACGGCGGACAATTTCATATCCTGACCGGAGTCGGTTCGTCAAATTCATTGACGACAGATTCCATGCGACGGGCGGGAGCCGCTACTTTGAAGGCGGCAATGAATTCGGGGGTACTTGAGCTGGACGTGGAAAGTCTGGCAAATATTTATCACGAATCTGCTTCCGTCGTTGACAACTCCTTATCCTTACAAGAAATATCACGCCTTGCCATTGCCTTTGGCCAGGGAATTTCTTTGGCAGCATATTCATTTGATAAATATAAATCGACAAAAAACGGAACCGGCAGAGATGCAGATACCGGCAGAGAGCAGGTAAAGGTTTTCTTACCCTTGCAACCGGATAACCTGGCACAAGAGATTGCCAAATACATAGCGGTGACGACAAGAGCAATTTGTCTGGCCAGAGACTTGGTGAACGAGCCGGCAACCGATTTGCCGCCGGCCAGATTTGCCGAGGCGGCGCGCGAAATTGCCCAATCGTCAAATTTATCCGTTGAAATTTTAGACGAAGAAGGTGCCCGCAAGGAAGGTCTCGGCGGTCTTCTGGGTGTTTCCAGGGGCTCAAATGAAGAGTGTCGCTTGATCAAACTCACCTATAAAGGTTCTATGTCCGGCTCTGCTGATGAAGCAAAACCCACGACGGCTAAAGTGGCTTTGGTCGGGAAGGGTATTACCTTTGATTCCGGAGGTCTTTCATTAAAATCTGCGGAGGCAATGATGACTATGAAGACGGATATGGCCGGAGCAGCGGCCGTTTTGGCGACCATGTCGGTTTTGAACGAGTTGAAAGTTCCTCTGGATGTAGTCGGTATTATGGCCATGTCCGAGAACCTGCCGTCCGGTTCGGCTACTAAACCCGGAGATGTTCTAAAGACCAGATCAGGTCAAACCATAGAAGTTTTAAATACCGACGCCGAAGGACGTCTGGTTTTGGCGGATGCTTTGACTCTGGCCACCGAAGAGAACCCCGATGCGATCATAGACTTGGCTACCTTGACGGGGGCGTGTGTGGTAGCACTCGGTGAATCCGTGGCCGGAGCAATGACCAACGATCAAAGGTTGGTTGATATGCTGACGAGAGCGGCAAAAACAAGCGGTGAAAAGTTTTGGCAGCTCCCACTACCTCATGTTTATCAGCCAATGATCGAATCCGAAGTGGCCGATATGAAAAACGTGGCTTCCAAGCCGAAAGCCGGGGCATTGATTGCCGGTCTTATTTTGGAGAAGTTTGTGGGAGATATTCCCTGGATCCATTTAGATATTGCGGGTCCGGCCAGAAGCGATACGTCACAAGGATTTCTGACAAAAGGCGCCACAGGCTTTGGGGTATTGACCTTAATAGAGTTACTGCAGTCTTGGGAAATCTTAGGGGCAAAAGCCATGGGAGCTAAAAATTGCTGATCGGGGGAAGGATAACGACGAAACCTAAGCGCAGTCTTTCAAGCTGGTATAAGCTCATTTAAATGACATCAGATACTCATGAAAAACCGTTGACCCTGGCCGTAGATGTCGGAGGGACCGGTATTAAAGCCTCGGTATTGGACAAAGACGGGCAGATGGTTGCCGATAGGGTACGTATAACAACCCCATATCCTTTTAGGCCAAAGAATTTAGTGGAAATTGTGGGTGAGTTGAGTTCCAAACTTCCCTCTTACGACAGAGTCTCTCTGGGTTTCCCGGGTGTAATACGAAAAGGCAAAGTCTTGACCGCTCCCCATTTTGTATCTCTCGGGGGCCCCGGTATCAAAGTGGAACCTGATCAAGAGCTTTTAAAGCTTTGGACAGGTTTTGACCTCAACAAAGAAATTTCATCCCTGCTCTCCAAGCCTGTCCGTTCTGCCAACGATGCTGAGTTACAAGGTATAGCCGTTATAGAAGGAAAAGGACTCGAACTGGTCCTTACTCTTGGAACCGGTCTTGGTTCCGCCCTGTTTTACGAGGGCAGTGTGGCTCCCCATTTGGAGCTGGCTCATCATCCTTTCCGCAAAGGAGAGACCTATAATGACCAGCTTGGCAATGCGGCTTTGGAAAAAGTCGGGAAAGAAAAATGGCGTTCCAGAGTAGAAATGGCTATACGTAATTTTGAAATTTTATTGAATTACGATAAGTGTTATATAGGTGGAGGAAACGCTGAATTCCTGGAAGGCTATCTGGACGAGAAAATTACTTTCGTGAAAAATATAGCCGGTATATTGGGTGGAATTAAGCTGTGGGAAGAGGGTCTCTTTCCACAGGTGTAACACAGTATGTGCCTATTATTATGAAAAGTTTTTGCCGGTTGGAAACACGACTATCGCATATAAAAGTCTGTAAGATCTTGTCGCAATTGTCATACCTAAAAATCTGTTCTACGAAAACCGGATAAACAATCTTTGTCATTGTCGCAGATGTCGACACTCATAAAGATACGATGAGTAAATGATTACGGAAGAACAAATGCTTTCCATAGCCGCAGATGTGACGGCTGCCATCAATGCTGAGATTGACAAAATTGAAGATTGGCAAAGACCAGGCAATAGAAAAGGTCAGTACTATATAGATATCGTTGCGGACAAAGTAGCCGTCAGTATGCTCTCAGCGGCTAATTTTTCCGTATTGAGTGAGGAAACGGGTTTTGTATCGGGAAATAACGGCTATTTGGCCATAGTGGATCCACTGGACGGTTCTACTAATGCCTCAAAGCACCTACCTTGGTATGCAGTCAGCATATGCTTTCTACGCGATTTGGAAATACAGGTTGCCAGGGTAGAAAACCTGGGGTCTCCGACTATTTTTGAAGCTATAAGAAGCGGAGGAGCAACCAAAAATGGGAATCAAATTACGGTTGACACCAGTGCCGAATTTGATAAAGCGGTGGTAGGCATTTCTTCGTTGCCGTCTGCACCTCTGGGGTCCTGGCAATTTAGGTGCCTTGGCGCTGCCGCTCTAGACTTGTGCTGTATCGCTAGTCGTTCTCTCGAGGCGTATGTTGATTACGGCAATGATACCCATGGAGTATGGGACTACATAGCCGGCATATTTATAGCACAAGAGGCGGGAGCTGTAGTGGGAGAAGTATGGGATAGGGATTTGATCACCACAGACTATTTAGCCAGAAGAGCCCCCATTGCCGCATGTTCCCAGCCAATTTTTGATACATTACTTTCCGGTAGACGCGATAATTCCAAGCGGCAATCAGCTGTAAGCTAAACTGGAAGTCATAACTTTAGATCCATGTAAGGGCCACTTGACAGGGTGTGGATACTTGGAATAGCCTCTCGGCCATTAGATGTTCTGGTGACTCGTAGAAAGAATCGGAAGCGTGATGTTTGAAGATCTGGCAAGTTTAGGTGACATCGATTTACGGTTGGATCAATTAAGACATCAGCTTAAGACACTACCCGAGCTTGCTCGTCTAGCCGATATCCAGTCGAAAATAGCAGACTGCGACAAAGAATTGGCTGAGATAGATCTGGCATTAGCTGAGCTTGATGCAGATGAATCAGCACTTGAAGACCAACAAGCTAAAATTGACGTACGTATAGGACACATCCAATCCGAGTCCCGGACGAACACCTCTCTATCGTATAGAGACCAGGAAGTGATGTCAGCGGAATTGGCATCCTTATTGGAACAGAAACAGAAATTGGAAGATGAGGAATTGGCATTTCTGGAAAGCGGAGAGACATTACAGCTACAGCGCGATATCTTGACTCAAAAGATAGAGTCATACAAAAGCGCATTGTCCCAGGTGCAAACGGAGCTGCAAGAGAAGGATCGAGAGTTCAAAGCCCAAATCTCTATTCTTGAAGATCAGCGTAAGACAGTGACGGGGAGTATCGACCCAGATCTGTTGGCACAGTATATGAGTATCTATAAAAGATACAACGATTGCGGAGTAGCTCACATCAACGGGGGGAGATGTTCTGTATGTCACCTCCAGCTTTCGGCAAGTGAGATCGACGCATCTAAAAATGAGCCGGAAGAAATCCATTACTGTGAGCATTGCGGGCGTATACTGTTGCAAGGATGAATAGCGGTTGTGATAGCAGATAACTAGCTACCAGATTTCTCTTCCCGTCATACAGTGCGGACTGTACCTGCGTTTGCAATCCTTAGCCTGTTCCTGAATACAAGAAAAAAACTATTCTTTCTGTGAAATTCTAATTTGTAGTTGCTCATCATCGCTTAAACCCACAGAAACAAAGTTATGAGTAGGTGTAGCCAAAACTCAAATGCGTTATGATACATTACTGATATAGTTTTGTATCCTTTCACGCGATTTCATGCTATTTAGTACACTAAAAAAGTAAAAAATATTTAAATATTTTTTACGCAGAAAATCAAGAAAAAGGCAATTTAGGCTTTTTATTACCTCTTATAGTAACTACTTAACTACTATATAAAGTATAAAAACTACTATAAGTAGTTTTTATACTTTATATAGTGATATTAATTTAGCTAATAAGTAAACCGAGTTTATATTTCAAGACCACTTCTGAATAAAAGTAAAAATATTATTGCGTAAAACTCTCAGCATAACTCCAGTTAGAAGCTAATATTTATCGATATAAATCAGAAAGGTTAATAAAAAGCGCTTTCCTGTTTACGTCATTTCTTGGATCGAGGTATACGTTTAATTATTTAAAACTTTTATCGCATTGATTTGACGAATTCAAGGTATTTGACAGATCTAAAAGTATTTGGCAATATAAAGTATTGTAATACCCGGGCATATCTTGATCTGTGTCAAAAATACGGCACTTTACACATCGATTCCCCTAAGCCAGCTTAGGTGCGCCCCGGATCTTGTTGTTATTTGAATATATTTTATGCTAAAGATCGATAGGAGTTCTTAATATGCATGCAGGTGGCAAAAAAAGTCACAAAGGCGGAGCTTTTATGCCTAGACTAAGAAAAGCTATACCGAAGGCGATGATAGTTTTTAGCGCTTTCTTGGCACTATCAGGATCATCGTTATTCGCTACCATCATTACTTCATCTGCTGCTTCAGCAACTCCCGCGACAACGGCGACTGTAGCTCCTGGTTCCAACCCATTCGCATTCAATGAATTTATAGATGGCAATTCGTATAGAGGAAATATAGACAGCCGAGGGGCTGTAGCCGTCGGCGGTAATCTCACAATTACCTCCAGTTTTACTGTAGCTGACGGACCTAACGTCACTTATACCTGTGCAGATGATACGTTGGTAGTCGGTGGCAAGATAGAGCCAGCCACAGGCACATCTGCAGAGCTCTCAATGGGACAAGGTACAGCTATATATAGCAGTGGTACGGCAAGCGGAGTATCTATATACTCAAACGCCAATCCACAATGTAGCCCATCGGCAATAAAAGGCAGCACAGATTTTACATCGGCTTGGGGCACTGCGGTAAGCGACTCTTCCACATGGGCAGGTACCACAGCGAATGGAAACGTTTCTGTTATTCCGGGAGGCGTCAATTTGAGTGGAACTTCCACGACAGTCAACTATTTTACCGTAGCAGGTAGTCAGCTTACCGGTGTCGTTAACATCAACATCCCAGCTGGTGCGACAACAATCATCAACGTAACAGGTACAACCTATACAAACTCCGTAACAAACATTGAGTTCAACGGTGCTACCGCAACCATTTCTCAAGACGAGGCCACATTGTGGAACTTTCCAACGGAAACAAGCCTTTCTTTTGAAAATGGCGTTCAATGGGAAGGTGCCATACTTGCCCCAGACGCCTTAGTCCAATTCAATAACGGTAAAGTCGATGGCAACCTAATAGCTGCACAACTTGGTACTGCGGCCAATCCAGCAAACGTTGAGACGCATGAGAGATACTTCGTACCACCGCCAGTAGTTCCTCCAACGACAACTACAACAACTCTCCCGCCAACCACAACCACTTCAACTACAACAACTCTCCCGCCAACCACAACCACTTCAACTACAACAACTCTCCCGCCAACCACAACCACTTCAACTACAACAACTCTCCC
>JAJZMK010000015.1 GCA_021798275.1 Actinomycetes bacterium | reverse complement strand
CGACCGTCTTCAGACGGTATGGGCAGGTCTGAGGCGCTGAAGCGTTCTCTGGTACTCCCTTTCGGCGTCTGCAGTGAAGCTGTTGAAAATATCCATCAGTTCCCCAACCGTCATCCCGTTTGGAGTCACCCCGCTTCTACTGGCGCCTTCAAACAGGAGACGAAAGCGCTTCACGTCCCTCTCGTACATACGGTCCAGCTCTTCCTTTGTGGTCGCTCTAGAATAATCGATATCCATCCTGACAAACATATAGCGTGAACATATTTAAACTGAGACGGTGGTGGCCAGGAGGCCCCAACCCGTATAACAGCATGAAACCCTCTTACATCTTGTCTTAAAGTATGTTCGCCGCCCAGCCTGCGTTCTTTGAGGCGGTTGCCCAGCAATCCCACCTCCCACAGAAAGGACACTTCACCATCGTCTCACCGCATTCTGGGCATGCCTTCTTACGGGAGCGGTCCTTTGGCATTTGATCTTCCTAGTCCGGCACCCCATAAAGTTGCTGGCGATAAATCAAAGTTAATCCATATACTATCGAATAAAAATCTACATACATGATTAAGCTTTAAACGGGGTTGCCCGTCTATTCCCTATGGCAGTGTGCAAGTACTACTGGGAGACGCAGCGATACTCTCTTGACCCTGAGAAAGAAGGGCACCTTTGCGCGTTGAACGAACACCATATGGGATTGCATGAATGTTCCTGCGGCGGAAGGACCAGGACGATTGCCTGAGCACCACTATGCTGAAAGCAGGGCCTTGAGCTGTTTGAGGAGTCCTACGATTTCATCGTTCGTCTCGTTCGATATGACGGTCCCTATCCGCCGCTTTTGATACGGCAGCTGGCTGATCAGGTCTTCGCACTCTCTGATCATCTCTTCTTTGAGTTTCATCGACCAACATAGTGTATATATCCTCTTATAAATCTTCCCGGTTTAATATATCATTTCTTGAAGATATCGGTGAGCCTCGACACGCCCCGGAGCCTCCTGACCTCCTCTACCACCTGCCCCACCGCCTCGTCTCTGTTGTTCCCATGTACGACGCCCCTGAGGCTCCTAGGCAGCGCATCCTTGACCGACTGCACCGTAGGGTAGTCTCGCGCGTTGAAGGCTCTTGAGATTTCGTCGAGCTCCATCGAGTAAGCGTCAATCATGATACTTTATCTCACGATAACCATTTAAACCAATGATCTCATACCCAGCGATCAAAATTATAGGCAATTAGTGCTTCGGATAACCAAGTCCTTCAATTCGGCGTTCTTATTGGTTGGTTATGGGGTTATATCCTTCTGAACGTGCTCATGAAGCGGTGGTATTACCATCCAAGGTAATTTTCAGGGCTGGTAGGAAGTCAAGCCTGTCAATCTCTTTGACGATTTCGAACGTCTTCTCGATTATAGCCACGATCTGGCCAACATGCTCTATCTCTTGGGAACTGAGGACCCTGCCTCTTCTGCTCTTGAGATATTTGCTCAAGACCTGATAGCTGCCTATTTTATACTCCCAGACAGCCTTTGGTACATTTTCAAAGTATTGTGTTTTGTTTATGAAAAGTTTGTCACCGTCATGATGTGGGGCCTTTACAATGTTACTCCCAATAACAGGGAACGTGACTAGCGTCAGTAGGGAGTTATGCATTAAGTGAACATCGGATAGTTGTTTGCCAAGTTTAGCAAATTCTACAAATGTGTTCTTGTTTGCGACAAATGGTATCCTGGGGAACCCGCGTTTAAGGACCTCACCATACCTGCTCCTGTATCTGTCAGAATACAAGACTGCGTAGATGTAATAGAACAAGTCTTCTGGTTGGAACTCACCATATTCAACAGTGAGTGTCTTGACTAGGGGGTCATTGAAGTTTGGGCTGTTATTATGATACAATGGAAATACGTTGGTCCCACGACCAGGCTGGGATGCAATTAACCCATACTCTGTTATTTTATCAGTTACCATGATGTCTTGCCATGTATCAGGAAAACTTTTCGGAGATATTGCCAGGAGCAGGTTATCTCGGTCAATCATGTTTTTCATGATATTATAAGCAGGGCGTTTCATAAATCCGTTTGTACGCCCAGTGTACCAGGTAAATCGAATATCAAACGGTCTATAAAAGATTTTGGTTTTATATGACGCTGATTTAAGCGAATCTAACAAGTCCTTTTTAGCCCGTTCAACCTTCCAATCGTCATCATCATGTGCGTTGTATTTTACTCTTATCTCTTCAACTGGATGCGTCAAAAAGAACGAAACAGCTTCTTTTAATTCAGCTTCTGTGTTGTGTATTGTGATTGAATCTCTTGCTGTCATAATTCCAAGGCCCCTCGCCGCGAATATTTCATCTACTAATGGAAATGACTCGTATTCTGGGTTGTTTATTATTGGAGCAAAGTAATAAAATGGACTGCTTTGTAATAGCTGAGTTGTTTGAGAATCAAGGTTTACTCTTTCGTTCTTCTCCAACCAATCTAGTTTTGTTTCTCTATTACCAAATAATTCAACATATCTTACTTTGTGGGTTGTGTCGTTTTTCCGCTTAATAGCGAGTATGATACCAGTACCCACCATGATGTCGAACACGTTCTGATCTGGCTTCCCATTAGGCTGCTTCTCATGCTTTAAAGCGTTCCCATGGAGGTTTACAAGGTATATCATGTTAAACGACTGGAGGAGCGACTGCCGCATCCCCCTGAACGTCTCATTATCCATATACCCGTTGTTTGTTATGAACCCTAGAACCCCTTCTCCAGAGAGGTCTATTTTACGTTGTGCGAATCTGATAAATTTAACGTAATCGTCATTGAGCGATGTCTTCCGTTCGTTAAGCGGGACTCCGTCTATTGTGTAATATCCCTGAACCGGCCCAGAAGAGGTTTGATACTCCTTCTTAAAGGCTAACCAATCAAGTATCTGGGCGTCCATGTTCTGCGAAGAAGAACTATATGGCGGATTACCAACAATCACCAGGGTCGACCCTTCTTTTATCCGGTCTGCTTCTTTCTGTTCGTCAGAAATCTCTTGATAAAAATAATCTAAAGTACCGGTGTCTATCTTTGGATGTGGAGCCCATAGGGAGTTAGTCAGATACACCGGGATCTTTGGCGACGGGTTCTGATACCCCAACTCATCAGTGAGCACGCTGCTCAGGCGCAGGTGGGCCAATATGTAGGGGGCTAGCAGTAGTTCGAACCCGGCGAAGTGCTTCAACAGATGTTCGTCAATCTTCCTAGGCAGGGTGCTCCTAAGCCCCTGGTTCCGTAGCTCTCTAGCTACCAGTGCAAAGGCTATGCGCAGGAAGGTGCTGGTCCCAGTAGCAGGGTCCAGGAGCGTCACCGTATCGTCTGCTATCCCGAGCTTCTTGCCGAACTCGCGCTTCAAGATTTCATTGACCTGGTTCATGATGAAGGATACCACCTCGCGTGGCGTATAGTAAACTCCTCTTGACTTCTTCAGAGTATCGTCATATTCGGACAGGAAGTTTTCATAGAAATATATCAAGGAGTCCCCAGACCCGCCCTTCCAGCCTCCCACCCCCTGGTTGAAGACCGAATTAAAGTCCGTGGCGTCGATCGTCCTGCAAATCTCCTCAGCGACCCACCTGATGTCGTCTGTCATTTCAAGGTTCCGCATAATACGTTTGATAATGCTCTTCTCCTTTATACTGTCGAACGCAGTGTTGATAGTCAGGCGCTCCGCCATTGCTGTTTTTTTATGAGACCAGCCGGCGTACATAAGGCCGTACGTGATAGTCTGGGCATAGGCGTCAGCACAGGCTGCCGGCTTCATGTCTGGGACCATCGCCTTCACAGTCTCATAGAACCCCACTAGAGGGGTCTTGTTCCCCATCACCAGGTCACTGTTAAGCTGTTCTAGGGCGATTGCTTTCAGATTGCGTGCTTTTAGCGCAAGCCGTTCAGCCAGTTCATATGGGGATGTTATCTTTTTAGGAACCGTGCTAAAGAAGTCCTTAAGGAGCTCCAGAGCACCCTGATTCACCTGGAAGTGGCCTGAGAACGAATGGGTCAGGGCTTCGTCTTTTACCCGTTCACCGTTCCTGATCAGGATGAAGCGGTTATAATCGGTCAGCAGGAGGTTGTCGATCCACTTCATATACCTCTTCATCTGGTCAGACGTCAGCTCGTCCTCAAGACGTTTCCCGACGTCCTTGGTCTCGACATACCCGATTGTGAGGGAGTCCTTTTCGACTGTGAAATCCGGCCTTCCAACGTTTTCAATCTTCTGTTGCTCGTGGATCAGTGTGTATCCCGGGTATAACGCTTCGATGAACTCCTTGAAGCGTGGGCGATAGGTTAGCTCGGTGGCGGTGTTGCTGTCCTTTATCTTTTTGATGTCGGCCAGGTATCCTTCCACAATCTTGTCGCTCACGGTCATGTAGGCACGGACCTTATGTATATAAAGCGAGCCGGGGCCAGGAAGTGGTGAACATGGGGTGCGTCACCAGTGAAGCCAATCCATGAGATACTTGGAGTTGTGGTCTCAGGGGGCGGTACCCTGATTTCTTTCTAGATCTCCTTTATTATTACAGTTTTTTCTTTTGGGATTGCTTTCAAGAGTTCATCAACGCTTCGGTAAATTTTCCAGCACCACCTCCTAAAAAACACGCTGGGGTCCTTTTGTGGCTCCCAGACAGCAAAAACCTTACGTCCAAGAGTGGCAGCATATTGCATCTCGCTCAATACGCCAGCCGACATCACGATATCACCGCCTTTATCTCCATTGTCTGCTCTTGGTTTTTTAATATACCGGACAATGACAAAATCTGACTGTTTTATAAGTTGAAAATCAACATCACAAATATCTCCAGTGATGTTATTTATTGGATATGTGTTGATTGGATCAAAAACAACATACATGCTACGGAGGGCTGTAATGAAGTCTGAATGTTTCTTTTTGTCTTCCTCTGAAGACGTCAAATATTCCATAGGATAACTAAGATATAGTCGCGGCTTTTCGTTCATCACAAGGTCATATAATGTTTTTAGATTTTCCTCATTCTTCTTAGAATTTTCATTAGAATTGATTTTATCGTTATAATGCCGCAATATTAAAAAGAAAGGTTTGGATCTTGCATCTGCCCAAGATTTTGTTTCAATGTA
Source organism: Actinomycetes bacterium (assembly GCA_021798275.1). Classification (GTDB taxonomy): domain Bacteria; phylum Actinomycetota; class Acidimicrobiia; order Acidimicrobiales; family Bog-793; genus JAJZMK01. The sequence goes on along the minus strand of JAJZMK010000015.1, from coordinate 2,540 downwards.
TTCTAAATTCTTCCAATCCTGTAGGAAATTCAGTATGTCTCGGTCCTGCTCCTCCTTCTGAAGATTTCTATATTCGGCTGGGTTTTCTTCAAGTTGGTCTGTTAAGTTTTTCCAATGATCCTGATCCTTAGGCTCTTTATTGTCACCACCATACTTGAAGTAAGAAAATCTCGGGTTGTTTTTAAAACGTCCGTCCTTCTTGAAATTTGTAACTAGGTCAGCGATTTTGCTTGTAATGTTGATATATAAGTCTGCATTAATGCTTGGTTCCGGTGATTTTTTCCAAACATAATATGATTGAAATACCGCCCTTGTCAAAACAAAGATGATATATTCACGGTGCTCTGAAAACTCACGATTTTTTAAGTTTTCTATTTCATTAGAAACAGTTTCTTCGGCCTGCAGCCTGACAGCATTTAACCTCTCTTCAGGGATGTTAAGAACTGTTTCTTCGTCGATTAATGGATCAATCCTTTTCATATATTCAAGCAAATCATACATCTTCATCTCAATTTTTAACGCCCCAGATTCACCGCCTAGTGGTAAGTCATAATTTTGGGAAACATTTTCCCTTTCTGCTGATTTGTTGTTCTGTTTGCTACCCCATTCAATTGCTGCTTCTATATATTCGCGTCTACCAACGTTAGGGATTCCTGTAACAATTGCAATACGCATTGGAGAAATAGTGGATTGACCTATTTAAACCAATACATCATATTATTAAGAACCTAGAACACCCCAAATTAGTTGACCTGCCTTAAGATGAACTAAAGAATAAGAAGACTATCATCGTCCTGTCAATGGCCATCGTAGACAGGATGTTTTATTAGTGTACAACCTCCACGAAAGCAGACCTATTACTACGCTGGAAATCATCAACCTTTATATACTCGGGACAATAGGAGAGGTTGATGCTGCAAGACTACGGCCCTGGCCGCCTCTCCACTGTCGTTTTGCGGGGTTCAAACAGCACTATAGTAGGATTGAAACTGAACTTAGGGTTATACATTTTCTCGTTCTCAGGGGCTAGTTTAAACAGCACTATAATAGGATTGAAACAGGTGAAATAAAATGAGACGGCGGTTGGCAGACGTGGAAAGGGACCGAGATGTCATACGGCAGTACATCCTGAATCACCCAGAATTATCCGGGTACAGGATACTGAAGTTTATAAGGGTTGCAAACAAAGGCAAGATAAGGATAGGGGCACAGGCGTTCTGGGAAGTATACAGAGAATGTAGGATTTTTATTGAATAACATATTTAAATATGCCTAGTGTTGGTATCTGACGTGGTAAGAAGTTTAAACAGTGTTATAGGATTGAAACGCTTAAGCCAGCTGGTTCCAATACTAGGTGCTGTCGGATAGATGGCTTCTCTGTTCTTGTCGTGGCTCATCTCAAACGGGGTAGCCACAGCCATCTCCGGCCTCGTATCCGCAGAAGGCGCGGCGCTGATTCAGGTTGGTCTGTTCGTGTTGATGTTCGTGCCTTTCGCACGCTATCTCCTGAAGAACTTCGACACACCGGACTGAGGCCGTCAACCGCCCCAACGCCACCCTGAATCAACCGCGAACGCTCCGAAAAAATCAACCAACCGACAACTGGACAGTTCCGGAAATCATCGGGTTTATGTACGTATGCGAACGGGTCTTGTAGTACCTAAAGAAATAGAAACGAAACAACTTTAAATGCGACCCGCCCATGAGACAGGGGTGCCAAAGCACACGACTTCTGATAAAAAATACTTACTGGGGCAGTACTTCACTGAACCGGCCGCCGTAGAGCGCTCCCTCAGGCTCGTGAAAGAGTTCATAGACCCCTCTCCTGGCTCTCGCGTCCTGGAGCCGTCCGCCGGCACTGGCAACTTCGTAGAGGGACTCAAGAAGGCCGGGTTCAGAGACGTCACGGCGTGTGAAATCGACCCGGCGCTGACATCGACACCCCAGGATTTCTTCCTATACCCCCTGTCTGAAAAGTTCGACCTCATAATCGGGAACCCGCCGTTCTCAAACTACAACGTCGCCAGGAGCTACTTCTTCCCTGAGGAGTATCAAAAAACTGCCATCCCGCCGCGTTCATACCTCCCAGCCCCACTGGCCAAGAAGGAGAAAATCAGGATGGAAGACGCCTTCATCCTTAAGACCCTGGTGCACCTGAAGGACGGTAAATCATCGGTCGGGTACGTCCTCCCCCTCTCCTTCTTTATCAAAGGCAGGAGCCTGGAGGTGAAAAGGGAGCTGGTAAGGCGTTTCTCGACCATGGTCATATACCAGACCGACGCCCGGTGGGTCTCAGACGGGGTGCCATGCTGCTTCGTCATCTTCAGCAACGTCCCGTCATTGGCCAGAAAGGCGGTCCTGATCTTCGAGGACTCTACGATACACAAGTCGGCCGTCAGCCTGGAGCGCGTGCTCGATACCGAGCTGGTCCCAAAGTCGTTCTTATACAAAGAGAGCCTCAGCCTCATGGGGACCCCCCTTTCTGAATACCTCGAGCCTCTGTCGCCGAAGTATAAAAAATCGTTCACTGCGAACAACGT
>JAJZMK010000026.1 GCA_021798275.1 Actinomycetes bacterium | reverse complement strand
TGCTGCACAAGATGATCGACTTCGCCTGCTTCTAGAAGACTACTGAGACCTAGAGGACAGCATGTGGCCTATAGCACGATGGTACGGTAGCTCCGCAGCCCCATACTTGATTACATTGACTTTGATGGTATCAGCACCGAGAGCCCTTTTCAATACTCTACGACCGTACTGGGCATGATCAGATGTTGTGGCAGAGTCAACAGGAGTTGCAATCTCACGATGCGAGCACACATCAACAATGGCGGGAGTTTATCTGCGGCACCAGAGTCCTCCCTGGTCATCAATGACGCTTCCTGTCAGCTTTCGTTAATGTCTCTATTCTCAAGGAAGAGATATTTGGATTATAAGATCTCTATACGCAAACAAACCAGTCAGGCCATTTAGAGCTGGTCTCTTTTCTGATCTCCTCTATGTCACAGTCGATGGGTGCGATAGATATAGAGAATGAACAGGTGGCTATAACCCTATCGTTACGAGGCTCTGGTGACCGAAGTAGTCACGGCTCGAGAGTATGCCCTCAGGCTTCGGATCCCTCTATCTTCACTTCCCAGAGCAAGAGACCTACCTGGACGAAGAACTCGGAGTAGAAGTCACAAGCTGCATATCGTTGAGCCTCACAGTGACGAGGATTGATTTTCCAAGCCCTCTGAGTCTCTGCACTCTTGAATTCCACAATAGAGCATCGCTCCCCATAGGACTTGGTAGGTCTTAACGAATCACAACCCAGGTTTGCTCCAGACGAGTTGCTCAAGATCGTCGACAACGAATTCGTAGTCTTAGTAATCGTGTTTTAGATAGGAACGAAAGACCGTGAGGACAGCTTTGGAACATTGGAGTTAGTCTTGGCTCGCACTCGTGACAAAAGGATCGTGATCTGGGTTCTCATTCCACCCATACTCAATCGCTCTGGCCACCTCTTGTGCTTGGGTCTCCCCCAAGAGATGAGCAACCAAAGCAAGCGTCATATCCATACCAGCGGCTACTCCCGAGGAGGTCAATCGATCTCGATCCTCTACCCACCTCGCCCTTGGTTCAAAGACAACAGTCGGAGCTACTTCTTGCATCCAATCCATGGCACGCTTATTAGTGGTCGCGCGGTAACCATCTAAGAGGTGAGCTCTTGCTAAGAGGGCTGCACTGGTGCAGATCGAGGCAACCAGCGAGGCCTGGCGTCCGTAGGAGCCAAGCCATTTGATCAATGCTTCGTCGTTGACTAACCCACGCGTCCCAAGTCCTCTGGGGACCATCAAGAGATCAACACCAGGAGCCTCCGACATGGTAACGGTGGGCATGATGGAGACCCCTTGGATGCTCGGAATGGGTTTTAGGTCCTGGCCAATCAACGTGATAGCGAACGCATCGGGGAGGCGTCCGAGAATCTCGAGGGGACCAGTGACATCAAGGATCTCGAAGTCCCTAAAGAGCACCATTTCCACCTGTAAGGGTTATTGGTTCAACGAAAACTCATCGTGACTTTATGGCCGCAAAGCAGCCCACAGAGACCGACCTCCCCGTACTATGCCAAATCAACGTAGGGTGCCATTATCACGGACTGCTCACGGCGCACACTGATGGGTTGAGGAGTGGCTACTCATGGTGTAATACTTCGACGAGATCCTCGGGTTTTACCACGGCGTCATTCTATTCACTGACCGATCAACTTATGAGGCTCATGAACAGTTCACGACTGAAATGAGAATCTCTGATAAGGGAGATCCTGGAACTTCGGCATGAGTACATTTGTCATCGATGACGCTCGCTGAAGAGAAGCTAGTCACTTGCAGCAATGACAGCCAACTTCAAAGATTCCCTCGTTGGATGTTTGGCCATCTCAGTCGTCGCATACAAGCACAGGTTCATCATCAACTGGTCTCTCAGTATGGATGTTCAGTGGGCCCGATACCACTGTACCTCTATGTCACTGCACACAAAAACACCGTTCACCTCAACGATCGTCAGCAAGATGTCACTTCCGATTCGTAGATGCTCACCTTCTTTGCGCTTTATGACAAGCATCCATGCCTCATGTGAGTCAACCGAGTCGGGCTCAATTGACTCAGGCGTACGCATCACCGACGCTTCTTAACGTCGAGCGCGACTCCATAGCAGCAAGCAAGGCACTATCGATAATCGTTCAAACGTCTGTTTCAAAAAAACAAGACATCGCGGATCCCGCGGAACTGGGCCAGGATTGATTCGACCTCTGCTTTCTACGACACCGCTTTGACCTGGTGATGACACGACCATCAGGACTGGTCCACTTTATAAGGACACACCACTAGTCATTGAAACGATAGATACTTTCCTGGCCGTGGACTCGGCGGGTGCTCATGAGTTTACTCTAGTGGTTTTCGATAAGTGTACAGCAACACACCTCAGCTGCTTCTTCCCTGGTACGATTCGCAGCGATACCGCCAACTAGTCGCTCCGATGACGAGACGGTTTGACTCGTATGTCATAACGCCAGAACCGGCAGTTCGCCGGCTCCGGCGATCATGGGATGAAGTGTATCAGAAAATTCTACTAGGGTTTTTGATGCCGAAAGGGGGACGTCTGGCGTGTCTCGTACATAAACGAGATCCTGCCTGACGATTTAGACTGCGGTCGATACCTACGGCTTGCTGCTCAAGTTGTCAATTCGTCAGTTCAGCAAAATACTCAAGTTCATGGGTTCAAGGGGCCTTCCACGATGGTAGTGGCAAGGCGACAGTTTACGCAGTTTTTAACAGATGTACCACATTTGGATATGCCATATACAACCCTATAGGCAATCAGTAGGCGCAAGGAGCAGATACAGCCACACCAAGATACGGTTTGAAATGTACTTCTTTGTCGGGCTGGGGAGACTTGAACTCCCGACCTCTTGACCCCCAGTCAAGCGCGCTAACCAAGCTGCGCCACAGCCCGTATGTAACACCGAAGTAGACATTACGACAGGTATTACGTCAAGCAATCACCTGTATCTATAAACTATAGTGCGAAAGATATTGCCTTATGGTAATTTTCTGATTTGGATATATTTTCGGAAATCTTTAAAAATTTCCGTCTATGCAACAAGCTACTATCCGTTCCAGGCATGGCCTGTCAGCAAAAAAATAAACCAGATAAACCTATAAATTAAATATCCCACTGTGCCGATTACGAGCAATTTGAAATGCCAAGGTGGTGCTACTTGCTCTTCTTCCAAAGCAGCAGTCTGTGAAGCATCTGACACGGATATGTTGTCTTTTTTAACTTCTCCGTCGGCTGGCAACTCGCTTTTTGCGAAATTATCTCCGTCACCTACCACCCCATACCACCGACCACTTCTGAACTCTCTCCGTTTTTCTTCTCTTTCATGCGATAACCCTCTTTAATAAAGAACCTATGAACTTTTGCAAGAAGACACTTACCCCCTTGCTGATCAGGTGATACGTATCTTTAGAGAAAAATATTGATCCTCCTAATATCTTTCTCTATTTCATGCCCACATAAGCCTTATCAGTTATTTTACCTTATTCTCACCCTGAACTTGATGGGTGTCGGACCCAGAGAGAAATGATTTCTCAGAAATCTTTCGATATAGCGTATATAGGAAGGTTGAAGCTGTGACGATGTAAATAAAGTAATGGTAGGAGGAGAAATACCACCCTGAACAGCATAGAGTATCCTGCCTTTGGCAGGTGGCTGAGAAGCGTGAGCAATTTTAATTGCCTCGTTCAATTTAGCCGTGGGAATCCTGACTTGATATGCATCTATAGCAGATCTGATGGTCGGCAACAGCTTATTCACCCCGAGTTTAGTCTTGGCAGAAATCCTAATCACCGGGGCGTATGACAGAAAATACAATTTGTCCTTTAACTGGCTGTTAGCTGCCAGACGCTCTTCGGTGGAGAGCAAATCCCACTTATTAGCCACCACGACAATCGGAGATCCGGAGGCGTCAATGCGCTCAGACAAACTTTGTTCTTGATGGGTTACCCCTTCGGTACTGTCGATCATCAGAAGTACAACGTCGGCTCTGTCAATAGCTGCCAGAGACCTTACCAACGAATAGTACTCTGCCCCCTCCACGATATGTGTCTTACGTCTCATCCCGGCGGTATCGATCAATCTCAGAGTCCCGAATTCCGTTTCGATCATGGTATCGATGGCATCCCTCGTCGTACCGGGCATATCGTGAACTATGCTGCGTTCGTCTCCGACAAGGAGATTAAACAAAGTCGATTTGCCGACATTTGGACGCCCCACTATGGCAACCGCCAGCTCGTTTTCCGCTTTGATGACCGACTTAGTCGTAAAACGATAACTGTCATAATCTACGTCTTCGCCTTCATAAAAATCCTCCTCTCCCTCTTGTGTGTCTAAGACAGAAGGCAAGGACAAAACATCGCCTTCTGTCTCCGATGGGGAAGAAAAGTTTTCTCCTTCTTTTGATATCGTATCGTTGAAGATCTCAACGATACGATCCAAGAGGTCTCCCGTACCGCGGCCATGTAGTGCGCTGACCGGAAATAAATCGGCAAAACCCAAAGCGTAGAATTCCAAAGCGTCGGCTTCTTGTTTGTGGCTGTCAACTTTATTGGCCACCAAAATAACTTTGGCGGAATCCCTGCGCAGTGACCTGATGATACTCTCATCTTCAAAAGTGACACCGGTCGCCGTATCCAAGACCAACAGTACGACGTCTGCTTCTTTTACGGCCCTAAAAGCCTGTTTGGATACTTTTTCATCAAGTAAAGACCCGTTTTCGGCTATACCACCGGTATCAATGATCTGTATTTTCTTACCGCGCCACGAAGTGGAAAGTTCCAGCCTGTCCCTTGTGACACCGGGTCTCTCCTCGACGATCGCAACCCTTTTCCCGACGATCCTGTTCACTAACGTCGATTTACCGACGTTAGGACGTCCGACTATGGCAACGGTAATTTGACCGTTTGCTGTTTTGGTGGAATTGTCAGTCAAGATAATCCCTCGTGATATTTTGTTTCTAAAACACGGTTAACCGGCACATGTAACCTTTGCAATAGCATCGTCAAGTAACTTTCTCAAAGCATCTCCTTCAGCTGGAATGATCTCCACCCTCACCGGGAGGTCATCGGGTGTCATCCCATCCAGGAACCGCCCTTCGTTCAAGCATACATCGGGTAGGATGTATCTTCGTCCTGGATTTGCTTTTGCCAGGGCTAAAGATAAATCTTCTCCGACCAAAAGACCGGTAACGGAGGTATTGCCGCCGAAAAAGTTGTTATCGACGGCCAAAATGTCGACGTAATCTTTGGAAAGTGACCCGGATCTATAGTTTGCCAGCGCTTTCTCTAAAACCTTTTTGCCGTACTGGCTGCTGATCAAAGTGATGGGGATCCCGTTCATGTCATTTGTAGCCGATCTTGAACGTCTCTTTCTTGCGCTGAGTAAGACGGGAACCGCCACCTGATCATCTGCCTTGTCATCTTGCTGATAATCTGTTTGGCCGCTTTCTGCCTTATTGATATCTTTTGATATCTTCGACAACGAAATCGCTTTTGCATTTTGCTTAGACCCTATGGAAACCGATGTAGACCGCATATCTTCCGGGGAGACTTCCTGCTCGGGTGCCTCTAGGCAAGAAACTTCACTTACAGGTGATTGTGCTCCCAGAATTTTTGCCTCCACGACATGGGGAGCTCTGTAGCCATAGCTTGGTGCCCCGTCGACTGACTGGAAGAACCCTCCCCTTACTGATCCAAAATGCCTGGAGCTGTCGATAAAGCTGTCGATAAACGCCCTGGCCATACCGATTCCGTTTTCCAATTGGGCAAAATCTTCATAATAAGAAGCGTCCGGGAAAGGACGTCCGGCAAGCAGATAGTATTCATCGGCGGCAAATATCATGCGCTTTGACAAGGCTTGTTGAAAAATATCCTGCCAGATATCGACGGCGTCTAAAATATAATTAATTTCTTCCAAAGTATGTGGTCTCATCCTGGCTTCACCGCTGTAGCGGCTTACCCCAAGCGGTACGGCGGCAACCGAAGCAAGTTTTGGATACTCTTCTAAAATACCGGCCAAAGTCTCTTCGAATCTAATCCCATCGTTGACGCCGGGACAGACCACAATTTGTCCGTGAACGGTAATGTCATTTTCCAGTAGGGCTTTTAGAAATCTGAGACTCGTGGCTCCCTTTTTATTACGTAGCATCTCAGAACGCAGCATGGGATCGGTCGTATGGATAGAGACATATAGGGGTGACAGGTTTTCTTCCACTACCCTTTCCAAATCGGCTTCTGTAAATCTGGTCAAAGTAGTGAAGTTGCCGTATAAAAAAGACAGTCGGTAGTCGTCGTCTTTTAAATAAAGGCTGCGTCGCATATTTTTGGGTAACTGATATATAAAGCAGAACTCGCAGTGATTGTCGCAGGTCCTGATCCTGTCAAAGATAGGAGAGGAGACCTCTATTCCGAGAGGTTCTCCAAGGGGTCTCTCTATGGTCAGCTCAAAATTCAAACCACCCCTGTGAAGTTCCATCTCTACCAGCGGTTCATCGATGGCAAGCTGGTACTCGATGATATCGCGGGGAGTGGTACCGTTTATCGCCACAATCTCGTCGCCCGCCATAACTCCGGCCAGAGCTGCCGCAGACTTGGGATTTACCTGAACTATCACTGGATAAGACACACAACCAGATTATAACTAGTAACCTATACTATTGTGACAGTACGAAAGATTGTTTTAGCAGAACCCAGAGGATTTTGTGCCGGCGTGGAGATGGCCATCAAGGCTCTGTCTTGGATGGTGAGGATCTTTGAGCCCCCCGTCTATTGCTACCACGAGATAGTGCACAATCAACTAATTGTGAAAGAATTCGAACGCCAAGGCGTCATATTCGTAAATGACATCTCGGAAGTTCCCCCATATGCTCCCATAATGCTGTCGGCACACGGCTCGGCACCAGAAGTTGAACAAAGCGCCTCCGAAGCACACCGAACAGCCGTAAATGCTGTTTGCCCCCTGGTCACAAAAGTACACCACGAACTGAAAATAAGGGCCAAACAGGGTTATACGGTTATTTACGTAGGTCACCAAGGCCATGAAGAAGCCATCGGCACGATGGCTGTGGCACCTGAGTCCGTACGGCTTGTCGAGCATGAAGAGGATTTGGAAAAACTCTCCCCCATCACAACGCCGGTTGCCCTATTGGCACAGACCACTTTGCCCCATGATGAATGGAAAGGCATCGCCACAAAAGCCCATGAGAAATTCCCCGATATGTGGATGCCGGGCAAATCAGACCTCTGCTATGCCACCACCAACAGACAAGCGGCCCTGAAAAAAATAGTCGAGCTCTGCGATTCCATCATCGTAATCGGCTCTGCCAACTCTTCAAACACCGTTTCGCTGGCACACGTCGCCGAAGCAGCCGGATGCAAAAACGTCCTGAGAATAGACTCGGCCGGCCAATTGCCAAACGACTTAGATGGGGTCGTGGGGATCACGGCCGGAGCTTCAGCGCCGGAATGGCTGGTCAAGGAAGTTATCGACGTACTAAATCCTAAGGAAGGGGTTGAACTGCTGAGTTCCATAGAGGAAGATGAATACTTTCCCCCGCCACGTGACCTGAGAGATCTGATATCTGTTATCACCTCCGCACTACAGATCACCTGTAATATCAAAGAGAAGATTACTTCTCCGATTGCCGCCGATAAAGATACCCCGGCT
>JAJZMK010000107.1 GCA_021798275.1 Actinomycetes bacterium | reverse complement strand
CCTAGGTTGACACGAGAGCTCTCGTGTCAAGGAATTAATATTTCTCTAAATAACTCATACGAAGACTAATGTCTGATCTTTGAAATTCAAAGGATCAAAGGGCGAACAAAAATCACTACGACAAGGTCTTGTAAATATAAAAAAGTAAGTAGACCTGATACAAAGGAACTTATATCTCAACAGGGTCAGATGCTCTCATGCCAGATGCTCTCATGTTAGTGACCTGACATATATCAAGACTAAACAGGTGGCTATATCTGGTATGTGTCATGGATGCCTTTTTAGAGCAAGAATTCTAAAGTCTCTACTATAGGAGAGACTTTAGAAACCCGAGTTATTCATTGAAGTTTAAAACAGGGCAAAGAGTACAAGGCAAAAAGCAGTATTGGCTACAACCATTTTTCATTCTGACCTAGGTTTAGAAATATTTGGATAACCAGTTCAGAGAAGTAATACGCATCTCTTCTTATAACACAGTCAATGGGTGCGATAGGTGATTCCTATGACAATGCCATGGCGATAAGTCTATGGGCAACACTTTTAAAAAAGAGCTCGTCTACAAAAGAGCGTTCAAAACACGAGAGGAGGCTAAAGCTAAAATATTTGATTGGATCAATTGGTATAACAACCGACGGCGACATTTAGGAATCGGTTATGTATCGCCTATTTGTTACGAGGCTATGATGAGACAAGCGGCATAAATTAGATGAGTTCTAGTCGTTGTTTTGTGATTAATTCCAGTATGGAAACCAAGGGTCAAGTTCAGACTCTTGGCTATCGAATGTCTAAAGAGAATATAGCTGGTTTCGTTTCGTTGCTCACTTGAAACCGCCCATTACTAGTACCTCTTCATTATACGTTTTGCAGCAGAAATGATATCGGAGTCTATTGTCATGACTTTTTGAAATTCTGTAGGGTGCTCATTTATGATCTGTGTTTGATAGTATGATTCTACTGCTAGCCAAGTATTCATCATGTTTACCTTGACTTTACAGCCATAGTCTATTGTGGCTTCTGTGATTTCAGCTTTGGTAAGCGGTGTGGCTTTGGGATTTCTATTAGCTGGTGGCGGTGTCTTTACGTCATAGCCATGTGAGGCCATACAGGAAGACCATTTCTTGATATCACTAAGCACTATTGGGTTATGTTGTGTCTCAACTATGGAATTGTTTTGATATTGCTCATGTATATTTTGTATTTTAGTGTATTCCGATGCTAAATGTTTTGGAAGTAGGTATGTTGCTAGTTGATATTTCAGACACCCAGAATCTGTTGAAGGCCCAGTACCTCCCATTAGTGTGATACTATATGCTTTTCCATATTCCTGTATATATCTAATGACTGCATGGTTACCTGCTTGTATCATGCGGTCATCTTGTCGTGTAATAGCCTTGCCCCCAATTGGTGTATCATCATAACCGTATGTCTTTGCTTCTTTCATACTATCTACACCGAAATTAATGGTACTTATTTGAGGCTGCTGGTCATAAAAAGGGTCCTCCGCATATTCGGCTAAAGACTCTGGGGGGAAAGGAAATCCTTTCTTGGTCATACAGCTTTTAACCAGCAGGGTTCCCACGTAAAATACTAGTGCTGGTTCGCTGCCAGGTAATACATAGGCATCGAACGGAAGGGTAGGCTGAGGTGCAGTAGCTGGAGGTATTTTAATATTGCCTACAGTAAGACTCGTAGAGCTTGAAGATGTACTATTACTGCATGATGCAAGTATAATAGCGAAAATGAACATAGCGATTAAATTTTTGTATCTATTCATTACCACTAATCCCTTCTCATAAATAATATATCAATAGAGTTACCCAGCGTAGTATAACGCTGGGTAACTCTAGGATCTCGAGATACCTATTCTAGCTATTGATACAGATGGCGATAAGTCTATGGGCAACACTTTTAAAAAAAGAGCTCGTCTACAAAAGAGCGTTCAAAACACAAGAGGAAACATAAGCTAAAATATTTGATTGGATCAATTGGTATAACAACCGACGACATTTAGGAATCGGTTATACGTCGCCTATTCGTTAGAAGGATATAATGAGACAAGCGGCGTCAATAAGATGAGTTCTAGTCGCTGTTTTGTAATTAATTCCAACAAGAAGGATAAATACAGTCAATGGATTTATATGCCAATCAATACCCGCGCCTCTTTTTTTCATGCAAATATATCCAACTTTGATCACAATAAAGAATTACCTTAGAAGCCAAAGATAGATGGAGTATCTTTCCCTCCCAGTGTTAGTAGTAGGAGACAAAACTCACGGCAAAAAAGTACAATCTAGGAAAATGTAAGAGCTTTAGTATTCACTGCATAATTTTTTATTGCTATCTGTAAATCTTTTAAGTGACAAAAAGGAGTAGGTGTACTAAAATAAAATATTTGAAAAGCACAATTGCAATATGGGAATTTTTCCCATACATAGCTCAACTAGGACAAAAGGAGTAATCGTGGGACGAGTAATTCATTTTGAAATCACCGCAGATGATACTGTCAGAGCAAAGAAGTTCTATGAATTGTTTGATTGGCAAATATCTAATTCATTCATTACAAATATGGATTATTTGGTAGCACAAACAGGCGACAGTCCCATCGGTATAGATGGAGCAATCATGTCTCGCTCATATAAAGCACAACCTGTCATACCATGGATCTCAGTTGATGACTTAGATGAAATGGTAGAAAAAGTTAAAAATGCAGGTGGTAAAGTTGCGGGAGATAAGCATACGATACCGGGAATTGGAAACACCATCTATATTAACGACACTGAGGGCAATACGATAGGTCTTATTCAGCCGCTTCCCTTGTAGGTTAAGGGCGATACCGATAGCCGGTAGAAGGTATAAATTTTTAAATATACTGTTTATACATTGCTACCGGAAGATATGCATGCGATATGTAAAACTAAAATCACGTAAGATTTTTTGTTACCAGCCTGCATATTTTGTATCAGCTATTAATTTTTCCATCCGTAAGGATTACGGTTTGCTTTTTGTAGGGCGGCTACATAATCTGATCGATAGTAATTGTGGTCATCGTGTTGACTGTGTGATAGCGTACCGCGTATTTCATTTAAGTCACCACACCCCCTACTTTCCAACCAGTTGTTAAGATCGCTTATGATTTGATTTACATAATGAAGGCCTTTTTTTAGTATGGCAGAAGTCGTCATTACGACATTGGCGCCTACTAATAAATACTTTATTACTTCATCTACACTTTCGACGCCGGTGGTAGCTGCTATGTCGGCTTTGACATAATTACGCAAAGACGAAATTAATGCCAGTGGGAGTCGGATTTCATTTTTATCCGATAGGTGGACAGTCGATGTAACCTCAAGTGTGTCCAGATCTATGTCAGGGTAAATATATCTATTGAGAATAACAATGCCATCTGCTCCAAGGGAGTCGAATTTTTTAGCTACATTAACAAAAGAGGTGTACATAGGCGATAACTTAACGGCGACAGGAATAGATACAGCTTTTTTAACGGAGGTAAAAATATCCAAATGCAACTGCTCAATTTCGTTTCCCGTTATATCTAAATCCATAATGGGAGAGTAAAGGTTTAACTCAATTGCAGAGGCTCCGCTATCTTCCATCTCTTTAGAAAATAAAGTCCAGTTTCCCATGGTGGAACCATTCAAACTGGCAATAATAGGTATATCCGTTTCGGCTCTGGCGGCTTTGATCATATTTAGATAAGGCGTGGGACCCGTAGCAGCTAGGGAGTATTCGGGAAAGTATGAAAGAGACTCAGCAAAACTATCGCTATAACTTTCAATGATAGAAGCTCTATTATGTTCTTCTTCAAATAATTGTTCCTCAAATAAAGAATGAATAACAATCGCAGCCACTCCGGAGTTTGCCAATTCTTTTATGTGTTTTAGATTGTGCGAAAGTGGAGATGGCGATGCTATAAGGGGATTTTTGAGACTGAGACCCATATACTTTGTTGTTAAATCCATTGCATAACCTTTCTTACCTATTATCGCTACTTGGATAAGCAGACGCCGGCTTAAAAGCCATCTCTTCATACTGTTGCCATTTCCTGTCAATGGCATTTTCCGCGATTTGGAACAGGCGTTCAGATTCTCTAGGATTACTTCGTCTCAGAGCGTTATAGCGAATTTCCTGTAAAGCATACTCTTCAAACGGAATTCTTTTTCTGGGGGAGTCCAATAAAAATGGTTTGTCGCCTTTTGCTTGTAGGATAGGATCATATCTGAGCAGGGGCCAGTATCCACTGGCAACAGCATTGTATTGCTGCTTTAATCCTAATCTCATATCAATACCATGAGCTATACAATGACTGTAACAGATGATGAGAGAAGGACCCGAATAAGATTCCGCCTCCCTAAAAGCAAGCAGGGTCTGCTTTTTATCCGCTCCCATGGCGACTTTGGCTACATAGACATTACCATAAGCCATAGCTTGAAGTGCCAAGTCCTTTTTCTCCAGCTTTTTACCTGATGACGCGAATTTGGCTATAGCGCCCGTGGGGGTAGCTTTACTCATCTGGCCACCTGTGTTGGAGTAAACCTCTGTATCTAATACCAATATGTTTACATTTTTACCTGATGCCAGGACATGGTCCAATCCGCCTGCGTCTATGTCGTAAGCCCAACCGTCGCCCCCGACTATCCAGACGCTCTTGCGGAGTAAAGCATCACTGACGCTTTCAAGATCTCTGGCGGCAAGTGAATCGATGTTTTTTAATTTGTTATTCAGTTCAACAATTCTGATCCGCTGTGTCTCAATCTCTGATTCCGTTTCCTGTTTTGCTTCCAGCAATTCCCTGGCAAAATCGACCCCGATAAGGTCCTTTAATTCTGATACCCGCTGGCAGGCAATCTCATACTGGCTGTCGACAGCAAGTCTTATTCCCAAACCGAATTCAGCATTATCTTCAAACAGCGAGTTAGACCAAGCCGGACCGCGTCCAAATTTGTTGGTGGTCCAAGGAGTCGTGGGTAGGTTTCCTCCATAAATGGAAGAACATCCGGTAGCGTTGGCAATGATTGCCCTATCGCCAAATAATTGAGATACGAGCTTCAGGTAAGGCGTTTCACCACAACCGCTACATGCTCCGGAAAACTCAAATAAAGGTTCCAGATATTGAGTACCTCTGACATCGGCGAAATCGATTTTCTTCCTGTCAACATAATCCAGTTTCTCAAAAAAATCTATGTTGTCGCGCTCTTGATCTAAAATAGGCTCTTTGTCTACAAGGTTGATAGCCTTAATGTTCGGATTTGTGGGAGAAGTTGCGGGGCAGGCTTCGACGCACAAGCCACAACCGGTACAGTCTTCAAGGTATATCTGCAAGCTATATAGCATATTTGGTATACCGCGTTGGATAAGTGGAGCATATTTAAATTTATCCGGTGCGTGAGCAATTTCTTGTTCTCCATAATACTTTGACCTGATCACGCTATGGGGACACACGAAGCTGCAATTGCCGCACTGAATACAAAGATTAGGATCCCATTCGGCAACTATATCGGAAACGTTGGCTTTTTCGAGTTTGGCCGTCCCCGTCGGCCAGGTTCCGTCTGCTGGTAAGAGGCTGACGGGAATCTCCTCACCTTCACCTGCCATTAATTTTAATGTCACATTTTTAATAAAATTATTCTCGGCGGCTCTTTCCTGGTGTGTAATTTTTACAGGTGTTATAGTCGGCTTGGTTACGTCAACTTTTACTAAGTCTTCCAATGCTCTGTCAATAGCGGCCAGGTTGGCATCTACAATTTTTTTACCGCGCTTAGAATAAGTTTTGATAATCGATTCGGCAATTTTTTCTTTGGCTGTATTGGCATCAATAATGTTCGAGATAGCGAAAAAGCATGTTTGCAAAATAATATTGACGCGCGAGCCGAGTCCAAGTTCTCTGGCTATTTTAGTAGCGTTGATGGTATATAGAGATATATTTTTTCCGATTATGATATTTCTGACTTCCGGACTCAGCTTATCTAATACCTCATCTTTTGTATATGCCGAGTTGAGTAACAACGTGGCGTGATCGGAAGCCCTGTCTAAAATTTCTTTGCTGTTGATTAAATTGAATTGGTGACAACCAATAAAGGACGCCTTTTCGATGAGGTATGGGGCATGTATCGGGGACTTGCCAAATCGTAGATGTGAGGCAGTTTTTGATCCCGACTTTTTGGAGTCATAGACAAAATAACCTTGACTATAGTAACCAAGTGAACCGAGTATCTTGATGGTATTTTTATTAGCCCCAACCGTTCCATCGGAGCCAAGTCCAAAAAAGACAGCCTCTACGGTATCGCTGGCCGATATAGTTAATCCCTTATCATATTGTAAACTGGAAAAAGTAACGTCATCTGTAATGCCGATCGTGAATTCACGCTTTGGTGAGGATTTATCCATCTCATCAAAAATTGCTTTCACCATTCCGGGAGTAAACTCTTTTGATGACAGTCCATACCTTCCTCCGATTACAAGAGGTCGGACAGTAAATTTATTGCCTACTTCAGTTTCTCTGAGAGAGGCTTCTATATCTAAAAATAAAGGTTCCCCCAATGAACCGGGTTCCTTTGTCCTATCCAAGACAGCTATTTTTTTAGTGCTCAGAGGTAAGGCATCTATTATTGCTTTTGCGGGGAAGGGCCGATATAATCTAACGGCTAAAACACCTATTTTCGCAGAATAGGTATCGATAAGATATTGTATTGTGGTATGTAAAGTTTCTACGGAAGATCCCATCGCTATAACGACATTTTCAGCCTCCGGATCTCCAAAGTAGTCAACCAAATGATAAGACCTACCTGTCAGACTGTAAAAGTCATCCATGGCTTGCTGTACTATTTCAGGAGCTCTGTCGTAAAAAATATTTACCGCTTCACGGGTTTGAAAAAATACGTCCGGATTCTGCGACGTACCTCTAAGAACAGGATGTTCCGGTGA
The DNA here is from genome assembly GCA_021798275.1 of Actinomycetes bacterium. Classification (GTDB taxonomy): domain Bacteria; phylum Actinomycetota; class Acidimicrobiia; order Acidimicrobiales; family Bog-793; genus JAJZMK01. Next base: position 1,037 of record JAJZMK010000107.1, on the reverse strand, counting down.
TAGGGCACGCTTTCTCTGTTCGTGGATCAGCGAAATCGGGACAAGTTGTTTTAGTACCTCATCTTCGATAAACTCTATGGTATTTAATTCATGAGATGTCCTAAAACCATCAAAAAAGTGTAAAAAGGGAATCCGTGTTTTTAATGTGGAGATTTGCGCAATGGCGGCAAAATCATGAGCTTCTTGAACAGAGGATGAGACCAACATGGCTATACCGCTTTGGCGCAATGCCATTACGTCACTGTGATCTCCAAATATAGATAAAGCCGAAGTCGCTATGGAGCGGGCGGCTACGTGGATAACTACCGGTGAGAGTTCTCCGGTTATCTTATAAATATCCGGTATCATCAGCAAGAGTCCTTGGGATGCTGTAAATGTGGTGCCGAGAGCCCCTCCTTGTAATATGCCATGCAAAGCTCCGGCGGCCCCTCCCTCGCTTTGCATCTCTATGACACTTGGGGTGATACCGTATATATTCTTCTTCCCTTGTGAAGACCACTCATCTGCCAATTCAGCCATGGGAGAAGATGGTGTGATGGGGTAAATTGCACAAAGTTCGTTTAGCCTGTAAGCCACGGATGCGGCGGCTTCATTCCCGTCTATTGTTATCTTCATTGATAAGCCTTTCTAAGAATTATCCTCTGTTGTGCCGGCGCCATATTTAGGACCCCCAATTCGTAGGCGCTTTCTTTGTCGCACCGCTTCACTCTCATCTACCATTTCGATGGCGTGCACAGGGCACTGTTCAAAACATGCCCTACAACCGGTACATAAGTCATAGTTGAACTTATAGCGATTCCCTTTCCCCAGCCTGATGACTGCCTGTTCGGGACATGCGGCAAAACAGCCGTCACACTCAAAACAATTTCCACACGATAGACAACGTCCGGCTTCAAAACGGGCATCTTCCTCGGAGAGGGTAGAGACCACTTCTGTAAATCCCTTGACGCTTTCTTCAGGCGGTATATGCGAGGGTTGTTTTGGAGTCAAGTCGCCGAAGTACCAAAGATTCAAATCAGACAGATTTACGACATCAT
>JAJZMK010000099.1 GCA_021798275.1 Actinomycetes bacterium | reverse complement strand
GAGGATATCGTGGGCTAACGTTCATCTGCTTCCCGACTCCTCAGCCCCTACCAGCGAGACGGGTACGCGCCACAGAACAGCGGAAAGAGTTGCCCGTTGCTCCGACGTATTAGTGGTGGCGGTTTCCGAGGAAATGGGGTCGATCACCCTTTATTTCGGTGATGAAAAGCGTATGTTGCAGTCCACTGAAGCCATAGGTACCAGGTCTAACCGTTTGGTACAAACCCTAGAGCGACAATTTGGGCGCATCAAAGTTATGGAACATGAGATTTTACGGGAAACGGATCGATCTGTTTTTGGAGAAAAAGTTCTGATTCTGATCCAAAACATACAAGTTTCCTATCGTGTCGCCAAAGAAGTAGCGGATTTATTGACGGAGCTGGGACCTTCCGGAAGATTACTCAGCCTTGAATTGGACGATCTGACCAGAAATTTGTTGTCGGCGAGGAAAGAGGCCGCCGAGAGTTATTACGGCCTGTCCCGCTCCGAGTCACCCCAAGAGTTTTTGGAGATTTTAGACAATATAGACGCTACGGAGTTGCTCGATATATCCGTTTTGGCCGGCGTTCTCGATATCAAAACGGGTGGGGTTGATTTACAAGAAAAGTCGGGATTCAAATAGCAAGTCGATAATCGGATGAAACAGAGCCGGCGTAGAGTTTGTTGTTGACGAACTTGTTAGCTAAATATTAGCTAAATCCCTCTCCTGATTTTTCTTGGGGCAATTCATCAGCTACAATAGGTTATTGTCTAAATTATAAATTCAATTTACCAATATTAGGCTCTTGAATTAGAGGTGATTCCAAAGATGGCCACACAAAGCCAGATGATGTTTGACGTTGGCGATAAGGTTGTGTACCCGCACCACGGAGCAGCCATTGTAGAACGTAGGGAGATCAAAGAGGCTTTCGGCGAAAAGCGGGAGTATCTGGTCATGAGGCTGGCTTGCGGCGATCTGACCCTAATGGTTCCTCTTGAGAACATAAGCGAAGTGGGCATCAGGGAAGTTATCAACGACGAAGAAGTAGCCGAAGTTTTTGCCGTGCTCGGCAAAAAAGAAGCTCGTATGCCGATCAACTGGTCCAGATGCTATAAGAACCACGTTGAGAAATTGAAATCCGGCGATATATACCAAGTTGCCGAGGTGGTTCGCAATTTATCGATCAAAGATAAAGATAAAGGCCTCTCCACCGGAGAAAAGAGCATGCTGAACAGGGCCAGACAAATTCTCATATCGGAGCTCATCTTTGCCATCGGCGCAGATGAGAGTGAGGTTGTTGCCCAACTTAACTCCGCCCTACCCTAAAGTTATATGTTGTACGTTTTATTTTCAATAAAACGTAGTGATCAAAAGAATTTTCCCGTTCATGACTGAATTTTCTTCGAATAAAAGAGCCGCTATTGTCGTAGCGGGGGGTAGCGGAACCAGATTTGGGGCTATGAAGCAATTCGTCAACCTATTTGGTTTGCCGGTGATAGCTTGGTCAATCTACGAGCTCTTGCAAGTCGTAGGGCAAATAGTTCTTGTGGTTCCAAAAGAGGTATCCGCAGACTACGATAAAAAACGCGTTTTAGAGATGATTTCTGACAAAGCCGCCGATGCAAACCGTCATGAGGTCATCGGTAAGTACTTTTGTGAAACAGACTATCAAGATGAATACTTGGCAGATGTACTCAGCGTAGTGCCGGGTGGTAACAGCAGATCAGAGTCCGTACGTTGTGGTTTACAACTCGTTAATGCACAAGTTGAATCTGTCGTGGTTCATGACGGCGCAAGGCCTCTGGCAAGACAAAGCTTATTTTCGCAGGTAATTGCCAAAATAGAGGAAGGCTATGACGGAGCTACCTGCTATCTTCCCGTCACAGATACCATCAAATCCGTGACAGAAGACGGGAATTTAACTACTCTGGATAGAAATAAACTTATAGCCGTGCAAACACCCCAGGCTTTTTCCCTGCCAATTCTCATAAAAGCTCACTTAGATTGTCCAGATGCCACCGATGACATAGCTCTTTTGGAAGCTTTAGGGGCCAATGTCGCTTTAGTAAAGGGAGACTCCATGAACCTCAAGATAACGGAATCACAGGATATAAAGCTGTTTGAATATTTGGTCACAATGGCAAGCGCAAAAAGTCGGTGACCGCATCTTTTTAAGGCTTTCGGGCCAAATTGTCTGCGAGCCTTCTTTTTACTTTCTTCTTCCATAGAAATATTCTCCTTTATCTAAGGGAGAGCAGTGTCCAATTTCGTGAGTAGTCTCATCACAGTCAATGGGTTCTAATAGGTGATTTCTGTGACAATGCCATGACGATAAGTCTATGGGCAACATTTTTAAAAAAGAGCCCGTCTCAAAAGAGCGTTCAAAATACGAGAGGAGATCAAAACTAAAATATTTGATCGGATCAATTGGTATGACAACTGACGAGGACTTTTAGGAATTAGTTATATATCGCATATTTGTTACGAGGCTATGATGAGGCAAGCGGCATAAATTAGATGAGTTCTAGTCGCTATTTTGTGATTAATTCCAAACCTCACATTTTTTCTCTGAACCGGCATTCTACTTAAAGCTGTGCTACGGATAGCCTAGTATGTAGGAGATCGCTAAAGTTACTTATTTTGAGGTGTCAGATGGATGAAATTAGAGTAGGTCTTGGGTTCGATGTCCATCCCTTTGTGAAACCCCCTCTTGCAAATGCAAACCCAACTACTTATGACCTTACTGATATTGGGTATAAGGATAAAGCCAAGATTTCCCAATACGACGCAGTGGAAGAGGCTCGTATCGTAGAAGGGTCTGACTTCACTGAGAAAGCAAACTGCTTGGTTCTTGGCGGGGTTAGATTTCAAGGAACCTCCCCTCTAGTCGGTCATAGTGATGCTGATGTTTTGGCCCATGCTGTATGCGACGCCATACTCGGTGCGGCTGGGATGGGGGATATAGGGATGATGTTTCCCGATGACGACGATAGGTTTTATAACGCAGACTCTCTTTGGCTTCTCTCAGAGGTAACATCTAAAATCGCTAGGGAAGGATGGGTGCTTGTCAACGCCGACTGTAGTGTGATAACGGAAGAACCAAAGCTCTCTCCTTTTAGAGATGAGATGATTAAAAAACTGTCTGAAGTAGCCAAGGGTCCCGTTCACGTTAAAGCAACACGACCGGAAAAGCTGGGAGCTTTAGGGAGACAGGAAGGAATAGCTTGTTTTGCTGTAGCTTTGATTGGAAGAGACAGGTAAGTATTGCCTGAACAGAAGTCAATAAGGTCTTCGTGTCTGAAAAGAGAAACCTGATGGTGGAGAAAAATTATTCAAAAAGCTATAAAAATCGCGATCAGCGAAAAGCGTTTTTGGATGGAGAACAAGTCGAAGGCCGCCAAGCTGTTTTGGAATTGCTAAAGGTTGCCAAAAGACCGGTCAAAGAACTGCTAATCGCTGAGGATTATGTCAGGTCTGGACAATTAAAACATATATATGACAGAGCTTTAGTAGCCGGTGTTTTAGTTAAAAAAGTTTCAAAAATAGAATTATCCCATAAGGCCGTGACCGAAGCCCCTCAGGGTGTAATTGCTGTGGCCGAACCTCTGGAGGCAGTAGCGCTGGCAAAATTGATCAAAACCAGCCTCGTAATGCAATCTGTTCCTTTTATGGTGCTGCTTGATTCGGTGAGTGATCCTTATAACGTAGGAAGTATTATCAGGACTTCTCTTGCCGCAGGAGCTGCCGGAGTAATTTTATGTGAGCATGGAGCGGCAAATATTACGCCAGCCGCAGCCAAAGCTGCCGCTGGAGCCATAGAGCATATGCCACTTGCCAGAGTATCCAGAGCTCCTGCCGCAATCAAGTTGCTCAAAGAAAAAGGTTTCTGGTCTATAGGCCTAGATGCCCACAGCGGTGAATATTTAAACGAATTGCCGATCTTGGCAATGCCTCTAGTATTGGTTATGGGGTCTGAAGGACAAGGGATCTCTACTCTTGCAAAAGAGCGTTGTGACGTTTTAGCCAAGATAAAAATGTTTGGTCCCGTGGAATCTCTCGGTGTGAGTGCAGCTGCGGCCGTAGCGTGCTTTACCGTTGCACAGCACAGACTCTAATGGAAATTGAAAGTTATATGGGTTATTTGATCATTTTAGTAGATAAGGGTAGCCACAGAAATCTGTGGACACAATTGATTAGGACGGGTAACGCAGCATATAAATATTTTTTGTAGAGAGGAAATACTGATAGCCGTAACATACATTTGTAGATTTTAAAAAATTATATAAATAAGTTAAAAGTTTTTCGCGGATAGAAAATAAATATACATAGAAAAAGTATAATTTGAGTTACCCAAAGAAGCTTTTTCTCGTTATAAAATATTAATAACTGAATAAATAAATTTGAAAAAGACTATCATATTTAAAATATTTTCATAGGCAATTGATCAACCTCTATCCATATCACAACACTCCGCTGAGTCGAATTTACAAGTCAACAAAAGTAGAATCTGATTTGACAAGGGCTGGACGGGAGGCCGAGGGAGTCTCTTGGTCTCAAATACCAAGAGAGGAATTCGTTGAATCCATGTAGCTGTTTACTTGAATTTGCTCTCCAATAGGCAAGATTAAAGAAGAAAAGACGTTAGCCAAAAATGGAAAACGGCCTGTCAGCGTGGCTTGACAGGCCGTTCAGCGGGCAGTGAAGCACCGCTAAATTCCCCCTTTATCTCTGTATTGTATCGCATTCATAGTTCAAAGAGATAATTAAATAAAGTTTTTTCCGAATGCCCTCTCTATGAGTACTATCTGGGTTATCTTTGCTCGATATTTGTATAGTGTCGTTCATCATATCCCGTGTACATTTGACGGGGGCGGGCAATCTTTGTATCCTTGCCGAGCATTTCCAGCCAGTGTGCTAACCACCCAGAAGTCCTTGGGATGGCAAACAGCACTGGGAACATTGTTAGCGGGAAGCCCATAGCCTGGTAAATCAATCCTGAGTAAAAGTCAACGTTAGGGTATAATTTTCTAGAAATGAAGTAGTCGTCAGAAAGAGCCACCTCTTCCAATTTCAAAGCGATATCAAGCAATGGGTTTTTCCCGGTTACCTCAAAGACATCATAAGCGATTTGGCGTACTATTTTTGCTCTGGGGTCGTAGTTCTTATATACCCTATGGCCAAATCCCTGTAAACGCCCATTTCCGGCTTTTACTCCACTTATGAAATCGGCTACATTGTCCATATGACCTATTGAAGACAGCATGCGGACGACAGCTTCGTTAGCGCCTCCGTGCCTTGGTCCGTATAAAGCGGCCGCTGCGCCAGCACAGGACACATAGGGATCTGCATGGGAGGAGCCAATCACACGCATCGTTGTGGTTGAGCAATTTTGTTCATGGTCGGCGTGTAAAATAAAGAGCACATCAATTGCTCTAGCCAGTTTGGGATTGGCAGCAAACCTTGGTTCGGCGGTTTTCCACATCATTGACAAGAAGTTTTCCGGAAAACTTAAGTCGTTATCGGGGTAGACAAAAGGCATACCGACGGAAAATCTGTGAGCGGCAGCGGCTATCGTAGGAACTTTGGCTATCAAGCGAATTACCTGTTCGTAACGTCTTTCCTCGTTAAAAATATCTTTGGCGTCTGGATAAAATGTAGACAGGGCGGCAATTGCGGAAACAAACATTCCCATAGGATGGGCATCGTAGTGGAAACCTTCCAAGAACCTTTTTCTGACGTTTTCGTGGATAAATGTGTGGTGGGTGATTTTGTGGGAGAATACCTTGAGCTGCTCTTCATTTGGTAGTTCACCGTGGAGGAGGAGGTAGGCTACCTCAAGATAAGTTGATTTATTGGCCAACTCCTCGATGGGGTAACCCCTATAACGCAGAATACCGGCATCTCCGTCAATGTAGGTAATTGAGCTTTCACATTCGGCTGTGTTCATAAAAGCCGGATCATGAAACCAGATACCCGGTAATAATTTAGACCAAGAGGCAGATGAAACCGTGCCGTCGACGATAGGGACCTCAATCGATTCGCCGGTTCTGTTATCCCTTATGGTTATGCTCTCGGTCATTGTGGTGCGCCTCCTTAATAAATTTATTTCCTTATTTACAAGCGTCTCTGTAGTCGCTTATCACAGTATAAAGCTATTTGGAATAGCAATATAATGTTTGACAAAGTTAGATATTAGCTACCAAACGGCGTTAAGCAAAATTGGCTTTAGTATATTTTAAAAATATTTCCCAAAAACCTTTTTTGACCAAGGCCAAAGCTCATTTCCAATAGTTTGATTTTTACTCAATATTTTAATCCGACCATGATGATCCGGAAAGATTTGGATTTGGGAGCAATTTCTACATAGTTTCAGAGTGGTATCTATGCGAACAGCTTACGCCACAGTTGGCCCACCGTATAGCTTGCAACACCCATCATTCCGATAAAAAAGCCCACCGGCCAATTCGATACATAAGAAAAGGCTATAGAGGAGTAAACCATTAATAATGCAAGTATGACGGATGCCGCTATGGCTGTTTTTGGAGTTTTGGTAATCAAACGGGCAGTGGCAGCCGGTGATACCAAGAGGGTGAAGAGCAAAAGTGTCCCGACGACTGGTATGGCCATTGTAGTCACCAGAGCCACCATGAGTAGAAATATCAAGTTCTGGTTCCTGAATAACGCCTTTTGAGACAACTCTTCTCCTAGGACGGAAGTATATAAAAGCCGCCTGTACGATAGGATAAGTATCCCCAAGGTGATGACAGCCAAAGCAGCGGTAGGTAAAATTTGGCTTGGCGATACGCCCAAAATTTCTCCGAATAGTAGGGAGAAGATCTGTTGCGAATATTCAGTCGACAGTGAAAGAAATAAAGCACCCATTCCGAGCAAAAGGACAAAGCCAAGAGCCGTTGCTACATCCCTTTTGGATTTTCTCTCCAGCAGTCCTATGGTGCCAGCCCCCAAGAGGGAAAAAAATCCGAGTCCAAACAGAGGATTGATGTTGATCAGTCCTGCCGCCGCCGCACCGGCAAAAGCCCCGTTTGGGAGGGCGTGGGCTATAAAAGCCTGTCCCCTAAGCGCTATAAAAAATCCCACTAATCCAGATATGACAGCGACGATGGAAGCCGTAATCCAGGCATTGATCATAAAAGGCTCAAACATCTGTACTCCTTGGAGTGTCAAGATGGGCAGGGCTATATGACTTACTGCGGGGTTTGATGAACAGCGTCACCAGGTATGTGATAAAGATGATACTGACTACAAAGAAGCTAACCGGCCAGCCGTGATGAAAAGGTGGCCAGTTATAACTGTCGTAGGATAGCAATACTCCAAAAAAAATACTTAATACCCCTATAGTAGAAGAGTAAACAAATACCGACCTCATATTCTTACCCAGCCTTACGGCCGCCGCGGCTGGTCCTATTAGAAGAGCGGTAGACAATATGGTTCCAATAGCAATGGCCGACATGGCAACAGCCAGACTCAATGCCACCAGAAAAGCTATACCGGCCAATTGCGGAGACCTGTTTTTTACTCGCAGCAGATCTGGGTCCAATGAGGCAAGCAAAAGCTGGCGGTAAGTAGCAACGATAAACATCAGAGCCAAGGCGGCAAGGGCGATAAATAACGGTTCGATTGAAGATTGTATGGTTAGGATCGATCCAAAAAGTAAGTTCATGGTGTCGCCACTTGTGGAAGTGTTGGTAGTATCCAGGTATAAAAACAGAGATGCCAGACCAAGTGCTCCGCCCAGTATCACGCCTGTTGCTACGTCACGTTCTTTCTTGCTCTTGATACCAAGTGCTTCCAGGAACCCACTTGTGGCCAGGTTGATCAGTATGAAGCCATAGAGGGTTGGGACCCCGGCTAAATATGCCGCAGCTCCTCCCGTCGTTCCTATGTCAGAAAGTGCATGACCCATAAAGGATTGGCTGCGTAATACGGTGAAAGTACCAACTACAGCGGAAACAACAGCCGTCAGGCAACCTATGACCAAAGCGGTGGCGATAACGCTACTTGAGAAAAACCCCGGTTCCACTATGGCATGTAAGAAGCTCACAGCGAGAGTACTTTCTTGTCGTGGAGCTCATGGTGTAGTCCCTCCGTTTCATTACCTGTCAGCACGATCAATCTGCCGTTGTATTTCAAAACGTCAACCGGATATCCATAGAGAAATGTCAAGTTTTTACCGGTAACAATTTCATCAACTTTTCCTACGGCAATT
>JAJZMK010000079.1 GCA_021798275.1 Actinomycetes bacterium | reverse complement strand
AACGCTACGACCAGAATCTATAACTCTGTGTGCCGCATCGGTTCGAAATTCAAGAGTAAATTGTCTCCTTGTAACTCCCATTTTGACATCCTTTCATCTAACAATCATAGATTGTTGTTAGCTTGGTCGGTGTCTACTTAAACTGGGGAGGCTCAGACGATACTGGCTACTATCGCTAAATATGTCATAATCGATTGTAGCTTTACATAGATACAATGTGCATTTTGGGTCTTTCGTAAGGGTAATAAATTCACTTGCCAACCCACGGTTCTCTTCGATGGCAATAAATATATTTGTATCACAGAGAATTTTAATCTCATCGCTCAAAGATATGCCTCCGCTATAATTAACAGGGTCAATTGTAGCTATAGCTGATTAATGATGTAAAGTATTGAGAAATCTAATTGTAATTAGGTAGGAGAATATATTATTTAGGTAATGTCGCGCTGCTTACTTGGCATAGGTAGGTATTTTACTGTTGCTTTGGAATTACTTTTTTTAATATATTTCGTAAATTTGTCAAATACATCTTGTCCTATTAAAGCAATGAGTTCATCTTTCAGCGTTATATATACCGGATTTTTTGCTGAATAAGCAATTTCATCTTCTGTGCACCACCAATGGAATTCATAGCCTCCCTTGCCCCAGTCGCGACGCTTCCATGAAGTAATTTTCGATATTATATGGCCGGAAGCTTCGGTCAAGTCCTCTTTTCGCAGCGGTAGTTGCCAACAAACTTCCGGCTTATATTCCATTGGTGATATGTTGTCTTGTAAGGCCAATTGGTGAAGAGCACAACCAGCTCCCAAATGAAAGTCCGAGCGGTTTAGAAATATGCAAGCTCCGTCTTTTAGTTTTGTAGTTATAGATCCCTTCGAATTTTTTGCCCATTTGATGGGGCCGTTTGCTTTATCTGCCGCTTGTTTGAATTGCCAATCATCTACCGATAACTTCTTAGAAATCTCAAGTATTCGGTCAGCGTCTGCTTGATCCACAAAGTGGGCACCATAACTACAGCACCCGTGCATTAATTCAGTGGCGTCTTCTTTTAAAACGCCTTTACATCCCCTAGAATATATACAATTCCAAGCTGATGTTAAAAATGTCACGTCTAACAGCCAGGTGCGGTCTTCTTCTTCGTCTTCAAAACTTACCCACTCACTTTTATCGGGCTCAAATTTTGTATTCAATGACATAGCATTCGGCTCTTTTGATTGTTGGTCGGCATTGCGCAGCAAAACCAGTTTTCACTCAATTTCGGTCGGAGATTTCCCGGTATTTTAGACATCGAAGATTCTTTGATCTTCGGCTCGTAGTATGTGATTTTGAGAGTGTCAAATACCAATTTTCTGATTCTAAAATAAGCATCTTGAGGAGAATCATCGACTGCGTCTTCTGCCAATACACCAATTTCTCTCGCCAATTCATCTAAGACAGGTTCGGGAGATTTCCATTCATAGCTAAGACCGTCCTCAGACAATTCGCCCAATGAGCTAAGTAGTGTTCTCTCGGTGGAGTCAAGTAGTAGAGAACCAGGGGGAAGTAAGAGACGTATAGACCACTGGACTGGGTCAACATTCCAGACTAAGTCATTTTCATAGATGAAGTCCAGTAATTCAACGATGTCATAAGGTGTTGTCCAAGGCGTAAACGGGAGAAGAGATGGTCTTGGCTCAATGCCTAGTTCACGCAATAAGCGAAATGCCAGTTCGGCCTCTTCTTTGGTATGTCCTTTATCCAAGATTTTGAGGGTATCGTTATTGACCTGCTCCAAAGCGGCAATCAATAAATTGCAATCTTTTTCAGACAGGTCTTTTAACAAGTGTCTGTATTTTAGGATATGGCTGATTTTTATGGTTGCATCGAAGCTTAGGTGGGGAAAGTCGCTTTTCAATCTTGACATTATGGACATGCCATACTGAGGTCTGTTAAAAAAGTCAGGGTCAGAGAAATGGATATGACTTGCCCCATTTTCAATTTGCTGTCGGGCATCAGCGAGAATTTCCTCTTCCGGTGCTTTACGAGTCTTGCCTTTGTAAATCACAGGAACTGGGCAATGTCGGCAGTGATGAGAACATCCGGAAACAACCTCTAAGGTGGCGACTGTTTTCGTGACCCCATCGGCGAGATAGTGAACATAGCTCTCAAGAGACGGAAGGCTGCTTCTGTCTGGGAGTAAGTGGTTTTTAGGTTGAACAGTCCCTATATCAACATAAACCTTACCGTGCTCATATTGCTTGTTACTGTTTGCCGTAAGTGTTTTTAGCCAAGAGATCAAGGTGTCAAAACCCGTTCCGGCGATCGCTATATCGTTTGTTGACAAAAGGTTTGCGCTCAATGCCGCAGGGGCATAGAGTCCGAAAAAGCAAAGTTTTATGTCGTCTCGGAGAGATCGTATTTTTGTGACGAGTTCTTTCGTGAGGGCCATAGCCGTATGCATGGGAATCGAAAAAATAACAACTTCCGGCCAGGAAATATCATCATTTGTTAGCTCAGACAAAGAAAGATCAATGGTTCTTACTTCATATAAAGGATCTCTGAGTTCAGACTTTATCCTGGCAAGGATAAGAGGTTGAGTCCCTAGGTCATATGTGGAAATGGCTAAGATGCGCATTGATCTGCTTTGATTCGTGTAAGTAAAGTATCAGTGTAAATAAAAATGTCTTCCAAGCCTCCGTTTGATTCCAAAACACTTATTATACTGGCAGAAAGCGCTGTTTCCTCGATGGCAATTCGCAATTTACCGTAAGCGGAGCGAAGAGCTTTTTCGGCCTCCTCGGGAGAATTTCCCCTACTTAAGATAAATCCTAAATAGCGGTCTCCCTCTGGAATTTCGATAACCTCGTTACCCTTTGGGATTGATATGGCTATTTCACAGACACCTTCTGTATCTCTGGCATTTTCCGTTCCGATCACTTCTTTTAGGATTCCCGTTTTTACGATGGGGAGCATCATGGCTCCAAAGCCGCCTTGGTCCAAGTTCGGTTTTAGATCTTGATTGATATAAAGAGAAATCAATACTTCATATAGCGACATACCATCGAGGAAATTTAAGATATCGCCGCAATGGCCGCCTATCGGGCGTGAAGCAATTTCAAGTAAGGTGGGTCTAAAGGAAGGTTGCATTGCTTTATTGTCAGAGAATGTGTTTTGCTCCCTTTGAGAGTCTTGATGGTGCGCAAGTCTAAGTTCTGCATGGATCGGACCTTTTTTGATGCCAAGGTGTCGACACGTTTTTTGGATCGCCTCGATTATCTCAGACTGTGTCTTAGGATCATATCTTGAAGGGGTAATATAAATGGTTTCTTCAAAGTAAGGACCCTCCAGAGGATCTGGCTTATCAAAGATAGCCAGAGGTATAATCTCGTCTTCTTGCATAAAAGCGTCGACTGCAACTTCTGCTCCCGGTATGTACTCTTCGATGAGCAGTCGAAGATCTATTTGACCGGACTGAACGGTGGCAATTGCCACGGCTTTTAGTACCGCTATACGTAGTTCTGAGACATTGTTTGCCCTGATAATACCCCGTGACCCGGAGAGCCCTACCGCCTTTACAACTACCGGAAAACATATCTTGAGCGCAGCGTTTTCGGCTTTATCCAGAAATTTTTCTAGGGTTCTAGTGACGAAAGACTTTTCATAGTTGCTAAATAATCCCGGATTTTTGATCTTGTCAGTTATGTCTTGAAGATCAATATCTTGGTCATGATATAAAGCCGTGATCAAGATTTCATTACCATCGCTATCAAAGTGGAGATAGCAGTATTTAGGTTGAGAGACATCTGATTTACTAAGCGCAATACGCATCAAGGCTTTATTTTTAGTTAGAGTGACGGCAGAAGGGCTATTAGCAACTTTGGATAGTTTGTCATTAACCAAATTGGCTAAAAGCAAGGCTTCCTCATCGAAAGCAATAACTTGTTCGATTGCATGGATGGAGTTGTATTTTAATATTATCTCTACAGATAAAGAAATATTATTGAAATCCAGAAGTAAAAATTTATCTGGAAATAAACTTGACATAGCTTGACGGGCCTCGGAGCCTATGACTACTTCAAAGTTGAATTGACTTTGAAGCTTTGCTATGGCGTCCATCATCAGTGTGGCTCTGTAGCTCTTTGCAGGTATGAGAAAAAGTAAGCGATGCATTCCGATATGGTTGTCTTTTCTTTAAGTAATCATGGGTCTTTAAGTAATTGTGAGTAGTTTTCAATAAAGCTTACCAGCGATAAAAAGTCCTTTGTTCTATCTCTTGGCAATCTGACCATGTGTATTTAAATAAGTGCTAAATTTGTTAAAAGCCTCTTGTGAGGTTATTTGAACGGAGTGTAAGGCAGACATATGACAGATCACAACGAAGAAAAGAACACAATAGACCCTGTCCTAAAGGTTACCGACCTAGCTCGCCACTTTATAGTGGAAGCAAAAAAAGATGAACCAGATGCGGATAAATTAGCTCTTTACCTGGAAATACAAGGCGTAAAAGACGGTCAATTCGATTACAGTATGTGGTTTGAAGGCATAGATGGGATGAATGAAGGGGACGTAATAATTGCCCACGATGATCTAAATGTCGTTATTCTAGCCAATAGTGTTTCCAATCTACGCGGGGCAACTCTCGATTTGCAAGAGACAGGTGATGAACCGGGTCTGATATTGGTCAATCCGAACACGCCTCCTGCTCCAGAGGTTCCTGACTTCTTGAAGGACTTAGATAGTACTTCTGATATTGCAAGACAAGTCCAGGCAGTGCTGGAAGAGCAAGTGAATCCCCAGATCGCAGCGCATGGAGGTAGAGCAGATCTCGTGGGCGTAAAAGAATCCGTGGCTTATTTGCGTCTCTCGGGCGGCTGTCAAGGTTGCGGTCTTGCCGCCGTTACTCTTAGCCAAGGGATCGTAGTGGCGATCAAAGAATTTGTCCCGGAAATAGTGGATGTAGTGGATATCACCGCCCATCAGGACGGTCAAAACCCGTACTATCAAGCTGCCAAGAAATAACGGCCGTCTTTAGATAGCTACGACTACCAAGGCTATCGTCGGCGGGACATGTGACTGAAATGGCGTTCTTTACCGTGCTCTCTTTTTGTATTGTACAAGTGAAGTACCGCCACTATTTTCATAGACCCATGTCCTTATGCGATAGGGGACTAGAGGTAAACGGGTATTTTTGGTAAAAGCAAAAGAGTAAGTAATCTCAGTACCAGGCAAAGTCTGTGTTGCAATTTTTACTACAACTTACTTGTTGTCCCGGTCTGGTTATTTTTAGTAATAGTCAAAAGAGCCAGGTTTTCTTTAGGTCATCAACTAAAAGCTTCCTTTTAAATACGATAGAGTAAAGCTATGCTTCGTTTTTTAACTGCGGGTGAATCTCATGGGAAAGGCCTATCCGTCATCATAGAAGGGGTTCCGGCGGGCTTACATGTCACATCGGATCACATTGCTAATGAACTTGCCAGAAGGCGCCTAGGTTATGGTCGCGGGCCTCGGATGCGTTTTGAACAAGACGAGATCACCCTACTCTCCGGTATACGACACGGACGTACTTTGGGTTCGCCGATTTGCATCTTGATCGGCAATACGGAGTGGCCTAAGTGGGAAACGGAAATGTCACCTGATCCAGGAGAACCCTCTAAAGTATTGACAACCCCGAGACCTGGTCATGCAGACCTGGCTGGGATGCAAAAATATGGTTTATCAGACGCCAGAGATGTCTTAGAAAGGGCTTCGGCCAGGGAAACCGCAGCCAGGGTAGCAGCGGGAGCGGTCTGTAAGCGCTTACTGGAGGAAATAGGAGTATCTATAGTCAGCCACATAATAGCTATAGGTGCTACTGAGTCGGATTCGAAACTTCGGCCCACGATCGAGGACCTTGTCACGGTGGATCAATCCGAAGTACGTTGTTTTGATGAAAGAATTGCCGAGCGCATGATTGCGGAGATAAAAGCCGCTGCCAAAGTCGGGGACTCTCTCGGCGGAGCGGCTGAGGTTTTGGCTTACGAGGTACCCGTGGGGCTTGGTAGTCACGTACACTATGACCGCAAACTGGACGCACAATTGGCCATGGCACTAATGAGTATTCAGGCGATTAAAGCTGTGGAAATCGGGGATGGTTTTGTAGTATCAAAGCAACCGGGTTCAAAAGCTCACGACGCCATTTCTTACGACAAAGCACAGCATAGCTATATCAGGGAAACTTCACACGCCGGAGGAATCGAAGGAGGAATTTCAACCGGTGCTTTGATCGTAGCCAGGCTTTATATGAAACCGTTAGCCACTTTGAACAGACCGGTATTAAAAACAGTTGACGTTGTTACCAAAGAAGAGACCGTGTCTTTTAAAGAGCGTACGGATGTGACAGCCGTACCTGCCATGGGGGTTGTCGCCGAGGCGATGACTGCTTTTGTCTTGGCTAAAGAAGCTTTGGCTAAATTTGGCGGAGATAATATCGAAGAATTTGTCAGAAATAAAAACAGCTATACGGCTTCTCTACTGGCAGGCGATAATTCATGATATTAAAGTAAAACCAAACAGCAAGAGATCTTGATCGTATCTCCATACAAATACAGTAATTCTTTTTACTTAAGAATTTTGTTGTCTAATAACTATTTTATTAATACTGTACTTAAAGTTTTTATATAAAAATACTTTTTGAGCTTGGTGTATAGCAATAACATAGGCATCAACATCGTCACGCAGCCAATTATATAGAGTCTGTTATTTAGATGAAATAGGACCAAACCAAACAGTCAATTGGTTAGAATAACCAGTAGGTGCGGATCCCCCTATCCAGGCTTGGAAATTCACCTCTTGAGGTTCTGGCTGATCTTCTGTTATGCGGAAAGTTGCTATGCCATTTTTATTGGTGTAAGCGGTAACCGGTGTGGCACCTTGTGGCGAGCCATTGATACTTTCTTCGGCAAATTCAACGCCATGAGGGGAGTAAATAAGTTGGTCTAGTGCTATAGAAACACCTGATTTCTTGAATGGGATATCAAGTTCGTTTAGTAGTTGGATATGAATTGTAACGGATTGCCCAGGTCGTAATATTTTTCTTATCCCATAGGGTGTTAATAGGGTATGAAGATTTGTGATGGAATTAATGGTTACGTAACTTACCGAATCTGGATTTTCTAGGAAGGCAAAAATATTAAATTTAGTTGCCGTGGAGGGCATGACGGCGACATTTGAGGTTATTATTCTGACATAACGGCTTTTCCCTGCTTGTATAACTTTATTACGTCCTACGACTATCCACGGAGTGGGGACATATGGGCCGCTGGCTACAACGTAATCTGGACTGATAGGTACAGAAGAGTGGTTAGTTACCTTTAAAATCATTGAGTCAACAGTCTGTTCTTGTCCAGTTGTGTGTTCAGAGATGATAGACATCTGAACGGGTGGTGGTGTGAAAAACGCAAGTAAGATTAACACTATCGCAACAAGAGCCGATGCAAGCATAAGCAATTTCGCAATACTTTTATCACCTGTAAAATATTTTATGACTCTTTTATATGAAATCAATGAAAGAGCATCTTTGTTTAGAACATCTTGTCTGCTAATCCTTTTCCAGCTCCCAACACACACAAATAATATAAAAATATCAGCAATAGCATACTCATTCAAAGACCTAGTTGATAGAAAAAGTATTAAAGCTGGCATGACAGGAATGAGAAATTTATATTTTGGATAATTTACGATTAATGCAGATATAGCCACTATTCCAGCAAATACAGCTGCATATGTGTAATATTTAAGATCTCCTCCACCCATGCCTAAATACATTGTTATACCAACCATCCCCTGCCCAAGTGGAACCAGCGGTTGTAAGAGTGGGCCTATAGATCCTTTCACCCACGCAAGAGGATCCCAGACGATGAATGGGATATTTACAATTACGAAAGATACTATTGTGATTAGGGAATAAATAGAAATTTGTTTGAATGGTCTGAGGCCTCTTCTAGTAGCTTCAAAATATATCCCTACAAGCAAAAATGGTACGAAAAACCATGCATCTTGAACTACAGCACATGCTAAACCAAAGCAAATTGGCGACACATACTTTTTGAACGAGGTGCTTTTTTCATGAAACTTTTCCCAGTAATAAAAGGCGGGCACTATAAATATAAGCATTTCATTATATATGAGACCCGCAGCAGCCTCTGAAAAGTAAGCACTAGTTCCAATCAATATTAGTAAAAATGGTCTGTGGCTTTTTGGCAAGGAAAAAAACGTAAATAGAGATGCAATTGCCAATCCAAGAACAGTGATAATTATTGGATCTTGTCTCGTGATGCCCACAAGTAGCAAAAAGTAATCTGGGATAAATGACAACGATGGATATCCAAGTGTGGTTACTGGAGATCCCGACATCGTGTAAGTAAGAGCATTCGGCTGTACTCCGAATTCCTGTAGGTAGTTAGCAAGATTTGCTCCATAGGGATTATGTCCTCCGAGTAAAACCTGAGCCGCTCCCTGGGTAAGGGCTGCCTCATCGGTTCCATAAGACGGGAGAGTATATACAAGGGCTACGGTCCATGCAATACCGGCTAAAATTGTAAAAATTCCCAAAAATACATCTAGACGAGAAAGCCATTTTTCTGAGATATTACTAGTAATTAATATTAAAATCAATATGGACAGCACGCCATAAAAAATTGAAAAATATCCAGCGGGAGGGAAAACGCCAATTGTGACAAAAAATCTTGAAGAAAAAAAGATCCATATCAGGGCTACAATAGCCCTAGATAGCAATTGTGTATTTACCAAGTCATGATTATCTTGGTCTACCAGGTGCTCGTCTATTTTTGTGATGTCCTGAGATTTAGACTCATCTGAAGAAAAGCTACTTCGATGCCGGTGTCTCAAAATTTTCGCCAAGTCCTTCTTGAGCATTTCTTCTCTTTCTAACGGATATGTTTTAGATATTTTCAATAATATAAGGCGTCAAAATCATGCTTTTGCGCTTTTAGGTAATGCTAATAGTTTCTTATTTTATAAACTTGAATTTTTTTAGTTAAGTATTTCTGTACTTAGCTAACCTAAGCAGTATAAAGTCGTCTTGTGACAACCCAAAATTTACTCTAAAGCAGATAATTATAATTGTCTTTTAGACAAGTTACAATTTTACATTTAATTATGTCAATAAAGTTTAGTTCTGCCTGACAACATAAATTGTTTATCATTGAAGAAATTATCAGTCGTTACTACTCATATTCATATCTAGGAGATCAGCGTAGAGCTAATAAGAATTTTTGCCATCTCTGCTTAGATCAAAAGTGCTTTGAGTAGAGGCAGGAGGTATTTTTCTTGGCATGTATTAATCTAGAAAGCGCCTCTTTCTATACTGAGAATTTATATCAGCATAACGTAACAAATAGTGAAATTGGTTTTTTGGTTAATTTTGCATATATAATAACTTTTAACGCCAAAAAGGCAGTAAGGTTATTTGAAGAAGATCTATCATTCATGATTTGCTTATAAAAGGGTATGCGTATAAAAGTATTTTTATACGATTATACGCCTAGGTAGTTTTGATTGCGGTGTATACACATATTGATCAGAAAGTGTTACGCTTAGGATATCTTCTTTTTGAAATATTATGAGATAAATCAAGAAAGACATATCGGTAAACCAGTACCTATCTCTTAGTTTTTTTTAGCTGCAGAACCTTATGGCTATTAGTATTTTTTGGCCCAAATATTACTATTTCGGTATCTGATCTAAACTTTGCTACAACATGCCTTTCATAGGAGGCCGAGTACCTCTTGGGAGCAGGCCCAAAAGCAGAGAATTGCGGCTTATAGTAGAGGGTGTAATCCTTTTTACTAAATGCTTTTCCTTAAATATCTAGAGTATTTATTTTGCAAGAAGATACTTCTCTCGTGCCACTTTGGATAAGTATCCCAAGCGTATATATCATACTCTCATGTAAAATAGATTTGGCTACCCCTCTGTAGTGTATATTCTTGCTAGCCCCAAGAGAGGAGTTTGTTACTATAACTTGAAAGTTCCGATTCCTGCATCCTCCGATGTGTAAGTAGAGATTTGCACCATGATTTTTTAAATAGATTATTTTTCCTTTTTCTGGAATCGTAACAGCTGTTAGGATTCCAGAAAAACCTTGAGCAACACCACGTGTTATCACGACGGGAGGGCCATAACCACTACCAGCAGCCCAGGCCATACCAGAACCCATAACAGCAACCGACGATATACTGGCGGCGATAGACAGAGTTGCTACTCGATGAAAGTGTTTTTTGGTCTCTTTGTTATTTTTGTTTAGATTTAGCATTTTAGCTTTCCTTATCGCTTCAGTGATAATGGTTATTATTGTATAAAAAATTATGACAGTTAATCAGTGATAGTTGAAAAGTGGATAAGTCTTAGATCTACTACAGCCCAATTACTATCACAGATCGATCATGGATTGCAAATAAAATTCATAAAAAGCAAAAATTTACTCAAGTAACCACTAAATGTAGTTATCTAACCATTTTGAGTAAGTAGATAACTATAAAATGTGCTTATAAAATTGCTAATAGTGAAATTATAAGTCACTTCCAGAGCAAAAATAGATCCCTATATGGGAAATCTGTTAGCGTGACAACAATAGTCTATATCGTAATAATTATAATTGATAGATGCAATCACTCCTGTATATACCAGATAAAATAACAGAGATGTATTTTATCTCCGCGTAATTCTCTTTCCCCGTCATGGAGAATTGAGGGGCACTAAACGATTGAGCGAAGTGATAATGCTGTTTGGCGGACACATAGATGCGGTGAGTATTGCAGAAGTTGGGCTTTGAGAGGAGAACCGTAGGCATAATTCGTGAGAAATGCCATAAGGATCTGTATTTCGATCATTGTCTGGGCATCTGTGGCTATAGTTCGCGAAATAGAGAATCTGCGCCTCTACTCTTGGCGTTGACCGCTATTTGTAGTGTTTGCTTTCAGCGAGATAACCAAAGATGCTTTAATGATGTGAGAAATATCTACTGACTTTGTATTCTCGTTTGCGGGTAGGAGATTCGTCAATCTGTTTATCCATACTATGTGATATGTAAGGACTGACACTAAATCAGCTCTCGTTAAATCATTGCCGGGTGATACGTCTTGCAGATAACCAGTGTCTGATCGCAGTGACGTAGCTGAGCTACTATGATTTCACTCTAGAATCAGGTGGCTGTGTCAGAGATCAACGGGAAAATATCGATTTTGTAAATCTTATTTACTTTTGATTGTCATTTTTAACCCTCGTAGGCTGGAGCTAGGTGCCAAGATGGGGAGGGGATCACGCATTGGGCTATAGGCAGATAAAAGCTCGTCTTTGTGTTGGTAGTCATCTCTTATACAAATATAGAGAGAGGTTGTATCCTTAGAATTCAACATAACTACGATGGAGTGATCGCGGACTGACGACAGCATAAACCTAAACCAAAAGCATGAGATGATTGGAGATTGGAAAACTACAACATGACATACCAGTCAGGTGAGCAATATTAAAAGGGGTGTGGCACGGGTTTTACTACAGGAATACTTTATGTCGTAATGTCGCATGCAAACAGGCCACAAAAGCAATTCTATTATACTGCTGCATCATGAGTGATCGTAAATTATTTTAGACCAGTTGTCATAGCGACGGCGTGTCTGATATTTTGAGTTGCCCGCGTTTAAAAGCGTCCAGACTGTTCAGGTGACGATTTATATACGGACCGCCAAAGAACCATAAGCTGGACCAAAACATAGCTCTTCCTACGGATAGCGGCTTCATGCCACGATTAAATTCCACAGCACTAAAAGTTTCCAATTCAACGTCTCTGATAATGCTCAAATATTTCCACCATATAATCCAATTGTAGATGGGGACAAATAAGCGCCAAGTCTCTTGTCCTTCTCGACTTATGCCAAATTCTTCGTGCAGTCATTTCATAACCTGTACATGCCATACGTATAGATAGATTCCTAAAGTAAAGATTGATTTTGTTTTAAAGCCTGTGAATTTCATATGCTCGCTTTCTCCCCCTGCTCATAGAAGTCACTTTATTTGTAAAATAAGATGCCCAGTTTCCAGATGATATTTTTACCTTGTCGTATTTTGATACTCTAAACAGTCTAAAAGTTTACTTTATCGATGAATTAACGACTGTGTTCTAGTATATGTATAGATCTGTAGTATTAAACACAATTTTTGAATCAGTCTATATTGGGACTCCCTAGTCCGGTTGTGATGAGCTGCTGGAGAGCATCTTCAATATAAAAACGCCAAGCCGGCGAACAGCCATCGTAGCAAGCAATGGAGGGTGTCAAACCTTTATGGGTAAAGCGTAACTCAGTTTGTCCATCACTGTTTGTAATCTCAAAGATAATGTCTGTACCATCCCACTCATTCGTATTTTCCACAAATTGGAGGTAGCTTTCCTCGACATGCCACACAATTTTGCAATCAGGTATAAGCTCTGTAATCTTTTGTTTCGAGTAGTGAATATCTTGGTAGCGATAAGTCCATTCACTACCAAGTCGATCAGTATTTCCTTCGATAGCACCACTCCACCAATCCCGAACCTTATTGATGGCAGTAAAAACTTGAGCGGGAGTTTGGCTTACCCGTAATGTAATTGTTAAGTCTGCCCCGCTATCAGCTCCATTTTCCTGGTTATTTTCTGCAGCCATGGTACTCCTTTCAACTGCTGATGGTATCAAAACTATTTGCGTTAAGCAATATATTTAATAGCTATTTCATACAATAATATTTTCAATTATTATTGTATGAAATCTATGTAATACCATAATCACTAGACAGAGTATAAGTTAGACAAAGTGTATAAATGTTTTTTATGACAAAAGCTAAAGCTTATACAAGGTGCTGGCAAATAAATCTGGCAGCAAATAAATGCATACTAGAAGTTATGCCAGCAAAATAATTCTGCCAGCGATACAACTAATTTTGTTTTAACTCAAAATTAGCCATAATGGCCAAGCACGCTACTCAATAGAGCAGCGGCAAATTAGAATTAATCCATTAAATTGATTGACTCTAATATATGATATATTCTATAATAGTATCCATGGATCATAGAAGCGCTTTACAGACAAATTCCATCGAGGTTGGCAATCCTAGAGAACTCCCGCCAAAGCGGAGGATTGGGCGACCTATGGACATTCGTCATCGAGTGGTCCCACCTTTGATATCTGAGCCCACAAACACTGCTTTCCTGGATGCTAAGTAACTTTTTAGATTGCAAGGTAGATATCAAAGGAAGTATTGAAAGAAAAGCATAAACCTACATTGATACAAGGAGAAATAAATAAGGTGACTATACAAGATCAAAATAGATGTCCTGTGGCTCATACGGCGCTTGGCGCAAGGTCAAACCGCGACTGGTGGCCCAACCAACTTAATTTGGACCTTCTCCATCGGCATTCTCAGCTTTCAAATCCCATGGATGATGAATTTGACTACGCAAAGGAATTTTCTTCTCTTGACCTTGATGAGGTAAAGAGCGATATCGTTGCCGTCATGACTGATTCCAAAGACTGGTGGCCGGCAGACTTTGGCCATTACGGCCCACTTTTTATTCGTATGGCTTGGCACAGTGCAGGCACATACCGCATAGCTGATGGACGTGGCGGTGCCAGCCGCGCCAATCAACGTTTTGCCCCCATCAATAGTTGGCCGGACAATGCCAATTTAGATAAAGCCCGCCGGCTCCTCTGGCCGGTAAAGCAAAAATACGGGCGTAAGTTATCGTGGGGTGACCTGATTATATTTGCCGGTAATTGCGCTCTTGAATCAATGGGGCTAAAAACTTTTGGTTTTGCCGGCGGAAGAGTTGATATTTGGGAGCCGGAAGAAATCAACTGGGGATCAGAGGATACCTGGCTAGCCGATGAACGATACAGCGGTGAGCGGGAACTTGCCAATCCCTTCGGAGCCGTTCAGATGGGGTTGATTTACGTCAACCCCGAAGGTCCGAATGGGAATCCAGATCCGCTTGCTGCTGCTGTTGACATCAGGGAAACTTTTGCCAGAATGGCCATGAACGATGAGGAAACAGTCGCACTGGTTGCCGGCGGTCACACGTTCGGTAAATTTCACGGAGCTGTACCAGGTGAGTATGTGGGTCCAGAGCCTGAAGGAGCTCCTTTGGAAGAACAAGGTCTTGGTTGGAAAAATAGTTTCGCTACAGGCAAAGGTAACGATACCTATACAAGTGGCCTCGAAGGAATCTGGACGAACGAGCCGACCAAATGGGACAACGGCTTTTTTGATAATTTGTTCAACTACGAGTGGGAGTTGACTACAAGTCCGGCAGGGGCCAAGCAGTGGACACCTAAAGAATTGTCAGCCAAAAATACGGTACCCGATGCCCATGATCCGTCAAAACGCCATGCCCCGACCATGCTGACAACGGATTTAGCTTTGAAAGAAGATCCGCTTTATCGACCTATTTCCAAGCGCTTCCATGAACATCCAGATGAGTTCGCTGACGCTTTTGCCAAGGCATGGTTTAAGCTAACGCATCGCGATATGGGCCCAGTCTCTCGCTATCTCGGTCCTCTCGTTCCCAGAGAGACTCAGGTTTGGCAAGACCCCATACCAAAAGTAGAAGGAGAGCTCATTGATGCAACCGATACGGCTATTTTGAAAGAACGGCTCCTTGCATCTGGGCTCAGTGTTTCTGAATTGGTGGCAACGGCTTGGGCATCGGCATCCACTTTTCGCTCTAGTGATAGGCGCGGCGGGGCTAATGGGGCCAGGATCCGTCTATCTCCGCAGAAAGACTGGGAAGTAAATAACCCAAGTGAGCTTGCCAAAGCGCTCTCGGTTATTCAGAAGATAGCTGAAGAGTTTAACAATTCCCAGACTGGTCGAAAGAGAGTCAGTATAGCGGATCTGATCGTTCTTGGAGGCTGTGCCGCTATAGAAAAGGCAGCAAAAACAGCTGGTATGGAGATCAGTGTTCCTTTCACGCCTGGCCGTTGTGATGCATCACAGGAGCAGACCGATGTTCAATCGTTTGCCGCACTTGAACCCACCGCAGACGGTTTTAGGAACTATGCACGAATTGGGGAGAGACGTCCTCTGGAGCATCTTTTTATTGATCGGGCAAATCTACTTAGCCTTACCGCTCCCGAAATGACCGTATTGATGGCAGGCATCCGCGTTTTGGGTGCGAATTACAACCAGACAGAACACGGAGTTTTGACATTGAGGACTGGTGTTTTGAGCAACGACTTTTTCGTAAATTTGCTTGATATGTCGACAGAGTGGAAACTTGCGGATGATCAGCACGGTATTTACGAAGGACGTGATCGGATTAGTGGTCAAGTGAAATGGACTGCAACTGCGGTTGATCTTGTCATAGGTTCGAACTCTCAGCTACGAGCCATTGCTGAAGTATATGCTTGTGACGATGCCAAAGAGAAGTTCGCCCATGACTTTGTAGCAACATGGGACAAGGTTATGATGCTCGACCGTTTCGAAATTGTCTAAATTAGATCCAGCAGCGTAGTCTACAATCTCTTCTTCTCAAGCGATCTATGGAAAGACAATTTGATTTTACGAAATTGAGTCATTTCGTAAATGTGCAAAAATCAAATCCTAATCGGTTTACATCTTAGATGCCGTGACAATAGCGCTGAGAAGAAGAGATATCAACAGGTACATCCCAGTGATTTTATGATAAATATCATGAAGATCGTTCCTCTCATCAAGGATATCTAGGGCTATATATGACATATATAGCCCTAGATATAAAATAAAGGTTGACTTCTTTATATGGCGAACTACAATTACTCCCATGAAAGCCGTAGTTCTGAGGGGTCCGACTGACAGCGCTCCAGATATTATTATCGGTCCATTTGTTTCGATAGATGAGGCGAGAAAGTGGGCATATGAACATCCACGTCCACATGGTTACTGCATAGCTCAAGAAATGATAGATATCGATGAATTCGCAGTCGGTCACCGACTTCAAAACGAGAGTAAATCCTAATTACCAAATTTCAGTTATCGAAAATAAAGCCTGTAAAGAGATAATAGAGAAGATAATAAGTATTAAATATTTTTATCTGATTGCTTATGTAGAAATACTCTGGTGATCAATATTTCCTACCAGAAGGGCATGAAGCTTAGATAGCATGCTTTTGATATCTAGCTTTGAGGATAAGCAACTACTTTGCTTCGAAGTCGTAGCACTTGGCACTTTGAGCGATCTGATCTTACGTTGTTAGGTAATTTTTCTAGTGACAACATTGTTACTGGTTGAGCATTATTGATCTGTTCTCGTTCGCGGTATACAATAGTTCGTTGTGTGATTTGGATGTAGGACCCGTAATGTATATATATAGATGTGTAAATATTGTAATTTATCAATCGAAATTTGCTTTTTACCAACTATATATGTTATAAATAATCTGGTCAATAGATGCATATAATACAATATTGTAATGACTTTTAAATAACTTGCTAAATGCTCATGTATTTCTTAGACTATCTAAAAATACAATTTAATTAATTATTTATCACCAAGGAGAGATTCTCATGCTTTTCAAGTCTGTTTCCTCTTCACAAAACAAGGCAAGTGACAGTGATCTGTTGTCAAGACGGCAATTGACTACAGACAATAACACTCTTAAAGTCGGGAAGGTAGGTATGACATCTGCTTTATTGTTACAACCCTCTTCATCTACGATGCCTTCTCATTTATTACACCTCCAGCGGCTGATTGGCAATGCCGCAGTAAATCAACTTTTTATGAATCAACAGGTACCTGTTATCCAAAGGGTGATCATTGGGAATATAGATGTCGATACTAATGGTAACATGGCTACCTGGGAGCAAGAAGGCATACGATATCATTTGAATGTGAAGACAGATCCATATCATGTAACCCAAGAAGGTATCTCCACGGGTAAGAAAAAGAACATTACCAAAACTCATTACTTTTTTAGGAGAAAAAATGAAGTTTGCGAAGATGCCGTAGGTCATGGTGGGGTGACGGGCTCTAAGAAAAAGTTTTCTGAACTGCCAAAAAGCGTACAACAGTTTGTAGAAAGTCACTTTATGGATTTGATTAAATAATTTTTTATTCATTATATTATAGCAATAAAATGCTAAATATTCTAGCTATTAAATACAAGTAAGGTCGCCAATAGGTTGACAATTATATAATTGTTGCTATTTGCAATTATACGTTGTGAAGCTTTTTATGAACCGTTGTAGTATACGGAAAAACCATCACTACTCGGTGTAGAGGGTAGGGATAGCGTGGAATTGTTTTGCACCATCTCGTATCCTTCGCTGGATGTTAAATACCATGGGCTGAGGCTGGTAGTCAATTGCGTGAACGTAACGCTTCCATAGTTGGCAAACGGAACGTAGGTGCTCGAAGAAGCAGATGTAGCGTAGTCCTCAACTATCCATTCTGCCGTATATCCACCTCCGTAGTGTAAATTAGTTGTTGTGCCTTGATAAGTAAAGCCAGATTCTCCTATTTTCTGCACTCCCCAGCCTTCACCGGTAATCATCACACCTTCCATGTTGGTTGTGAGATTTTCCAATATCGTTTCCCATGACCCTTGGGCATCTTGGAAAACGCTTGCGGAGATAGTATCGCCGGGCGCTACGGTGAAATTATTAAATGTATTGCCGGCATTTGGTGTTGAGGGGAATTCTTCCCACCACCCACTGTCCTGTTGTATACCGTTGACGCAATTATCCGTGACTCCGGTTTGTAGGAGTGCGCCGGACGTGCCTCCACTTTGCCAATCGACTCCACCTATGCCAACCCAGGTGGTTTCTCCGGCATTTTTCGTGTCCGAACAGTTGAGAGTCGGCACCGTCCATTGGCCTCCTACGCTAAGTATCAGAGAGCTGCTGGAGGGTATAACATATCCTGACCAATTCGGGGAGATTGCAAAGGGCGGAGGAGCTTGCTGGGTAAGTTCCTCACTGCTTACCGCAGTCGGGCCGCTCGATCCACTTGCGGTAAAGGTTACTATCCATTGTTGCTGGGATGTGGATTTGCCAAATGTCAGAGAATAACTCCCGTTGCAATTGACTTGCATCGGGTTACTTCCCGACCATAAGCTGGGGGTGGCAGAAAGTGTACATGAAGTGGCGTTCTTAGAAGTGTAGGTAAGGTTTACACTACCACCGGTATAAGCAATACTATTTGTGCTGATAGCCAAATCCGCTACCGCTTCAGGTGACGGAGCGGAGGTTGCTTGGGGCGTTGTAGTCGTAGTCGGTGGTGTAGTTATAGCTGTAGTCGGTTGTGTAGTCGTTACGGATGCCGCTTGGGCTATGGTCGAAGCCGTCGTACAGTCCTCTGTATGCGTCTTGATGCTATATCGGCGCCTCACCTTCACCGGGATACGCTTGATAACTTTTCTCCCTCTAATCTCCACAATTTTTTTCCGCCATACGTGCTCTTTTTTTGAAATATATTTTCCGTGCTTATCGATTCTGACGCGTCGCCAAAGAAATACCATATGCGTTTTATGATGGGTGATGGTAATTGTCTTGCATGTGGTTGTCGCCTGTACCGGGGGTGCGGTATCGACAAGAATAAATAGAGAGCATGTGGCAACCATTAGGCTCGCGAGTAATGAGCGAAAGCAAACAGTTACCTTATGGGTTCGCAGTCTTCTGTATTTTGTGGAAAACATATTTTGATAGTCTATATACCGGTTCAGGATTATGAAAGCAATTAAGAATTTACTTAAATAATTATAGGCGTATCTTGTCAGTCATACCTTACATGTCAAGGTTACAACAGTGTTAAGAATAACGACAGATTCTTTTATGCCCTCTATCGAGAGTTTGACAAGTTTACGATTACGACTCTCTGTCATAAATAGTTACGTAAAGCAACTCTTTACCAGCCTCATAAAAATACATAAGAAATTCGATCAATGAATAATATGTGATCTTAGAAAAAACCTGTGATTTTCTGCAATATTACGGGAAACGTTGATAGCGATTCGAGACTCTTATCTGCTGCTGCGATTGATTTTATTTTTAGTATCTTCTTTATAAAAAGTATGCAGTAGCGTCACGAGGATAATTTACGCGGATAGAAAATTTGACTAGGGATTTCTATCTCAGATGTTTAGTAGGCAAAAGCGTTCAACTTGATAGACTTTGATTTTTCTATTTACATAATTGATTTCTATATAATGCCGACAACCGGTTAAATTACTAAGAAAACAGAAACGGTTAATATATTTGTAGTTAGGTAGTAAGCTAAGGGAATACTATCGTGTCGAGCCTCGCTGTTTGCTAAGCGAATTATGACCTTTTATCCAAGGTGCTTATCCTGCGATGAATCGCCTGAAATAATGCCTGGCGATCATCTGATTGCGTCCGTAACCACTATGTCTTAGCCGGGTGTTCCAAATGGTTATTTTTTACTATTGTGGTAACACAATTACTTTTCCGACTGCTCCTTGCTGTAGAAAATCTTGAGCTTTGGCAACTTCTTGAAGAGGAAAGCTGTGTATGGGTAATGTGGATAGTGCTCCTTGTCGCAGAGCTTCCGAAGTCCAATTGACCGCCGCATCCAATTCATGGGGTCTGATTCTGTAGAGAAGTACGTAGCGGATAGTAAGATTTGCCATCATCAAGCGGCGTGTGGGCAGAACGGGTTCTTTTATCTCGTCAGCGTATACAACGATTTCTGTTCCGGGACCAGATAAAGCCAAGTTGATTTCCAGATTGGCTCCGAAAGCCACTTCGATAATGCGGTCCATTTGAGGGGCAAATGATTTTAATTTTTCCGTTACGTTGTCTGTTTTGTAATTAACGACCAAGTCTGCTCCGGCTGCCTCGGCCAACTGTGCTTTATAGGTTGAGCTTACGGTGGTAGCGACTCTGGCTCCTGCGTGTTTAGCTAATTCTATGGCATAGTGACCGACCGCTCCGGCTCCTCCGGCAACTAGAATGTTGGCTCCGGAGATGGCTTTCGGATCACCGCCCAGACAATGCGCGGCGGTAACCGCGGGAACTCCGAGCGAGGCGCCAAGTTCATAAGAGGCGTTATCGGGTAGCAAAACAGTACGTTTGGCAGGCAGTAAGCTGTATTCGGCAGCCGTTCCATAGCGGTTGCCGGCTGCAGCCATATATAGCCATACTCGCTGTCCTATGCCCCTATCAGCTACTTCTTCCCCTACGGCGTCTATGATTCCAGATCCGTCTTGATGTGGTATCTGAAAGCCGTCAGGCTCACCCATGGTTATCCCAGAGCGAATTTTCCAGTCGGTGGGATTGACGCCTGAACAAACTATTTTTACCCGGACCTCACCGGGACCGGGGTTTGGGGTAGGAATATCTTCAACCGACAAAACTGATGACGGACCGTTGTGGTGATAAAGAGCAGCTTTCATGTTATATCTCCGCGTCTTTCTTTTCACCCTATCTTATCGCTAAGTGTACCTAAGAGCACTCGAAGACCCGCGCTACATGAAGTATTACATGGATAGATGTATGTAAATATAAAGTTTTTCCAAATCCGCTGTTTGAGCTGTAGCTTGGTTTCTGGACAATATCTCAATATCTCAAGTTAGTAGCCGTAACCAAATGTATGCCGAAACTAGGCAGGTTTGCCCTGTATTCATATGGCCAAGCTTTTAGCTTTGCCATATGAATACTGTAAGGAGATTCGTCATTTTCACGCATGAGCAAACCTTTTAAGACTCACATGGCCTAAACGGTATCTAACAATCAGAGTCCACTATAGGTGTCAGCATCGATGCCAGTGCATTTTTTAGTTTTGCGTATTCTCTGATAGTGCCTGTAGTTGGTGGCATGGCTTTGGCAGCTATATTGTTGAGCAGGGTAAAAAGGGTATACATATGTGGCATATTTAAGTGATACATATGAAACGTTCAAGGGTTCTAAGTCATCTTTGGTGTTGAGCTTATTTTCTATCGAGCAATTGTGATTCAATCATTTTGTATGTATCCGAATCTACGCAACATGGCTTGCTCGATGGCGGTTCCTCCAAGTAGTTTATAGAGGCTTGACCTCGTGTATTTTATTTCCTGATCAGATAGCAAGGCAGAGAGAAATCCATCGATCTCCTCTTCTGTTTTATGTATCAAAGCCAGGGTGGCTTTTCCATTTGGTGTCAGGTAAAACAACTTAGCTCGTCGATCCGTTTGATGGTTATCTTGGGCGACAAACCCCTTTTGAACCAAGCTATTAACCAGTCTGCTTGGACTGCCGGTTTCGCAGATAAGAAGTTTTCCGAGCCCGGATAAAGTAAGAGGTTCGCGATCGGCCAGAATACTGATAACTTCAGCCTGTGCTGGGGTCAGATCAGCGGCGCGCAGCATTTCACTCAGCCATCTATTTCCTTCTCGCTGGACAGCCAGGATCAGGTAGCGAAGTTCCTGTAAAGGAGACCCGAAGCCAGTTGGTGGCTGGTCACCGGTCTCCGAAGGCTGTAGGGATGCGACCATTGGGGCATTGTCTTTATCGGCCATAATTAATTAATCCATTCGAATTTAATTTCTGGTTGACAAGAAAGCAACGTCCTGATAATATATGACATGTCATGGATGTTGTATCATCAATCATAGATGCATTTTATCAGTCCCATCGTTTTGTCCTGCAGTAGACGTGATGTGGTCATAAAACCGCAACAAGGTTGCCTTGGCAGCCTAGTGATGTCCGAACCTAAATAGCGTAAGAAAAGGGAAAATTATGGAATCAGAGGTCCCGATAGGAACAAAAGCAGATACAGCAGTTGAACTTGAGGGCTTGTACTTGGAAATGCAAAAGGTATTTGAATCACTGCGTCAAGGTCAGTTCGTCATCGTCTTAGACAACGAAGATCGGGAAAATGAAGGTGATCTCATCATGGCGGCAAGCTGTATTACTCCAGAAGCCGTTAACTTCATGGCTACTTACGCCAGAGGGTTAATATGTGTGGCAATTACACCGAAGCGGGCGGCCGAACTCCAACTGGCTCCCATGGTGAGTAGAAATGAATGCCCGCATGGTACCGCTTTTACGGTAAGCGTAGACGGAGACGCTCAATATGGAATCACAACAGGTATTTCCGCCTACGACAGGGCTAAGACGATCGAGTTGCTGGTCAATGGTCAATCAAGTGATTTCAGAAGGCCGGGTCATATTTTTCCGCTGATTGCAAAACCGGGAGGTGTTTTAGAGAGACAGGGACATACGGAAGCTGCGGTAGACCTGACTTACATGGCGGGATTACCCCCGGTGGGTGTCATAGTCGAAATCATGAATGATGATGGTACCATGTCACGGCGTCCACACTTAGAGAGTTTCGCCACCCGCTACAACATGTGCATTACGACTATTGAAAAATTATGCCGCTATAGGGAACTGAGCAAATATAACTACGACACAGCTGACATTGCAGACAAGGTGGTCTTGCGTCATGGCTAATGAGAGTGGTATAGACAGAGTCATTTACAGAACGAGTGCGTTTATCGCTTGTCGACTGACACATAAGCATATACGGTGGGTCGGAGGATTGGAACACGTGCCCAAAAGCGGTCCCTTCGTATTGGTTGCTAACCACAGCAGTTTCTTTGATCACTTTCTGACGGGAGTTGCGTTGAATTCTCTACGACAAGATAAGGTCTATTTTTTAACAAAAGCGGAAAGCTTTACTTCGCCTCTCAAGCGGCGTTGGCATTTTAGCGTAGGGGCAATTCCCATTCAGCGCGATAAGCCGGACCGAGATGCCCTTGAGTCCATATACAAGACACTCAAGAGCGGCCATCCACTGGTTGTATATCCGGAAGGAACCAGGGGACCAGGATGGCCGCTTCTGCCTTTTAAGGATGGAGCTTTTCGTTTTGCGCTAAAAGCAGGGGTTCCCATTATCCCAGCAGGGCTTGTCGGTACGGCAACTCTTTTACCTAAAGGCGCGGTCAGAACCCATAAGGCTTCGATAGGGATTTGCTTTGGGCAGCCGCTTGACATTCCTCAGACATCTCAGCGTGATGAACAATTGGCACAGTTGCGTTCTGTCGCGGAAGAACGGATTACAGCTCTTATGGGAAAGGTATCCTACGCCATAGCTATGGGTAGTCCGGCCCCCGGGTTAATTGAGGCTGCCAACCAAATGGTCGATGAGATGTTAGAAGGGGAATCAAAAAGTGTTCACATGAAAAAAAAGGCGCTAAAGGATATCTCGAAGTTTATAAAACTAACTCAAATTTGCAATCCCGGCGACATAGAAACAGAGGTTGTAAACCTTAGAGTGTTTGGCTTAAAGACAATGATGACCTCATACCCTTTACGTATATTGCGTGCTTATATGCTACGTCGCAGGGCATTGTCTGTGCTGGCCCGTGATCCTAACCATCCCATGGCCAGATACGTAATGGGACTTTGGTATTTGAATATGCCGAAGAAATTCGGACAAAATTTACAGAAAGCCATTACTAACTTATCTGCGGCGGCGAGTACGGATGAGATGAGTTGTAGGTTTCACTTCAACTTGGCAACGGCTCTTATCAAAATGGGGAAAATGGATGAGGCCGACGACATACTTTCACAAATTATCGCAATCAAGCAGGACGATGATCGTAGTAAGCGACGGGTCGACAAAGCTATTGAACTGCGCCGTTCTATTTATACAAGCAAAGCACATATTAAATTAATTTCTAACAAGGTGGGTCGATGATAAGCAGCTTAGTTACTTTTGCAAGACGAAAACCAAAATTGATAGTATCTATATGGGTAGCCGCGGCCTTGGTTTGTATACCTTTTGCAATCGGATTGCAGAGCCATTTGGAAGCCGGTGGTTTTACCAATCCTCGCGGACAAGCGACGCAGGCTCAAAAGCTCGGAGAGCAGGCATTCGGAGAGGCACCCAACAATTTGCTGGTAATTCTAAAAAGCAAATCTCCGGTTGAAAAATGGATCGCTCCCGTCGGAGATATATTGAGCAAATTACCACATGCTTTTGAGGTGCAAAATTATTCAGAACATCCCACCTGGCTGGCAGAGAACGGGCGCACGACGTTACTCGAGGTCGGTCTTGGTATGGGTGACACCGCTGCCCAGAATCTGGTTCCGCTTGCTAATGCCAAGATCAATGCGAAGTTAGCAAATAAGCACGTCCAGGCAATCGTGACTGGAGCACCGGCTCTGAATTATGCTCTAAGCGTAGCCTCTCAGCAAGATGCAGAACGGGCGGAATTACTGGCATTTCCCATATTGCTACTCGTCTTGCTTGTGGTTTTCAGATCCTTGATGGCAACAGCCATACCCTTGGTGTTGGCGGTTTTCTCAATTGATCTTGCCAGCATGGTGGGATTTTTTATTGACAAGCTAACTCCACTTACCATTCTTTACAGCAATGCCATTTCAATGATAGGTCTGGCTGTCGGTATTGACTATTCGCTCTTTATCATTAAACGTTTTCGCGACGAGCTAAGCACAGATCCCTCCGTTGAAAAAGCGATTAAACGCAGTATGGAAACGGCCGGACGATCAGTATTCTTCAGCGGATTGACAGTTATCGCAGCTCTTGCTGCTTTACTGATACCGCGCGTTACCGTCTTTACTACTATAGGTCTCGGCGGGATGATCGTCACGGCAATAGCTATTTTGGCATCCATGACTCTCTTGCCGGCTGTCTTGCAAATATTGGGGTCGCGTATCAACAGCGGACGCGTACCTTGGAAATTAAAATTTGCTTCTAATAGACAATCAGACGGTGGGTATAGGTATCCGGCAATCGTGAGTTTGACGGTTCTTGCCGGCTTGTTGGCCACCGTCATACCGCTGTTTGGTTTACACTTACAAGTCCCGGTGGCTTCAGCTAATATCTTGCCGGCGGGCAATTCCGCCCGCCAAGGATTGGACATGGTTGAACAAGATTCGATGGCTCGTGATCTATTTCCTGTTCAGGTTATTCTCGTATCATCCACACAAGATGGCGGAGTTCTCCTTAGAGCTGTAGGGCGGGTATCACAACTTGCTAAAGCCGATAAAGAAGTTGCCAGTGTCACATCCGTAAGCGGTATTGTCTCATCAATGAAATTGCCCGGGAAAAAAGAAGGTACAACTTCGGAGACGAATGTTAATCAATCATTTTCCAAATCAGAGGCTGAATTCCCCAAGAGTCTATGGTCGACATTGGGGGGAAAACTGGCGGCTCAAGTAATAATAACGACTAAAGATGGCCCAGACTCGGTTGCCGTTCACAATCTGGTTCGTCAATTGCGCGATGAACTCCCACCTCTTGTAGGAACAGAAGTAAGCGTATTAGTCGGTGGTCAAACCGCTCAAGGAATAGACTTTGACAATTTGGTAACCTCGGCTCTACCGGTAGTTATAGGTTTTGTTCTGGCTTTGAGTGCGATATTGCTACTGGTGGCATTTCGTTCAATATTGCTGGCACTTCTTGCGCTGGCTTTCAACGGTTTGGTGAGCGCCTCTTCGCTGGGGTTACTTACTTTGATAGAAAAACACTTGAACCAACAAATTAATAGTGTTACGCCTTTGTTGGTATTGGCCGTTATGTTTGGGCTGAGTATGGATTATATGGTTATTATGGCCACCAGAATGAGAGAGCTCTTTCAACAGGGAAGTACCCACAGAGAGGCCGTTGTAACAGGGACAAGAAAGACAGCTGGGATGGTCAACGGAGCAGCTCTTATTATGGTGGGAGTTTTTGCAGCTTTTGGTACGGCTCAGGTAAGTGTGGTGCAGCAACTTGGCATCGGGTTGGCGCTTGCGGTAGCGCTGGATGCCGTTGTTATAAGACGTGTCTTGATGCCTAACGTATTCTTACTTATAGGCGAGTGTATTTGGGGGCGCCAGCATAAGAAGATTTCCGCGGCGGAAAAAAATTCGGGGAGACTTTCAACTCTTGACTGGCAAACAGACATACAAATATCACAATTGTCTGGGAAATAGAAAAAGAACTCTCTTTGGGCTATAGTTCGCCAATATCTTTATCTGTTGGCGTGTGCGAGATATGAAAGTTCAGGATATAAAGCATCTCGATCTAAAAGTAATATTGTTGGTAGTCGAAAAAACCAAGTAACGTTATATGATAAAAAAAATCCATTCTATAACTTTTTGATAGCAACCTAGGTTACCGATCAGGCGGCTTATTTTCTATTATGTGCGTTATAAATAGATACTACTAAAGTGACCTAAATAATTTTATTGATATATGATAAATATAAAAGTATCCAGATTTATAGGTCTCTAATTGTAGAATTCTTTGAGTAAGTCAAATCGTTTGTCCAGTATCAATTGTTGTTATCACTGGGATCAGTTAGTTGAGCTTTGGCTTGATCCCAGTTCCATGGCAGTTTAGAGCCCTCTACTTCTTCGAATTTGAAAACAGCGTGTCCCATCTTAGGACGGAGATTCTCGATTATTTTTTGGTGTGGATTGGTGTTGGCGAACGTGTTCAGATCGTCCATGTTCTCCCATATGGAAAACGTAAAGAATGTTTTTTTGGTTAGTTCGGCAAGTAATCCGTAGCCAATTAAGCCAGGACTACTTTGGAGCTGCTTACGGATAACCAAAGTATCTTTCATAAATTTCGGTATAGATCCATAATGCTTTAGTGGTAATTTGGAAACCATTACTTGGTAGGTGCAATCAGGTCTAATCTGCTTTTGTGGTTTATAAGGGAATTGAGCCATATGTCCTCATCTCTATATCACTGATACAATCAATACACGAGTATTTTTATAGTAATCTGATTGTTGATAATATTACATATGCTCAGTATGTGCTTTACTTTTAGGTTTAAATTTTGACCCATGGTATAGCAAAATATGAAAGCAGGCCATGAGTAGCAAAACTCAAATTCTTATTTGTTGCTCAGTAAAAATTTTTATATAATAACTAGAAAAATAGGAACTGGAATCTATAAAACCACTGTCATTTTCGACAAGCTCCTATCTAAAAGAGTAAAGCTTATTTCATTACACAGTTATTTCTAAGTTAAAGGGTCGCACCGATAATTTTTCTGAAATCTCAGGAAAGTCGATCCAGTTCAATAAGATCTTGAGGCGACAATTCGATCTCCTCTACGGCAAGGTTTTCCTCGAGGTGCTTGAGAGAGGAAGTTCCCGGGATAAGTAAAATGTTGTCTGCCTGTGCTAGCAACCAAGCTAGGCCGACTTGCGCCGGGGAGATACCTAGTCTGGCAGCAACACCCTGTATGATAGGCTGCTCAACAACCTTAGGTATATTTGGGAAAGCTGACCCGAGGGGGAAGTATGGTACGTAAGCGATACCGACTTCTTGGCAAATTTTGAGGACATCGATGTCTTTCCGGTCGAGGATGCTAAATGGGTTCTGGACGCACGCTACGTCTGTTATTTTCATGGCAGTCGCCAGTTGTCCAGCTGATACCGTAGAGAGGCCTATACCTGCAATCTTTCCCTCTTCTAGAAGCGCCAAAGCATCTTTTGCATCAGGTGGCTCAAGGCGCAATGCGGCATCTGTTAGGTGGCTGAGTGTAGTTGTAAGTGAAGTTGTCATAACTTATTAAATGCTAGATTAAGTATTGATCTAAGATCTCTATTTGTCCGTATTACTTTTAGTAATTTGGTATTTTTATACTATAAAATCTCATTTCTGTATTTGTTACAGTGCTTTATAACCACCTACTCTACTTCCATCAGAAAAAGCTTTTCGATAGCTGGAATATCTCGGATATTTTTATGTCTTAATCCAGATTTTGATTTGAATATCTGATAATCGCTCTATGCTGGATGTAAGGATATATTTATTAAATATTCCAATATATGTCATTTCAATATATGTCGTTAAGCAATTATAAATAAATTTGGAGGCTTTCATGATAACTTATGTGCTGGTGGATGGGGAGAATATAGACGGTGTCCTGGGAGGCATCCTAAATAGGCGCCCCGGTCCAGAAGACAGACCGCGTTGGGATAAGATTATTCGTTTTGCCAAAGATTGGTGCCATGATGAGGTAAGAGCCCTATTTTTTATAAATGCCACAAATGGCGATATACCTTGGCCATTTATCCAGGCTTTACGAAATGCCGAATTTCGTCCTATCCTAATAAACGGCCCGGATAAAGTCGTAGATGATGCTATTACAAGGACTTTAGAGACTCTCAAAAATAGAGAGGGGAACGTATTGCTTCTCTCGCACGATGCAGACTTCAGAGGAGCATTGGAAGGACTCCATGAAGGGGAACACGCAACAAGAAGAGTCGGAGTATTGGGATTTATAGAGCATATGAGCCATGAATACGGGGAATTGGACTGGGTAGAGAAGTTGGACTTGGAATATGATGCTCAAGCATTCCTAGGTAATGTAGTGTTACCTAGAATGAAAGTCCTTTCTATCAACGATTTCCATCCGGAAGACTTCCTAGGCTCAATAGACCCAACTGTTCCCTATTCCAATCAGATATTTTTGATCAACCGTAATTTGAATGGTGGTCTTGGTGAGCCAAACTCAGTTGGAAGTAGTGAAGAAGGCTCTGGTGGAAATAGTGATCACAATATAACTAGCCTTGAAGTTGAACATAGCAGTCCAGCTATTGAAGATGAGCAAAGCTTTCATCATATTGAAAGCCATATATACTAAATGGGAAAGCTCTATTAAGCTATAGGGCCATATTATTTTCTACGATTGAAAAGAGATCTAAAGAGGATCTATTAGAGATGAGAGTGCATCTTATCTAGGATAAAAATGGATTTATCTGTTTCATCGTAATGTCCAAAGAGGCGGGCGGCATTGGCGTCCGAGTACGCATCACATTCGTGAGTGGATGGTGGGCTTGGTGAGCCTTTTAATTTCTTTAGATCCAACCTATTTGGGTTTGGTCTATCCTTTTTTTCATGGTAACAAGCTAAATCGGTGATGCGGGTATTTATTTCTTTTAATTTAGATTTACCCAGTTGTTCTACAGTTATTTCGAATTCTTTTCCATACACTACTTTTTCACTTGGGCTATCAAAAAGTTTTTTCCCCAACATCTGTTCCCCTATCTGGTTCCAAACAAGTTCTCCCCACGGAGAGAGAGTGGGAGTTTCTGCTAATAAGAAGATAAGTGTTTCCGGAATGTCTTCTACTTCCTTTTTGGAGACTTCTAAATTAGCTTTCATCCTTCTAAATATCTTGTAATGCTTTAAAACAACCTCTTCCAAATCTAGTTTGACCGGTAATCTAGGTATATGTAGAAGCTCATTTCCGCTTTCAAAAATATAAACAGTTTCATCGCTATAGAACTGGGCAAGAGTCTGCATAAGGCCCTGAATACTTTTAAACCCACCGTTAAGCTGGAAAGTAATTGTATATTGATTTTCGCGCCATCCAGGTAAAGTTTGACTACACCATTCGATAAGACCGGCTATCCCCAATTGGAACTCAGCGAGACTACTGGCACCAAGGTCATCAATAGCTACTAATTGCACATCATTTACCTCTCTGCCTCTAAGCCAGTCTTTTAGCAGGGAGGCGGCTTCTGTGCCGAGCCAGGTATCAGTTGCTATAAGGTAATGTGTGTCTCCACTATTAGGAAAGTGATTATCATAAAGTAGAGTTATCCCGTTAATTTCAGCAGACATCTTCTTTAGATTTTCAATACTTCCTTCTTCTTGGAGTGAATTTTTTATGGTTTTGATTAGGTTTTCTAATTCTTTGCGGTCATTTTCACCGATATCAGTTTTATCTTTGACATGGGCATAGTCAATTATTAGCTTTCTAATTTCATGACCTTGATTTGTAAGAATACTCGTACCGCATGTACTCACGATGCAGCGTTTTGTCGTAGGTTGTTCCATTTGGCGCCCTTTTATGTAACGAATTATCTACAATATGAGATAATTCCAAAAATCATTATCGCTTATATATTACTCTGCCAATTTTAATTACTTCAAGATAAATCAAGCGGCATTTCCTACAAATGGGAACCATGAAATTCTATCTCGCATAACTCTCTCAACCTATCTATATCGGTTGCAAATTCTATTTCAGGAAATGGCCCATCATCAAAGTTGCCCTGGGTCCGGCTTTTCTCTATTGTCATTTTGAGAAATTCAATATTTGTCTTATGGATGATATCGCTCGGATCATAGTAGTTAAAATAAACTACGACTTTTTCATTTCTCAAAGACTTTAGACATAAAAGTGTGGCATTTATTGCCCCAAGGCCAGATCTTATTATGAGTAAAACAATTTTAGGTCGGATCACCTCTATTAGGGACAATGTATTACCATCTCGTGTAAGAGGCGAATAAGGCCCCCCTACGCCTTCAACGATGGTCATACATCTATCTTCTTCACAGCTATCTAAGTACTTCATTACTTCTTCTGTAGATGGGATGTATCTTGACAAGACATTTCCTGCCATAGGTGGTGCCATGGGGAGATCATATCTCCACTGAGGATTTGTAACAAAATCAATATTATCGCTGCTTTCTAAAGCAAGCAGTTGGCTATCTGTTGTCTCTCCAGGTTCATATGATTCTAGGGGTTTTCTTGCTCCGACAAGATGGCCTCGTAACCTTAGTGCTTTTATTAAAGCGCAAGAGACGAATGTTTTACCAACTCCTGTATTCTCAGCGGTTACTAAAATAATATTACGTGTCATTTATATTTCTTAAGTCCGATATTTTTGTGTTATGTATTGATTTGTATCTGGTTTTGTAATAAGTTGTCAAGATAATTCATAAAATATATTTTTAGGATTCTTCTCCTGCCTGAAATTTCTTTTTTACCATGTCTCGTCTCATTTGAATATCTTTATAAGTAAGTTTGTCGATATCTTGGGAAACACCTAAAGAAGATTTTAATCCTTCTGTACTAATAGCATTCTGATCTGGGTCTATTCCGATTTGTTGCGTTATATAGGTCCCATAATGTGTGACAAAATACATGGCTATGGAGTTGAATTCTTCAAAGATATCAATATCAGGTGCAAGATTGCCTACGGCAGAATCCAAAAATAACATATTTTTTATAAACAGCATAAGTTCTTTTGGAATATGGGCACCGTAATCAAGCAATTGTTTGGTTAATTCCTTTAGCTGTCCCGTCAGCTCTTCTGCAGACATTTGGGTAACATCTTCTCCGGGTGTATCTAATTTTAGATCTTTTATAATTTGTTCTTTATCAATATCTTTGGGAAATGCTCCAAGATCTTGTAGGGCAGTGACTTGATTAGCAATGTCATTCATGGCTGCTCCTATGATCAGGCGTAAAAAAGCCTGTCGCTTGTCTTCATCCAATCTACCCGTAATGCCGAAATCCAATAGGGCTATTTTCCCATCATTTTGGACAAAGAGGTTTCCTCCATGGAGGTCCCCATGAAAGATTCCATATAGCATTACTCCCTCTAAGAAAGATACAACCCCTTGGTGTAAGACTTTTGCTGTATCTATTCCGGCAGAGCGCATCTTGTCTGCTTCGTCAAAATAAAACCCACTGAGCTTTTCCATAACAAGAAGCCCTCTTGTTACGAAAATTGGATGTGGTCTTGGTACAATAATCGCTCTTTTCTCTGATTTTGCCAGCACCCTGGCAACGTCAAGCATATTTTCTGCTTCCAGTCTGAAGTCAAGTTCTTCTAGGATCGTTTCGGCAAATAATTCAACCAAGGCAGGAGGATTAGCTAAGGCAGCTATGGCGATTCTTCCTACCAGGTGAGGCGCAATAGCATCCATGACAGAGAGATCATTTCGTACTAATGTCTCAAGCTTAGGCCTTCTTACTTTGACAGCTACCTCCTCTCCTGTGACGAGCTTGGCAAAGTGTACCTGTGCAATCGAAGCTGCTGCTATAGGTTTTGGATCTATATAGGAAAAGACCTCTTCTATATCTTGACCTAGTTCTTCTCTTATGATCTTTTTGATGATTTTGAATTTCTCGGCTGGTACCTGATCTCTTAGCAACTTGAATTCCGTTACTAATTCTTTAGGGAAAATTCCCTCCCCTGAAGATATGATTTGTCCGAGCTTGATATAAGTAGGCCCGAGTTTTTGGAAAGCTATGCGTAGCCTATGGGCTAATAATCCTCTTGATATGGTTTTTGGTTTTTTTCTGTCTATGAAGAACCATATGAGCATTGGAGGCCCAATGTAGATGAAAAGTTGTAAAAGGCGAGAAACAGCTTTTAGTTTACTTGCTGCAAGGATCTGCTTGTACTCTTTTTTTAACTTAGCACGTTCTTCTTGTAGACCCTTAGTCCATACGGGAGGATCTTTTGGAAATACCCAAGGCCCATTTTGTGAAAATGACCAGAAATCGTTATCGTCGAAAGACATCTGTGTTAACTCTAATATAGAGATCTTAGGTATGTAAGTTTTCTCTTCGATAAAATGAATTTGGTAAATATTTGCCCACAGGAAACTACATAAATTTGATGAGATACATATTATTGTAATATATTGTTGACCGTGAAAAATTGTGAGCGGGTAGCGGGAGCGATCGGCCATATTCCATTTTCTAAGTAAGCTCTAGATGAACCTTTCTGCTTTGCCATTTGTCTTAGGCGTATAGGGTCTTGTTCTCCCGTGTTTGATTCCAAGGAGTGTGTAGGCTTGTTTGTACAACTTGGAACAATAGCAACCTCCATTATCGGTCATGATTTCACTTACCTTAATTCCAAGTGCTCGAAAATACTTGAGAGCGGCTATAGAGAAATTTGACTGTAAAATGTTTTGACTGATCTTGAAATATCTGAGCAAATCCAACTCTTGTTGGTAAATCAATTTCTACATGAAGATATTCATATCCAGCCTTAGCTGTCTTTGGAACTATCACCAGTAAAACCATGACCTTGTTTTCATAGTGAACAAGACGTTTTATGTCAATATAGACTAAATTGGCTTCATGGCCTTTGTTATAGAGGTTAGGAAGCTTTGGTGGTTCTAAATCTGTAATTTTAGAAATCTTGTTTCGACGTAAAATAGCTGAAATCATGAATTATAAGCCATTCCAAGTATTTCAGCAATTGTCTAGCCGTCCATTTGCAATTTCTTCGCAAAAGACAGATCTCTTCTTCTGTTTCTGTAGAGGTCTTATTAGCTATCTTATGAGGAGCACAGTATTTGTTCTAAAGCCCTCTATATCCATGATCTTGAAAATGTCTAAGTCAACCTCTCCAGTTTTTGTAGAATATCTAGTGTCAGATTTACAGCTTTTATTGACTATTTTCCATATTTAATCCTTTCAACTAACAAAAGTCTTCCATTAGAGGGTGCGTCTTAGGATTTTTAATCCCGGAAAAATATCGGCATAGTTTGGTATCTATTACCAGCTATACCAATTTTTCTTCGGTTGTGTACCGAAAGTTGTGCAAAAACTATTTAGTTCTATAGACGGATTAGTGCTGACCATGGTATCTAGTAAGTAATAGAAAAAACTTGACGTCTTAGGATCAAACCATGACTATAAAGTTCTAATGATAATTTAATTTCTGAAGTTGTAAAACAATTAGTTGAAAAACGGCAATATTTATTACGTAAAATTATCCAAAAAAGCCTTCAAGAAATGCCAGAAGCCTAAATGGATGAAACTATAGGAGCTTCAAAATCTAAGCGCAGTGATTCTCGTTTGTCTTATAGGTCCAGCTATTATCCAAGAACACTATTGACTAGGGTGAGGTTACCCAAAGAAGTGAAAAAGCACTAGTTCTAGCAATTGCTCAAATGTATATTCAAGACTATCGACTAGAAAGCTATAAGCTATAGCAGAAGAATTATTTGATGAACAAACATCTGCTTCTAGGCTATCAAGGCTTGCAGCTTCCTTATGAATCATTAGAGACCTTTGCAAATGCAAAAATAAAAGAGCGATATCTTTACCTTATACTTAGATGTTAGATATGAAAAAGTTAGAAAAGATGGGACCGTTAATTCAAAAGCGGTACTTATTGCCATAGGTGTATCTGAAAAAGGCAAAAGAGCTGTCTTAGGTATTGAATTAGCAATAGAGAATCTGAAAATTCTTGGATTGATTTTATATCCAAGCTACAAGATAGAAGATTAAATAGTATTAGATTAGTTATCTCTGATGCTCATAAACACCTACAAGCAGCTATACAACAACAACTTACTAATAAAACCTTGTAAAGGTGTTACGTCCATTTTCTAAGAAATGCCATTGATTATTTACCTGGATCTAGCGATAAAGAATGTATTTTAGATCTACGTCAAATATTTGATCGATTTACCTTTAAAGGAGCTAGAAGTAGCCTTTTGGCCTGGATAGGAAAATGGGAAAATAAATATTTGAAGGTAGTTGATTTTGTAGAAGAAAATATAGATCAATGTCTTAGTTACTATGCATATCCACCAAATCATCAGATACATATACGTTCTTCTAATTCACTAGAGAGGCTCAATCAAGAAATAAAAAGAAGAGCACAAGTTATTAGAATATTTCCTAACCAATCTTTTGCCCTAAGACTCATTAGAGCTATAGGAATTGAACTACATGAAAGATGGATAACGAAGCAACGTTATTTGAATATGGAAGAGTTGGAAGAAAAAGAAGAAAAAGAAGAAAAAGAAGAAAAAATCTCTGATAAAGATTCCATAAAGACCTAGCTAATATAGCTTAGGTACAAGTGTTCTAGTGCCATAGCCAATTTGCACAAGATTCGGCACACAACCTATCAATTTGTACTATGCATCGCGAATATGGGGACTCAGTTATCGGCCATGCATGAGTGAATACCGGGACACGCTCCTAGACAACTCCTGCATCTCACCAGAGGGTGAAATGTCTCTATTTCCTAGTAGCTTCTTGAGAGCATTAAGTGCTTTGTCTTTCTGTGCCTTTGAATAAGTAACAGTGATAATTACCATGTCCTACTCTCGTCCCCTCTAGTAAGATTTTAATACCACATCTTTCCTGACACGGGGGGGTACTCTGACACGCAATGCCATGAAAACGACTACATCGACGACAAAAGCCACCTTCGACTTGATTGCCGTACCAACTCCGATTCAGCGACGTGTATTAGAACTACTTGAAGTAAACGTGTTCCTATTCGACTGATGTAGACAACAGAAATCTAGAAACCAAATCATATCCACAGGTTGGAACAGGTCAAGCTGCCAAGATGGAAGTAACTTCGAGATAAAGGAAATTAGGGCACAATCAGTAAAACAGGATCTTAAATTATTGAACATCAGCTCAGGAGTTTACACATACTTATTGATGTTCTCTTAGCTGTGTAGTTTGGTTTGTAATAATACTTATTCTACCGATCAAAGAGTATCTTTTTCTGTTTTGGGGGACTATTCCATTGATGGATCTAGGCTGAGTTTCCTTGAGCAATTCCATAAACACAATTTTTCTGGATAGCTGCTGCATCAGCTCAAAAAGCCATTAGAAAAGTATATTTATCAAATTATCAAAAATTATTACTACAAATACTTATACATATGTTATTATCAACTTTCTAAAGCAAACTCCTAAGACATTGGGGCTAACTCTATACAAAAGGATATAACTAATGAAATCTTCCGGTAGATTTGTCGCTCTGATGTTTGTAAGTTCTTTGTTGGTCAGCTTGACAACC
Organism: Actinomycetes bacterium; assembly: GCA_021798275.1. Classification (GTDB taxonomy): domain Bacteria; phylum Actinomycetota; class Acidimicrobiia; order Acidimicrobiales; family Bog-793; genus JAJZMK01. Next base: position 4,586 of record JAJZMK010000079.1, on the reverse strand, counting down.
TCTATTTATTTAGTAGCCCCAGCTAGCGCACAAAGCATACCCTATAACCAAGGTGATCTTTTCGCTGCGACAGCCAACGGGAGCGTGATTGACTACACGCCTTTAGGTAAGATTGTCCAGACTCTTAGTACCGGTTCTTCGTTTGAGGAGACTGGTATGTGTTTTGACTCTCAGGAAGATCTTTATGTCACTAACTTTAGCGGCCATAGCATGTCGAAGTTCGACCCCCAGGGCAACCTACTGAGTTCTAATTATGCTGGGCCCTTTTCTGGTAGCCCGGAGTCCTGTGCGTTTATGGCCAATGGCAACATGCTCGTTGGACAAGTCGACTCGGGCGAGTTGTACGAGTTCTCGCCCACAGGCTCTTTAGTGAAGACCTTTTTCCCACAGACTCAAAATCGAGGTATCGACTGGATATCTTTATCCTCTGATGGCTGCACACTTTATTATACCTCCGAAGGTTCGAGCGTCTTACGTTATAATATCTGTACCGCTACTCAAGAGGCAGATTTTGCTACCGGACTACCTTCTCCTTGCTATGCAAATCAGCTTGCCGGTAATGGAGATTTTTTTGTGGCGTGCTCATCTGAAGTGGTGGATCTCACTGCGTCAGGCTCACTACGTCGTAGCTATAGCGTACCAGATACTAGCTCCTTGTTTGCTTTTGCCCTCGATCCGAATGGCACATCGTTTTGGACAGCTGACTATAATACCGGTGAAATCGTCGAGATAGATATCGCTAATGGCTCAGTGTTGTCTAGTTTCAGTGCTGGCCAAAGCATCCAGGGCCTCGCTCAACTCGGTTCAAACGGACCCGTAGGTGGTTCCATAACATCTCATGAGACACTAGGTGGTCATAACCCGAGCGAAAAAGGAGCGAACCAGTGCAACCAGGGTAGTCCCGTCAACTGCGCCACCGGTGACTTTTGGCATACCTTTACAGATGCCTCAATCCCTGGTCCCGGCCCGTATCTTGATTTAAGCCGTACCTACAACTCGCTGGTTGCCTCTACAAAAGGCCCTTTTGGTTACGGCTGGTCTTCGTCTTATACTATGCACCTTGTCTTTGATAGTACAACTGGCGATGTGACCGTGTGCCAAGAGAACGGTTCGATTGTTACTTTCACCCCTAACAGTACCGGCACCTACAGCGCACCTCCGAGGGTTGATGGGACTTTGGTGAAAAACTCTGATGGTACCTACAGCTTTACTCGTGATAAATGGGAGACATTTACTTTTAATTCCTCTGGTCTCCTGACAGCCGAGCAAGACGTGAGTGGCTATAAGACGACGCTTTCGTACAACAGCTCCGGACAGCTCATCTCAGTTACAGACTTTGCTGGGCGTTCTCTAGAGTTTACCTACGGTGCAAACGGTTTAGTTAGCTCAGTTGCCGACCCTATGGGACGTATTACTACTTATCAGTATGACTCTGATGGGGAGCTTATATCAGTTACTGACCCTATGGGACGAGTGACGAGCTTTACTTACAATGCGAACCATTTGTTGTATACCATGACAGACCCGAATGGTGGGGTTGTTACAAATGTATATGATCAACAAGGACGGGTTATTTCACAAACCGACCCTATGGGACGTGTAATAGATTTCTCCTATAGCAGCACGGGCACAACCATTACTGAACCTAATGGCAATATAACAGTCGAGAACTATTTAGATGGCGAGTTGACAAGTATTACTCAAGCAGCTGGTACACCGGAAGCGGCCACTTGGTCCTATACATATGATCAAGAAACTGCCGAGGTGGCGTCTGTTACTGATCCAAATGGTAATACAACAACTTATACTTATGACCAAGCCGGAAATATATTAAGTTCCACAAACGCACTTTTAGATACCACGACCTATTCCTATAACTCATTTGGTGAGCAAACCTGTATTGCAGCCCCAGAGGCAAGCTCTTCGTGTTCAAAACTCACTCCTCCAGCACCCTATCCAGCTAGTGTCACAAACATCAACCCGCCTTCTTCAATACCTCCGCCTTTTGTGACTTACTCACAATATGATACCAACGGCAACTTGATCTGGACAACCACTGGGGTCTATCAACCAAACTCCACAACAGCGTCTTATGCACAGACGAGCTATTACCTTTACAACAACCAGTCAGTTGTCCTCGGGGGTACTACTGATTCTTGTACAAATAAGGCACCATCTGCATCCCTTGCCTGTGCAACCATTAACCCAAACGGTGCCATCACACAAATCTCTTATGACTTAGATGGAAACGTAGTTAAGGTCTATTCGCCAAATACAAATCTGTCAAGTACCGGGTCATCTGGACAGTTGTCTACGACAACATTCACTTATAATACCGATAGCGAACTAATGAGTACTGTATCTCCCAATGGTAATGTATCAGGGGCAAATGCTGCAAATTACACTACGATATTTTCCTATAACAAAGACGGAGAGGTCACAACTAAGACACAAGGTGGACCAGGGGCAAGTATTATCCCCCGGATAACAAGCTATTCCTATGATGCAAACGGGAATAACACTTCAGTTTCTAACTCAATGTCACCGCATCTTGTCGGCTCTGATTCGGCTATCAGCTCTAGCAGCGGGATTAGTCTTACACTTCCGCCTGGTTCAGCCCCAGGTGATGAAGCCCTCCTTAGCGTAGTCTCTCCAACTCCTCGTCCAAGCACCTTAGCCTCTTTTGTACCAGGAGATATCTACACCTATGTAGGAAACGGGTCCTATGGATCATCCGGGGTCGCAGGTCCGGCAACTTCTGCTAGTCTAAATGGGCCTTATTACGTTGCCGCTACAGCAAATGGAAATCTGGCTTTGGCCGATCGCAATAATTCTGTTGTTGACTTTGTCCCGGCAACTTCTGGTACATATTTTGGACAACAAATGACTGCAGGCGATATCTATCGTGTTGCTGGTAATGAAACATTTGGATCATCTGGGATTGGAGGTCCGGCAACTTCTGCTAGTTTAAATGGACCTTCTTCAGTAGCATTTGATAGCTTTGGAAACCTTTATATAACAGACAGTGACAATTCGCGTATTGACTTTGTACCGGCAACTTCTGGTACATATTTTGGACAACAAATGACTGCAGGTTATATCTATACAATTGCAGGCAACGGCGGGTTTGGATATTCCGGAAATGGGGGTCCGGCAACTTCTGCCGAACTTGACGGTCCTCAAGGTATTGCTGTGGCACCTTCTGGTGCTCTTTTTATCGCAGATACCAATAACAATGTAGTACGTATGGTTCCTTCAGTTTCAGGTACTTATTTTGGACAACAAATGATTGCTGGTGATATCTACAGCATTGTTGGAAACGGTTCCTATGGATCATCTGGGATCGGTGGTCCGGCAACTTCAGCCAGTCTAAATGGTCCAAGTGCTGTTACAACAGATGCATCAGGGAACTTATTTCTTTCTGATCACAACAATAATGTTGTTGATATGCTACCGGCAACTTCTGGTACTTATTTTGGACAACAAATGACTGTTGGTGATATCTACCGAGTTGCTGGTAATGGAAACGGTGGTGATTCAATAAACGGAGGATCGGCAACTTCAGCCAGTCTAAATGGTCCAGGTGGACTGGCGGTAGATACAAACGAGAACCTCGTTATTGCAGATGCCTATGATGCTCGGGTACAAGTTGTTGCCGGACATACAGGTACATATTTTGGACAACAAATGACAACAGGCGATATCTACAACATTGTTGGAACCGGAAATCCCGGTTATTCCGGTAATGGTGGATCAGCTAACATCGCTCAGGTTGATGGACCAAGTTCTGTGGCATTAGATGGCTTTGGTGATCTTTTCATCGCAGATACAAACAATGACGTAGTGCGTTTAGTTGGCGGGTCTTCTACTGGGCCAGCCTTTAATGTTCCAAAAGGGTTCAGTCTTTTTTCATCTAAAAGTGTGAATGGTGAAGAGACTTCTGTTTATCTTGGCGCAGTTGCAAACTTAACTACGACAAATAACGGAACTATTAATATCACTGGTTCAAATACCACCAATGGGTCAGCTACTCTTGGGGTGTTTGGAGATGTCAATACAACAGATCCCATAGATGCTTTCTCAAGTGCATCATCTCTGTCTCAAGCTTCAACATTATCTTTACCGGCCCTTACTACAAAGTATCAAGGTGACCTACTTGTACTAAGTGCAGGTGCTCTTATTCCTACTAGTAGCTCTGGTACTACACAGGTATCACCTTGGAAACTACCAAGTGGCCTAGCAGATATTTCCTCTACGCAACCCAGTTCTTTACCAAACAGCTCATTTACCGACATATTGGCACAAGATCCATCTAATTTACCTGTTGATAACACTTCTCCTTTTGATCTAAGTCTTTCTAATTCCTCAGGGCTTTCTGGTATTGAACTTGCTCTTAGACCAGGTAATCAGTTTTCTACCACCACCACTACCTATAATGCAGACAACGAACCTGTAATGTCAACCAATCCAGATGGCAATTCTAGCCTTACCTGTTATGACGCAAATGGTCAAGTGACAGAAATAGTTCCACCTATAGGAGTAGCTAAAAACTCACTTAGCCCATCTTCGTGTGCTGCATCTAATAT
>JAJZMK010000034.1 GCA_021798275.1 Actinomycetes bacterium | reverse complement strand
CGCCAATCGCTTTAGCCTTGCTGTCTCTTTTTCCCTTCTGGCAACACAGATTTTGGCAGCTTCAGCCATAGCCATGATCGCCGGGAGGTTTTCCGTACCGGCCCTATAGCCGCGTTCTTGCTGGCCTCCCCGGATCAGTGAAGTAAAGTTTTTCCTGGCTCTGGATCTCATGACAAGCGCTCCCGTTCCCATGGGACCGCCGAATTTATGGGCGCTAAAAGACATGAGGTCGATATCTTTTGTCACCTCTCTAATATCAATGGCCCCGAAAGCCTGAACACAATCGGAATGGATGAGAGCATTGGGATAGTACCTCTTTACCATAGAGGCCACTTCTTCTAGCGGCTGGATGACACCGGTCTCATTGTTGACCAGCATGACCGAGACTAGTTTTAGTTCTTCTTGACTGGCTTGATAGTCATCCAAGAGGCTCTTTAGGTGATCCAGATCGAGTAATCCATCGCATCCGACTCTTATCTCACCGGCAAGCAACGCTTTAGCGGGGTTCAAAACGGCTTCGTGTTCAATTGCGCTGACAAGCACCGGTGATAACTTGCGTTGAGATTCTTTTGGAAAAGCATTAAACAGCATGCCCGAGCAGCCATAAATGGCTAAGTTATCGGCCTCTGTTCCCCCGGAAGTAAAGACGATGTCGATATCTAGACAACCAAATGCCAAGGCCAATGTTTCCCTGGCATTATCTAAGTCTTTACGCAGTGATCTGGCTGTCTTATATAAACTTGATGGATTTCCGAAATTGTTACCTGAGTATTTCAATAATATATATTGTGCTTCATCATAAATTTTTGTAGTTGCACAATGATCAAAATATATGCGCTCAGAGTGTAGTTGAATTATGTTACTGTTTGTCACTGTATGTAACACTCTTTGGAACTTATAGACAGATTCGGTAAATTAGGTGCCGTTTGGCCAACCGTCATATTGGCTATCGCCGGAGCAGAATTGGCCAAGGCTACAAATTGACTGTTCGGTAAAGTGTTATGGACGGCCAATATAAAGAATTCCGCCGTCACTTGAGACACGATACTAAAAGCCGCCGGATCATTGCCGTCATAGGGTGGCAAATGGTGGGCATTGAACAATTCCAAAAACCATTTATTCTCACTAGGTATCGCATCATAGAACTGTTCGGCTTCTTGCGGAGGATTGCACGTATCGGTATCACTCTGGGTAAAAAGAACGGGAGGGGAATCTGACGTAGCTGTGTAATTGCCTGTACCTATCTCATCTCCGGAAAGTATCTCAACGGCTTTGAACGATATATTACCGAGCAGATAATTATAATCGCTGTCATATACAAGAGCCCCAGCCACTTGTGCGCCGTCTGATTGGCCGGCCAGCATCAACTCATTTGGATTGATAAGGTTGTACAAAATCTTACAATTAGAAGATAGTTGAGTCGCATCGGCAATAATATTTCTCGTGACAAAAGCTATGTCGGCCGGCTCGTTGCTGTTATCTTTTTCACTTGTCTCAACATTATGCATTGCTTTAACGGCAAACTTATTGGTATCTGGAAACATGGGCGCCACGACAACGAATCCTTTGGTAACCCAAAAATCCAGCAGAGCACGATAGGTAAAAGGGGTAACTTTATATCCTTCGGCAAATACGATTGTCGGGTAAGGACTTTTTGTTGCGGCAACGGAACCGCTACCAGATAAAGCCGTATCCGGGTTTTCCTTGGGGTAGAAAATGTATGTGTCAAGCACCCGATACGGAAGAGACTTACCCGTATAGTAATTGAAAGTAGAGCGGGTGTAGTCTATAAAAGTACAGCTTGTCACACCGACATAGGGATTTGGCGGTACAACTTTTTTCGGTTTCTTTTTTACCTTTACCGGAGAAGTTACATTAGGATCTGTTTTACCACTTTTTGTTCCGCTATTTCCCCCCGTTATATGGTGGTGACCTGATTTTATCAGGGAACTTCCTACTTTAGCTGTAGAGCCTTGACCGGAAAAGACTTTTCCTGTATATATAATGACAGCTCCGATAAGGATAATCGATAGCAGAGAGCCTGCGGCGATCCTATTTCTCAATATTCTCCGCTTACGTTCTCTCCGTAGCCTCTCGATTTGCTCTTTGGTCATTTTAGATCTGGCAAGTTCTCTCGCCGTACGTGAAGTGGCAACTTTAGCTTGTGATTCTTTAGCCATAGCTTTTCTTTGACCGCGAGTCGGTAAAGGCTTTGGCGGAGGTAGATGGGGATATTTTTGATGTCCGGAGCCGGCTGGTCTGCCTTTTTCGTCTTTAATCTTAGATACTTCCTTAGCAATACTTTAAAAACATTAGTTTAGCTCTATAGCCGTCTTATTATAGGTCATAGAGAGCCTTTGATAACATCAAAGGCTCTAGCGATTTGGCAAACATCCTCTTGTAATGGATCAATAGAAAACTTGTTATCTACTAGGTTGCCCTTTCATATTTGCCCTTATCTAAAAACCTGTCAATCCCTGCAAGGTGGGCAACAAATTATCTAAAAACCAATTTTCTGACAGATCACAAAGATGGCTGTATCACCATAAAGACAAGAGCGATCACAAAACATACGGAAGTAATAGCAGAAGCTCTCTCGATATCACGGGCCATCTTTTTAATATTCATCAATACAAACTCATCGGAGATATCGCTTGCTGAGCCAGAGAGCACCGCATCGGCAGCGGAAAACTCTTCACCTGAATCAGTACCTGTGATTTGCAAACCTCTTTCCCGTTTCACAGCTTTGTCACTGAAGCCATGCATCAGGCGACCAAGTGATTTCTCTCGGGGAAATATTACCCCGATAGCTACCGACACTCCTACCACCCAACAACCGATCCCTACCCATGGATAAGGATGAGTCAGTTCATGCCAGTGATGCAAATATAATAGAATTACACCAAATACAGGCACGAGAAATATTGTATGTCCGGCGTAATTAGTTGCGCCGTTAAAGTATTTACTCAATGATTCAGACGATAAAGGATCCTTTGTTTTTTTTAAACTGTAGGAATAGGAACCGGAGGTTATCAAAGCGCCAAATCCTATAACCGCAGATAAAACGTGAAAAATTACAAAAATGCCATATATGGGATCTCTCACAATGGCTCCTTGTCTTGTTATCGCCAATCAATGCAGAAAATACAAAGCGGTATCTATTGTATACATGATTTTACGAATATTTAAAATACAATACGTTTATTCACTCTCAGAGAGTATAAAAACGCTCAATGTATTTGTCAAACAGTATTACAATTACATTATAATTAATATGTATAATGTAATTGGAGGAAAAGCTTAAGGCATGAATACACTGAGGCTCGACCCCCTTTCGGGTCGATGGGTAGCGATTTCTACAGATAGGGCAAACACGTCTCAATTTCTGTCCACACGCGAACATGGTCTCGATGAAAACCGTGAAACCTGCCCCTTCTGTCCCGGCAATGAAGAAGCCACTCCTCCGGCTTTAGAGAGTTACAACAGTGACGGGCGTTGGCTTGTCAGAGTGATATCCAACCGCTTCCCCGCCTTTAGCGGCGACGGTCCCTTTGTCGTTCAGCACCACGGTCCTGTCTTTATAGACGCTCCGGCTAACGGTATTCACGAAGTGTTGATTCTCTCTCCCAGCCACGATATGACATGGGCTGACTTTAGCATTATCCAAACACGATTGGTTATGTCTACCATACGAGACCGTATCGAAGAACATCAAAATACGCCTGGGCTTCGCTACAGTCAAGCCATAGTAAACTCAGGACGCGAGGCCGGAGCTTCCATATACCATCCGCATGGGCAATTAATGGGTATCCCCATCGTTCCGCGGGAGCTTATAGAAGAACAGGGTAACTTTTCCAGATTCTCGGGAGGTTGTCTTTTGTGCGTGGCCATGGGCACCGAAGAGAGCGCCAGAGAGCGCTTACTTCAAGCCACAGATGCCACGGTAACGATAGCTCCATACTGGAGCGGCTCGCCTTATGAATTGCTGATCATACCGAGGGCTCATGAAGGTCACCTTGAACGCTCCGATGAAGATACTCTGACATCTATCGGCGTTGCCATCAGAGACGCATTGAAAGCTCTCAAAGCACACCTTGGCAACGTGGCCTATAACGTAGTGTTCCACTCGGCTCCGTATAGGTCAACGTCACCTTTTCACTGGCACGTACACATACTGCCCAAGCTCACTACGCCGGCAGGATTTGAACTCGGGACCGGTCTTTATATCAACGTCGTCTCCCCCGAAGAAGCAGCCAAGAATCTAAGGCCCTATATCAATCGCGATATGAGCGAAAAATCCGACGAAGCACAAACTGCCTGTTAAAAACAGAGCCGGAAATAAACGTCGTTTTCTTTTACTATTGACCGTCTTTGATCTGACACACATCAGCTCCCAAAGAAGACAATTTGGCGGCAAAATGCTCGTAACCGCGGTCTATATGACCTCCCCCGAGAACAGTCGTCGGAGAATCGGCGGCCAGCCCGGCTAATACCAAGGCCGCTCCGGCTCTAATATCCGATGCCCTGACTATGGCTCCCGACAACTTATCCACTCCTCTTATCAGGGCGTGATGGCCCTGAGTTCGGATGTCTGCCCCCATACGCCTCAACTCATCCACATACCTGAATCTTCCGGCGAACAAATTCTCGCTGACTATTGCCGCTCCGTCTGCCACAGAGAGCATGGTCACGATGAGAGGTTTATAGTCAGTGGCAACGCCGGGATAGGGTAAGGTGGCAACATCTACAGACTTCAGTCTGCCTCGAGAGGTAACCCTGATACCGTTATCTGCCGGGGAGACTTCGATACCCATTTGCGATACCTTCTCAAGCAGCATGTCCATATATTCCCATTTGGCGCCGCACACCTCTATGTCGCCTCCGGCCAGTCCGACTGCCGCTATAAAAGTAGCGGCCTCGACTCTGTCTTTGATAACGTCATGGGAAACGGGTTTGAGTTCGTCCACTCCCTCCACAATTATTCTGGAAGTACCGGCTCCTTCTATCTTGGCTCCCATCTCTGTCAAGAATTGGGCGAGATCCTGTATCTCCGGCTCTCGGGCGGCATTTTCGATCACGGTTTCACCCTTAGCCAATACTGCCGCCATGAGTACGTTGTCGGTAGCTGTATGGCTGGGAAAATCAAGCACGATACGCGTTCCCATCAGGCGGTCGCAAGAAGCGTCTATATAGCCGTGGCTGGTTTTAAATTCCGCTCCGAGCTCTGAAAGAGCCTTAATATGAATATCAACGGGGCGATGGCCAAAGTCATCTCCGCCGGGAAGAGAGACGCGCGCTTTACCCTGTGAGGTAAGTAAAGGACCGAGAACTACCACGGAAGCCCTCATTTTTTCCACAAGCTCATAGGGAGCGTAAGGGATGAGGTCTTCCGGTCTTACAATTGTGAGGTTGCTATTTTTCCCCCTCGTTACGGACATCCCCATTGAGGTCAAAACTTCTGCCATGATGTCTACGTCGGTAATCTCTGGAACACTGGTAAGCTCAAATGTTCCGCGGGCCAAAATACAGCCTGCCATGAGCTTCAATACGGAATTTTTCGCCCCTTGCAATTCAACTTTTCCACTTAGTGCATTACCCGGTTTTACCGTAAACTCATTCATCTCAAAACAAAAATACTCTACGCAAAGAAAACCTGAAGGGTAAATATGTCAATTTATTCAGCAGCAGTTTCTCTTCGAACGAAATTCTTCGTATTTCTTACCCTTTGAGGTTTGCCGTGGAGGGAGTAAATTTTCTGATGTAGCAAGATAGCTCGACTCCGGCCTTAGTACGGAAAAATTCACTATGGTCAAACAGATAAGAATCGTATGCCAAAGCGGCATTGTCTGGCTGCTTTAGTACTGAGGAAAAATACCCGACTTCAGATAACGCATATTCAAAATGACATATGGGCATAAGGTCTGCTATAAGTTCTAAATCCCACAAACTCAACTTCCTCAGTGAATCATAACCGCTCAAAAAAATACCAACTCCTTCCAGATCACAAGTTATAGCACCCAGACCTTTTAGATCCAGCCAGTCCACAAACGCTCTTTCGATTGCTATGGCAATATCATGTTGGAAAAATGAGAGATTTGACAGACCAAAATCAAAAATATTTTCCACAGCGGCATCTTCGGCAACAGAAGTCCATGTCATATTGGAAGGATGCCAATCCCCGTGAATGTAGTGCAAGCTTATTGAGTTTTTATAAGTAGCAAGCTTTTCGATATACCAAAGATGGGTATTTGTAAATGCCTTGAGGAAACTTTTTAGTGATCCTGCTTGTTCTATAATCCCGTGCGAGACAGCAGGAACGGAGGAAAGTAGGACTTCCAATTTCGCCAAAGGATCGTCTGCCATGATAACAGTCGAGGAGTTTTGCAATACATTGAACTTTCTCTCCGGAGCTTTAAAATTTTCCGCCACATCATGAAGTCTTGCCAAAGCTTGACCGGCGTTGTAGGCTTGCTGCAAAGACAGATATGACGACCATGAAGGCCTATCTTGATATAGGTCAACCCCAGATAGAACCTCGGATAATTCATAGATAAATTGTCCTTGTAAAAAAACTGTTTCTTGTCCTGCATTGGCATAGAAATATGGAACTCTTATACCATTTGCAGAGAGATGTTTTATAAACCCATGCTCTAAGTGCATATCTTCCATGCTTCTCACACTTATATGATGACGCTTAACAAATACTTTTTTCTCTCCCAGCAGTGCTATAACGGCCCCAGACATCGGCCTTGGGCTTGTCCACAAAATAACAACTTCGTCATCAAAAGATTTTTTGAAATCAGAATCAGTATGAAATTGATTCCACATGGCTTGGCTTTCCAGTAATAATTTAATATCACTAGCAACTATAGGAGGCCATGAGGCCTCTACACATTCTCCCTGCATCCCATGAACCAGGTGGGCTAGATCAATATCTTTCATCGCCAAATACTACCTGATAAGCATAAGATAAGGTTTGCATTACGACTTTCACGAAGAGCTTTATCTGCCCCAGAATATCAACGAATGGATGTCTAGGTCTACGTACTATTTTAGCCTGTGACTATTGTCAAAAGGGGTTTTCCAATTATAGATACCAAGGAAAGATGCGGGCAGATTTTGTCCGAACGAAATCTACTTTTACTCCTCCGAGCAGTAGGGATATATCGATCAGAAAATACAAATTAATTTTTTAGGTATGTATAAATTCTACTTTCAAAATATAAAAATTACTGTTTTATGATCTATATATTTCTTTTTACCCTAGTCTTGGGACTAAATAACCTCATACACCAGAGACGCTATGTACTGCCCTGATATGGTGAGGTTATCAAGGATAGGTTTTGATATCGAATGATTATCTTTCGACATTATTTGAGATATCGATTCTACTGGGTCAAAGGATACATAATGCCACCTTCCAGATTTTGACTCAGGCCACATGACCGGACTGGTTAAGAATTTTGGGTTATATGACAAAGCATCCCCCAAGGCTTTTGTCAATGCCTCTTTGGCAGACCAGATTTTCAACAATTGCGATATCTTGTCCTCATCAGGAAAAGATGAAAGGTAAGTATTTTCTTCCTCTGTTAAAATTATGTCCGCTAAGGTAGTTTCGTTTTGTTCAGAGAAAAGCAAAGCAGAAGATGCGATGGGTTTTTCTGCTCCGGAGATCGCAGACCATTCCAGCGTTCTATCATTGTCTTGATCAAAGACAGCGGTAAGGTCGAATAGAGGTTCTTCTGAAGTAAATTCGGTTCCCAAGAACTCAATATCAATACCGACTTTTCTCTTCCAAGTTGCCACCAAAGCCAGTTCGTTCCTATAAGACCTACTCCAATATAAACCGGATAGCTCGGAGAGCTCTTTGGCCATATCCCGTAAAGAACTTCTGTTGTCTCCGATGAGTAAATAGACATCCGGGGTCTCTAAGGTAGCAGACGGTAAGGAAATTCTTTCCACAGCTATATTTCTATTACTCATTTATCATCTCTGAAATAAAACATGACTTTTACTAAAACCATCTATTTTCTGGTATTTTATTTTTACCCTTAAGCAGTGTTTTAAGAAAAAACCTGAACTTGGTAACTAAGCCTTGTGCTTCTTACAAGACAGATGTTACTGTCTGTAATTTGTTGCTAGGAACAGCTAACACTAGGTGCCGAAATAGTACCGGAATCTGTACCCTGGAATCCATAGGTAGTGGATTGACCGGCTGACAATGTTCCGTTGTAGGAAGCATTTGTCGCCGTCACAGATGATCCGGATGCGG
>JAJZMK010000028.1:7391-8600 GCA_021798275.1 Actinomycetes bacterium | reverse complement strand
TTGTCTACGGACGTGTTGTTTAGTCTTTCAAAGTTGCCAGCTGAAGATGAAACCGAGGAGCCCAACCAGTTTTCATAGAGGTTGTAGGGGTTGACAGAGGTAAGTGACCAGTGTTGGGTAAGTTGGAAGTTGCCGTCGGCAATATCTGCATACCAACCGTTGTCTGAATCCCCGACACGCACCGCATCAAAGCCGGCAGCCCGGAGTTCTTTGGCGGCAAGTCCGTCGTCTGCGTAGTAGTCAGAGTAGTTGGACGGGTCAGATATCTGCAATGTGAGTTCTTTCCCTTGGTTGTTGTAGAAATAGCCACCCTGTAGATGCCACCCGGCCTGTTCCAGTACTTTCTTGGCTGCGGCTATGTTGGATGTGGTGTTTTCCTTCAAAGCCTGAGCCGCCGGTGTCAGGTACTCATTGAATGCAGGCAGAGTGAGACCGCCGGCATTTGTCACGGGGGCCTCAAGGCCAGACTCTCCGATTTTTCCTATCGTGGTCCTGTTGATAGCTAGACTGATGGCCTTACGTACGGCCAGCTGGTTGGTCGGAAACTTATTGAGGTTCGGGAAGAATGCGTTGGTGTTGACCGGGGCAAAGTAAAGCAGATGATATTTGCTGGTGTCACCAAAGGACTTCTGAATACCGGCTATGAAGTTACCTTCCCAAGTGGCGGTACCGTTTAGGAGAGCGTCTTCAGCCGCAGAAGATGATGCGTATGTCGGGAAGACGATTTCCGGTACATTATTGGCCTGCCAGTAGTGAGGATTCGCCTTGAGGGTAATACCTGAAGTGTTGTAGTTGGAGAGCATGAAAGGACCTGTCCCGATAGGGTCAGAGTCGGTGTAAGTAGCAGGGTTACTTACCTTTGACCAGATGGACTTCGGTACGATGTAGACGCTGGCGATGTTTTGCAAGTTGTCATACTGTGAAGAAGAAAAGTCCAGTGTTACAGTGTCTCCTGATTGACTGACTCCCGTCAGAGGAAGACCCGAGGTGTTCAAAGCAGGGTTACTCTTTAGCAGTGAGTAAGTAAACGCCACGTCTGCAGCGCTAAAGGGCGTACCGTTGCTCCACTCGACCCCTTTTCTGATAGTAAAGGTGATGGATTTATCACCGGGACCCCACTTGTAAGAAGTAGCCAGCCAGGGGTACTTCACCTTGGTATTGGCGACGTCAAACTGGATCAAGGGCTCATAGATCATGGAGTTCATTCCA
>JAJZMK010000028.1:0-7381 GCA_021798275.1 Actinomycetes bacterium | reverse complement strand
TCGTAGATGCCGAGTTGGATTGGAACGGGTTAAACGTCTGGTTGACGGTTGACTCCTGGCTTGATTCCATAACCAGTGGCGGTAGGTGTGACTTTGATAGAGATGTTGTAGTCGTGCCGGAAGAAGAGCTTGTCGAGCTGCAAGCACTTAGAGCAACCCCAAGTGCGGCTATAAGAGAGGCAGCGGCTATTTTTTTATGTTTTCCGGCATGTATCTGATGGGAAAGTATTCTCTTTGCCGACCTTGGAGTAGGTCGGCTGGTGCTATCTATGGAAGTGGTACCTAATCTGGACATCCTATCTCCTTTGTCAGAGTTGCTTGAAGCGTCATATGTAGGTATTGACCACATAACGACCCCCTTTCTACGGAGACGAGTTTATATTCATCTCCGCTAATAAATTACTACTGTCTTTAGTATAGGAATCCAATTGATCAATTGTGTAAGAAAAATAGGATATTTTGTTAATAAATATATAATATAACGCGTATCTCATCACTAATAGCACGTATATTTATGCATTTAACAAATAATAACTAGGTAAAAAAGAGAATATTTGTATAATATATAGTCTGATCATTATATAAAGCTGTTAAGTATATCACATAAACATAAAATATACATCTAAAAGACAATTGTTATTTCAATAATCCTATAGTGAAGATAAAACATGTACCGCTGTAAGAAAAGCGGAAACCAAACAGACACTATAGGCAAAGAAAATAAGTACCGGATTTTTGAGAGCTAACGGTATTTTTATTTCAAATATGTGATGTGTACGCCCAAAAAGCACTATTTTTAGTCTGTGGATCGTATCGTAATTGTAGGCGGCGGCAAAATGGGTAAAGCTTTGCTGACCGGTCTGATATCGTCAAAGTTTGCAAATCCCGCAGATTGTGTGGTGGTGGAAAAAAGGGAAGGAGAACGCCAAGCTCTGGCGGCTGAATTCCCGGGTGTAAATATCTCCGCTTCTCTTGTCCCGGGCGGAGACGTGCTGATAGCTGTCAAGCCTGGGGATGTTAAATCCTTGTGTCAAGCCATGGAGCGGGATATGTATGGACGCGTTCTTTCGATAGCCGCCGGGATCACAACTGATCAGCTCGAATCTTGGCTGTGGCCTGGTGCAAAAGTATTGAGGGCTATGATGAATACCCCTGCCATGATAGGGGCATCGGCATCGGCTGTAACATCGGGGAAAAAAGCCGGTTACAAGGATTTAATTTGGGCTGAAAATATTTTGAGTTCTCTCGGTGTGGTGGTGACCATTTCGGAAAAATCTTTGGATGCCGTGACAGGCCTATCTGGCTCAGGACCCGCTTATGTATTTTTGTTCGTCGAAGCTCTGGTGGAAGCGGGAGTTCTGCAAGGTCTGGACAGGGAGGTGGCCAAAGTCCTCACTTATCAAACCATTCTCGGTGCAGCCAAGATGCTCAATGAAACCGGTCTCGATCCGACTGTTCTACGGGCACAGGTAACTTCTCCGGGTGGGACAACGGCATACGGCCTTGCCGCTTTGGAACGCGGAGCCTTTCGTTCATGTATTTTAGATGCCGTGAGTGAGGCAACGGACCGGGCGGCTCAATTGGCCGCTGAGTTATCATAGATTGTTCTCGTGTCGCCTGTGGTGTGACTGAGGCGGTATAGGTGCAATTGTAATTTCCTGCTTACAATTCGATCTGTTGAAATCAGGATTTTGATTTCTGTCATATGTTGATGATGGGAATAATAAAACCCTGCCTTAATCGGCGACATCTGTCATCTCGCAATATTTTTATCATTACCTGTCACGGGGAAGTCTGATTGTGAATTAAATTGTTAAGATGACTAGAGATATAGACAAAACGGGACTTATCCCGGGTAAAGTTGTAGACAGGCTCCCTCTCTACTTGCGGATAGTAAAAAGCTGTCTAAACAATCAAGTAAAAGTAATATCGTCTGAAGAATTGGCCGATGCCGCAATGGTCAATTCGGCTACGGTGAGAAGAGACTTTACCTTTCTTGGTTCTTTAGGTGTTCGCGGCAGCGGCTATGAAGTGGAAGTATTGTATCGCGCCATATCGCAAAAATTGGGAACAAACCATGCTTGGCCGGTGATTATTGCCGGAGCCGGCAACCTTGGCAAAGCTTTGACCAATTCTCCCGGATTCAATTCTAACGGGTTTTCCGTCGTGGGTTTGTTTGACGTCGATGCTCGCGTCATCGGTTCCCAGGTTAACGATCTGGTAGTACAACCCATGTCAGAATTGAACGAAACAGTAAAAGACCTGACAAATACCATAGGCATCATAGCCACACCTCCTTCTGCGGCTGAGAAAACGGCGCTTGATATGATCAATGCCAATATTTTGTCCATACTGAATTTTGCCCCTACGTTATTAAAAATTGACAAAAAAGTTAGGGTGAGAAACGTAGATCTATCTCTGGAACTGGAAGTTATGGCTTTTTACTCTACTCAGGCGGCAAATAAAAAGTCCGAAATATAAGTCACGTCAGGTTCTAAAAGTTAGGCGACTATATTCTGTCAGATAAGTACATGTGCCTTTTCTGTCTCCCGCCGGATGGATGGTAGTTACCTGACCACATAAAATTCTTATCATATTTTATAATATTTAGAGAATATAAGCTTAAAAGTTACGGGAAAGCCATAGGCTAAGAGTGTGCCAGTTGTAGTTGTCAGTTTAAATGAACGCGATGTATCAATAGAGATGCTGGAAAGAGTTTCCGTCACGCAATCACAGATGCCAGACGCCATAGCCGAGATCCTAAAAAGCCCCTATGTACAGGAAGCGGTCATTTTATCTACCTGTCTCAGGACGGAAGTCTACGCTTTTGTTACCCGTTTTCACGACGGCGTGACATCTTTGGAAGATTTCTTCTGTTCCAGACTTTCCGAAGCTAACATCAAAGTAGATGAGTTGTGTGAGAGTTTAAAAGTCTATTTTGAAGAGGCAGCTGTCCGACACCTGTTCGCCGTGGCAGCGGGGATAGATTCTCCCGTTGTCGGGGAAGGGGAAATTCTACGCCAAGTAAAGCATGCCTGGGATCTTTCGCAGAAAGCGGGTGGGACCGGTCAGAACTTATCGCTACTGTTTCGTTACGCCGTGGCAACCGGCAAAAAAGCCAGATCAATGACGGCTATAGCACAGGGAACTACCTCTCTTGCCCATATAGCGGTGGAATTGGCCTCCAAAGAACACGGAGGCAGCTTAAAAAACAGGGAAGCCCTTATAGTCGGAGCCGGAGAGATGGGGTCTAAGATAGCCTCGGTTTTGGCCGACAAGTCTATATCTTTGACAATCGTCAACAGAGGTCGAGCCAGAGCCAATGCACTGGCACAGGTATATAACGCAAAAGTGGTGGAGATCTCCAACTTGCATGACGCCATGCAAAAAGCGGACGTGGTTCTGACCGCCCTGACCAATGATGAAATATTGATTACCCGGGATATGCTGGAAAAAATTATTTCCAAGCGGTCAAAGCCCATAGTCTTAGTCGACGCTGCTATTCCGAGGGCGATAGATCCCGGGATAAAAAATATGGAGCGCGTCAAATTATTCAATATGGATGATTTGCGTTTGCACGCCGAAAAAGGCATGGACTCCAGAAGATCGCTTATTATTGAAGTACAAGAAATCATGGCAGTCGAAATGGAGCGCTATTTTGAGGATGCCAGAGGTCGTCAGGCGGCTCCCTTGGTCAAGTCTCTTCGATCTAAAGCTTATGATATTTTTGACAGAGAGCTTGAAAAAAATCAAGTATTTTCTTCCATGGATACTGCCCAGCAAGAGGAGATAAGAAAAGCCTTTAGCAGCGGGTTGGATAAATTTCTACACGAACCTACAATAAAGATTAAACAGGCAGCCGGGACGAGTGAATCGGAAATCTTGGCACAGTCTCTCCGGGGCCTTTTCGGGCTACAGTAGGCTCTACTTTACAGATTGTTTTAGTTACTTACCTGCCTACATTGTTTTCAAGCGATCATAATAAAATAAATAAGTATTTTTATGATTTACAGATAATAGCCATCACAATAATAATTTATTTGTCTCAATCGTCAAAAGTAGCCTGATGCCAGAAAATTAGCATGCGAAAGCGATAGTTGGTTGACTGGTAAAAAGTATATACAATAATATTGTATATACCAAAGTATCAAACGTTGGGATATGAGATATAAAATATTTTCTGAGAAAATATTGACCAGTTTTTCTCAGTCCTCTGTCTGACACCGCGCAGGTCGCCAAACTTAGTCATCCTGGTTCGCTTGTTCAAGTGTCTTTATATCCACCACCGACGACGGCGGGTCGCCTCCGCCCTTCCTGGCTGAAGATAGACGGGAAGCTCGGAGATCAGCATCGCTCATTTCCAATCATCAGTGTGGCTGACTATTTGTTGTCTAAACGACTTCCTATAAACGCTAAGCGGGGAAAGACCTTGGTGGGAAAGATAACCGATTCTGTTACAGCCAGGCGCCTCTTGAAACCTCCTTGTTGCGATGCGCCATGCTTGCGATGCAGTCTGTAATTCTTTACGGTAATGCTATGGGATAAGTCTAAGCTCACATTTCAAAAAAGAACTTGTCTATAAAAGAGCGTTTAGAGCGCCGGAGGAGGCAAAAGCTAAAATATTTGACTGGATAAATTTCATAACAACAGACGACGCCATTTAGCAATCGGTTATATCTCGCGGATTCACTACGAACAGGCTATGATGATACAAGCTGCATGAATTAGATGTGTTTTAGTGTCTGTCTTGTAATTAATTCCAATATATCGGTTGTCTGGTTTTGATTTTCAAGGTTATAGCTGTACTTACTTGCTAAAACCACCTTGATTTTGAGCGATACTTATGTAAATATTTTTGAAAAGTCTTTTATAATTGAGGAAAAGGTCGAAAAGTCAATGAAGAATTTTTTATGGAAAAAGTTACCTATGTCTAAGAAGAGAGTCTTTTATCTGCTGCCGACAATCTGCGCGCTGGTATTGGCGGGTTGCTCGAATACCTCTAGCTCGGCTTCTCGGATACCCACCTCTAAAACTTCGGCGACTTCGTCGTCTGGGTATACGCCGCCGCCGGTAAAGTATAACCGGTCTTGTGAAAAAACAGCTCTTAGTCAAATCAAAATGGACGAATGTGCCGCATCGGAGCTTGGGCAGGTAACAAAGCTTCTACATTCAGCGTTATCGGATGAAAATAAATATTACGGTTCCGGCAAAGTAAATTCTGTACAGTCCGCTTGGGATAAATACATGAAGGCCGAATGTGCCATGGAGTCCGGTATTTATAAAGGCGGATCCATTTTGCCGCTTGTAATGACAGATTGTGAAATTTCAGAAACAGTATCGAGAATTCATAGAATAGATATAGATATACATTCGGCAAATCCATAAGTTCTTGAGAGAGAATTTTCGACTTGAGATAGGCAACCCACTCTTTCTTATGGTCGATAGATCACGTCTATCTATAGTGATCATAAATAATGCATTCCAAGCACAATCTATTTCCTCGAATAGATGTGTATCAGAAGATGTTATGGCTCTCAGCAACCTTTCAACAGGGAATTATTATCATCAGAGGGTTTTTGAAAACCAATTATTTCAACTGTTATAATACCGTTAGGTCATAATGGTCAATACGTTTCCAGATATTTATGCGACAAATAAGAATAGCCACCAGGAGTAGTCCGCTGGCGCTCGTCCAGGCACAAAAAGTAGCCTGCTTGCTCAGCGCGTATATCAAAAATACAGGTTCGGCTGTTTTCAATTCCGATATAAAATTGCATATTTTAGAGACATCTGCCGATAAAAGGCTTGACGTTGCCATCAGAGATCTGGGTGCTTCTGGGGCTTTTGTCAAAGAAATCGAAAAGGCCGTTTTACTCGGTGAGGCAGATTGTGCGGTTCATTCCGCTAAGGATCTTCCCTCTGATCCCGGGAGTAGTCCCCTCTATCTGGTTTCGGTTCCAGAAAGAGCCGATCCCCGTGACGTTCTGGTGGGATGTAGCCTCGACTTATTGCCTAAAGGAGCACAGGTTGCCACTGGGTCTCTGAGGCGAAAACTCCAAATTCTTGCGCTTCGACCTGATTTGGAAGTTGTGGGTATTAGGGGAAATATCGCCTCCAGGTTAAGTAAGATACCAGACAGAGGAGCGGTTATTATGGCCAAAGCCGCTTTGGACAGACTGAAGATAACAGACGACAGCAAGTATTACGTATTGTCCCTGCGTCAAATGCTTCCTCAGGTAGGGCAGGGGGCATTGGCAATTACCTGCGACAAAGAAGATCGTGAACTGACCGAGGTGCTCAAAGCCGTCAGTGACGAGAAATCTGCTCTTACATTGCTTGCCGAACGGGCTTTTTTGGCTGGGATAGGTGGCGGTTGTGACGCCCCCGTAGGTGCTTATGCGACTATAGGTGACCATGCAAACGGTAATTTTACAAAGCGTATTACTCTACAAGCGATGTTGGCAACTGCCGACCATGGTGTCATAGTTAAGAGATCCATGTCCGGAGATGACCCTTTGTCGTTAGGGGCATCTTTGGCAAAAAATCTGATTGACGTGGTATCTGGTTACAATAACGTCACCGGAGAAAAAGATTCAAAAGTAAAAAAAGTTATACATATAGATGAGGACGGATCGTGACTGTTTATCTGGTGGGGGCGGGTCCGGGCAATCCGGACCTACTGACGTATAGAGCAATGACTTTGTTGGCTCGCGCCGACGTCATTTTGCATGACAGACTGATCGACGGTAGGGTTTTTGACTTATGTGCAGGTAAAGCCATTTTGGTAGATGTAGGGAAAACAAAGAAAACCGTATCGGAAGTTATCGAACAAGACAACATAAACTCACTTTTGATCGATTACGGTCGAAAATATAAGACGGTCGTTCGTTTGAAAGGCGGAGATCCGTTTATTTTCGGGCGGGGAGGTGAGGAAGCTATCGCTCTTGAAAGAGCCGGGGTGGACTTCGAGGTGATCCCCGGCATTAGTTCGGCACTGGCGGCCCCTCTTTTGGCAGGGATACCGTTGACGCACCGCGGCACGTCCCGCGGTGTTGCCATTTTGACCGGTCACGAGCTAGATGATGAAGTATTGGAACACCTTGTCAAAACTAATATGACCATGGTGATTATGATGGGCGTGGCCATGAGACAATCGATTGCCGATAAATTGCAAGCAGCCGGTTTGAGCGGCGATTGCAAAGTTGCAATTTGCCAAAGAAGTTCTACTGTCAGCGAAGCAAATCAGGTTGTATCTTTGGCCGATCTCGGGAAAACAGACGTTGAATCACCCGCAATCTTTGTAATAGGCAAAGTGGCCGAGCTATCTCTCAAAAGGAAGTTTCCGAATAAAGATAAACCACTACATGGCCAAACCGTGGTG
>JAJZMK010000022.1 GCA_021798275.1 Actinomycetes bacterium | reverse complement strand
ATCACGTGCATCGCTTGCAGATCGGGCTGATTTTACAGACTCAGTCCCGATCACAGTTCTCTCCTTTTTCTCGCCTATACCTTGGTTTTCCATCTTTTCTCTATTCTTTTATGAGTGATCTTATTATAGTTTATGCAGGATTTAGGATCGGCTGACGCTTGAAAGGCCCTGCTGGGCAGAAGGTATCGGCAATTGCTTTATTTAAAAAATTTGTTTGATAAGATAGAGTTAGTTGCTAAATTGGATTTTAAACGGAAAAAAATAACCAGTTGACGATGCTTGGTTAACTGTAAAGAGTTATTTTTAGGAAAAGTTAAAGTCTAGATAAAAGGAGTTTGTCATGACTATCACCGCTACCAATGTTTCGATAGGTAAAAAACCAGCACCCATAGAACTTACAGACGCAGCAATCACAAAATTGGCAGAACTGATCGGTGCGGAACAAGATGCCGACAAATTGGCTCTACGCGTAGCGGTGCGACCCGGTGGCTGTTCAGGTTATAGCTACGATATGTACTTTGATTCCGAAATAGAAGAGGACGACATCGTCAGGACTTTTTCTGGGATAAAAGTAATAGTCGATGCGGAGTCGGCCATTCTTATTGAAGGTTCTAAGTTAGATTATTCGGGCGGACTGCAAGGTTCCGGTTTTCACATCACAAACCCCAATGCCACAAAAACTTGTGGCTGCGGTTCTTCTTTCAGCTAGTAACTTTGCATAGACTGCTGTAGTTAAAATAATTTTCGAAACGGTTTTCAATCGGTTGAAAGGTTCGTTAGATGTCTGTTTTGCCCGATGTGTCTAAGCCCGTGGGACCGTATCGGCCGGCTGTCCGCGCCGGTGAATTTCTGTTTTGCTCAGGACAAATTGGCGTTGACGTAAGCGGTGTGCTGAAGGAAGGTCTCGCCGCACAATTCAAGCAGGCTATGGCTAATCTGGAATCCATTTTGACAAGCAATGGCCTGACTTTGGAAAGCGTTGTCAAGACAACTGTTTTCCTGATCGAGCCCGATCACTTTGAAGAAATGAACAGTCTTTATCAAACCTATTTTTCCGTTGATCCTCCAAGTAGGAGTTGCGTTATGGTCAAAGGGCTTCCCAAAGGAGCCTTGGTTGAGATAGAAGCCATAGGCTATTTAGGTAACGGTCAGTAGCCGATCGATAAACAGATATGAAAGTTATCAGAAAACGGATCTGCTTGGCAAGATGCTCGTTGTCTCAAGATAGCGAATACAGGTTTTCAAAGGGCGGTTTTTTAGGTAAAGCAATTACTTAGCCTGAAGCTTTTTAGATGTCGACATTCCCGACCAAACCATTATGAAAAGTCTCAAGTCGTCTCGGTGTTGGTTTGTCACAGAAAACATCGGTAACAAAGTTTTAATTCCAAAGCACAGCCTCACTGTTTTAGATCTTGAAATAAGAGCATTCAAACTTCCCCATGTCATCCTTATCGTTTTATGCGTATGTAAGCAAAATGGTTAGCTGTAAGTCTCGTCAGTATAAATCAAAATCTATACCACAGACAGCAATGGCCGTGGGTGAAGTTATCTGTATTAACTTATAGAGGCAGTAGATCTCTGTCACCAGCTAATTGCGGTGCTTTTAGTGAATCGAAGTTTTAGTGTTTCTGACTATTTTTAGAGATACCGGTTTTGTTCTTTATGCCACGGCGCTTTTATAGGTATGTGTAGCCCATGCTACGGTGAGGAAGCATAAGGGAGTGAGTACGGCAAAAGCCTGCCAAGTAGCGGTAGTGGCGATGTGTCCCTGGGACAGAGTACGCGCGGCCGAGACGAGATAGTAAAGCGGGTCAAAATGTCCGAGAATCCGTAGCCAGAGTGGACCTATGGCAAGGGGGAGAAGAACACCTCCGAGAAGAAGTACGGGCAGATTTATGCCGTTCATGATTGCCGCAAAACCCTGGATTTCTCCGCCGCTTCGCAGAGCAAGCGCCATAGAAAATGCGGAGACGGTGGCTGCAAGCATAGCGGCAAGCACTTCGACAATGAGCAAACCAAAGTGAAGCTGGAATCCAAAAGCGACTCCGACAGCGATCAAGATAGAGTTGAAGACAAACATCGAAAGTATGTTGGCAAGAATCGGTCCAGCCAGCAATGCCACCCGAGCGGTAGGGGTGACGCGCAATCTTTCAACGATGCCAGCTTGAAGTTCAAATATGACTGTGAAGCCTGGTCCTATGCCTACGGAAAAAGCAAACAGGGACAAGATGCCCGGTAAAAACTCATCTAGTAAAGAACCCGTGGAGCGACCATTTACACCCGGCAGTCCGCGTAGGAGCGGTGTGAATAAGCCCAGGTACAAAAGTGGCGTAGACAGGCCAACGAATACCCACGCGGGATTACGTAAAAGTTGTAGGGCTGAGCGCTTGGCGAGGAGACCCGTGTCTCTGATGGTTTTCATCTGTGAATCCTTCCTGATGATTCGGCGGCTGTCGTGTCTCTGAGCGAGCGGCCGGTGGCGGCTAAAAATACGTCATCCAGACTCGGTTCGGTGAGACTGAGAGAGGAGATCGATATATCGGCTGTGGTAAGAGTGCGGAGGAGATCGGGGACTACGGCTGTTCCGCCACTTATATGAACCCGCAAGTCATTTTCATTGATGACGAAATCTTTGATCTCAGACATATGTCTGAGAGTTTCAGCGGCTCTAGCGGGATCAACTACTTGAAGTGTGACCGTTGTCCCGGGAACTTCGGCTTTTAGCTGGGCCGGTGTACCTTTAGCAACGATGCGGCCGTGATCGACTATGACGACACGATCGCAGAGAGAGTCCGCTTCTTCTAAGTAATGGGTGGTGAGCACCACCGTTGTGCCAGCAGTAGCGAGGGAGCGGATGTGTGTCCAAAGATTTGCCCGGTTTTGGGGGTCAAGACCGGTCGAAGGTTCGTCCAAGAAGAGAACCTTTGGGCTATGCACGATTCCCAAACTGACGTCGAGGCGCCGGCGTTGGCCGCCAGAATAAGTCTTTACTCGCCTATCAGCCAGTTCACCGAGGTCGAACAGTTCCAGTACTTCCGGAACCCTTGTAGTAAGTTCAGATCGGCTCATACCATATAGGGCGCCTTGCAAGGCAAGATTTTCCCGTCCGGTTGCCGAACTGTCCGCTCCACCGGCTTGACTCACGTAACCGATATGTCGACGTACCTCAGCCGGTCGGGCTGCAACATCTACTCCGGCCACGATAGCTTGTCCGGCATCGATTGGCAACAATGTGGTCAACATTCGCATAGTGGTGGTTTTACCGGCTCCGTTCGGGCCGAGAAGTCCATAAATTTCTCCTTCATTTACCGAGAAAGACAAACCGGCTACGGCGTTTACGACTTTGCCTCTCGCTGAAAAGTGCTTTTCAAGACCATCGACCATAATTACGGTTTCAACTTGACCGTTTACGGTCTTTGATTGTGAAGTTGGGTCAGGACCGGTACTCACTTGTTCTCCTTATCGTGTTTGTTATGCCATGGTTGGCTAGCTGAAACCATTTGTTGGCCCATCTCGGAGTGGATC
This sequence comes from Actinomycetes bacterium, assembly GCA_021798275.1. Classification (GTDB taxonomy): domain Bacteria; phylum Actinomycetota; class Acidimicrobiia; order Acidimicrobiales; family Bog-793; genus JAJZMK01. The sequence continues at coordinate 5,137 of JAJZMK010000022.1, read as the reverse complement.
TGGCGCCACCATGAGACGCCATCCAAGGTGTCGTTCTCAATATCGGACAGCAACTGGCGGACAAATTCAAGTTCGCTATGTTTAAGCGTCATGGCAAATTCTGCCTCTATCCAGAGGAGTCTCGGCAGTTTTATTTTTTCTATCATCTCGCGTAGCGCTCCGGCCGTAGCGAGTTCTATTTCCAGGCGATGTGTGCGCTCGCGAAGTAACGGTATTGCTTCATCGGGAGAAATAGCCGGCATAAATGACAAAGCGGCTTCAAATGAGGGGTACTCCTTAGTCGGCACCGCCAGAAGGTCTGCTAACCAGTCATGCATCTCGGTCAAACCGGCATCTGTAATCCGATAGATCGTCCGTTCCGGGAGATGACCAGATTTCTCGGTTTCTGCCGCTTCGATCAGTTTTCGCCGTACCAATGTATCCACCACGGCGTAAAGTGATCCATAGTTTAGTCGAACGCTGTCGTCTTGATGGCGACTACGGAGGGTCTGAGCCACGTCGTAAGGGTGCATAGGCCGCTCGGCTAAGCAAACCAAAACGGCCAAAGCCAATGCGTTTGATCGTTTCCCAGGCGGCATACCAACTCCTTTAACACGGCACTTGCAATTGTATCGGCGAGCAAGTTAACTTTATAATAAAGTACTCTATTTAGAGTACTTTATTATAAATAGACTGTCAAGTAAAATTTTCAACAGATTAATTTCCGGTAGATTTCGCTAAAAATGATGTCTAACTTTAGCGGGTGCCAGGTACAAATGAGAAAATCAAAAAGAGAAAGACATTAACAGGTCAGAAGAAGAACCTATGTCGGCGTTGAAAGTATATGAGTTTGAAAAAGATCTTTTCGGGAATGGGACCATCTAAGCGATCTGATACAGGCTCTAAGCCTTTATCAATGTGCAGTCTAAGAAGAGAGTTTTAACATAATTTTCAAACCATGCATGCCGTGGCGGTAAGTTGTTTTGAATAATAAATCGGAAAAGTACGGCATTTATCAATTGCCAGTTGCCACCTGGAGAGTGCGCCGTTAAGGCTTCATATGGTGATCTATTTTTGGATTTAAGCTGCGTATTCTTTTATAATTCCTATTGAGCGACATTTCACCATGATTTTAGCTATCTTATAGTTATGTCTTATCAGGGTCGGACCATTACGTCAGGAAAACCTTTTCCCTTAGGGGCGACTTATGACGGGATCGGAACCAATTTTGCCATATTTTCCGAAGTGGCAGATTATGTAGAGCTGTGTCTTTTCAGCCATTCCGGTTTGGAAAGCCGCTTCCGCCTTCCGGACGAAACCGGTCATGTTTACCACGGTTATTTACAAGGAGTTGGTCCGGGACAACACTACGGCTTTAGAGTTTACGGACCGTGGCAGCCTCATAACGGTATCAGGTGTAACCCGGATAAATTACTCCTTGATCCTTATGCCAAAGCGATAGACGGTGACTTGCGCTACAGGCGTTCTATATTTGCCCATCAACTGGGCGATGAAAGCAGGGCATCAAAGTCTGACAGTGCGACATCTGTGCCTAAAAGTGTCGTGATAAGCCCTTATTTTGATTGGGGTAACGAAAGAAAGCCAAATCAACCTTGGCATAGGACAAGCGTTTATGAACTGCATGTCAAAGGTTTTACGGCAAGAAATCTGGAGATACCAGCGGAGCTAAGGGGTACTTATGCCGGCCTTACTCACCCGTCGGTCATTGACCACCTACATTCTTTAAATATAACCGCAGTGGAACTTCTGCCGGTCCATCACTTTGTATCCGAACAGGCTCTGATCGAAAAAGGCCTGACAAATTATTGGGGCTATAACTCGATAGGGTATTTTGCTCCACACGGAGGCTATTCGGCTTCCGGCTCTACGGGTGGCCAGGTTCAGGAATTTAAAGCGATGGTCAAGCAGCTCCATGAAGCAGGTATTGAGGTTTTACTTGACGTGGTATACAACCATACGGCTGAAGGTAACCACCTGGGTCCCACGCTGTCCTTTAGGGGCATAGACAATCCTTCCTATTACCGTTTGGATCCCAATAATAAAAAATTTTATGTCGACTATACGGGTACGGGCAATACATTGAATGTCAGGAGTCCGCACACCCTTCAGCTTTTGATGGATTCGCTTCGTTATTGGGTGCTTGAAATGCACGTCGACGGATTCAGGTTTGATTTAGCCGCTACTCTGGCTCGTACTTTGCACGAAGTAGACAGACTGTCAGCTTTTTTTGACATTATCCAACAGGACCCGGTGATAAGTCAAGTTAAACTGATAGCGGAACCGTGGGATGTCGGCGAAGGCGGATATCAGGTTGGGAATTTCCCCCCTCTATGGTCGGAATGGAATGGGAAATACAGGGACTCTGTCAGGGGATACTGGCGTGGAGACGATAAAAAGTTACCCGAGATAGCTTATCGCCTCACTGGAAGTTCCGATTTATACGAGCGTACCGGTAGAAAACCGTGGGCCAGTATCAATTTTATTACTTGTCATGATGGTTTCACTTTACGTGATCTCGTTTCTTACAATGAAAAACACAATTTTGCCAACGGTGAAGATAATAACGATGGTGATAACGACGGCAAGAGCTGGAATTGTGGTGTCGAGGGGGAAACCGACGATGAGGAGATTAATAAGCTTCGTCGGAGACAGCAAAAGAATTTGCTGTCCAGTCTATTTCTATCGCAAGGTGTACCGATGCTGCTTGCCGGCGACGAGCTTGGACGCAGCCAAAAAGGAAATAATAACGCTTACTGTCAAGACAATGATATTTCATGGCTAAATTGGGGCAGCATAGATAAAGAATTATTTGAATTCACAAAACGGTTGACGTCTTTTAGGGAAATTCACCCGGTGTTTAGGAAGCGGCGCTGGTTTCAAGGTAGACCTCTACATGGTGAAGGAGTAAAGGATATAGCTTGGTTTGCCCCAAGCGGAGAAGAAATGACGGAAGAAGATTGGCAGGCTGCTTTTGCAAGAACACTGGGAATGTTTTTAAACGGAGACGAAATCCCGCCCTCAAGTTCTCCAAAAGACCCCCTGACAGACGACAGTTTTTTTGCCATCTTCAATTCCTACTGGGATAAGTTAGATTTTACTATGCCAAGTGATAACTTTGCCAAAAAATGGCAGTTAGTGCTGGATACCTTTAGAGAGCCTTCTTTTTGTGAAGACGATTCTATTATTCTGAACGCTCGTGAGGTATTGACAGTCGAAAGCAGGTCAGTGGTGCTACTGAAAAAAGTCCAGTCCCGACCAAAGATAAAATAGGATACTACAAGTCAATGTATCTCTAGGTCGAAATATTATTTAGTCGGTATGCAAACTTATAAAATAGCGTTATTAGGATAACTATAGTTATAGGTATATTTATTGATAGCCAACATAGAACGCAGTCGTAGTATTTATCGGCACCCAATTGGGATTAAGAAAAGCTACTTTTTAACACTTATCTACATTTATTGTACGAGGAATCAAGGAAAACGCGGATGTCCGATAGCTTCTATGCTCTCATCTTTATGAATTTTTTCGTCGTAACTGATTTGTCTAAATAAGTCAGCTAAGCTCTCCAACCTGGCATAGTCATTGGCAAAGTCGCTATCAAAGGGCAGTTCTTCCCATTCCGGGTGCTCCTTTACCAACAAGGCATATTCATGCTGCGCGTGGTCTTCAAAATCGGCATTGAGCCTATAGCTCCACTTCGGTCGCATGACATAGAGGAGCCAAGATAATTGGTAATAAACAAAAGCAATTGCCTGAGGGATGATCCAGTATTTAATTTTCCCCTCGCGAATTTGCTGCTTTGCTATGAGGTCTTCCAAGATAAGCAAATGCCATTGCTCGTTATCTTGTTGGTTGCGACTTTCTAAAACTCTGTTAAAAATTCCTCTGGCAAATTCTGTTTTTTCGTAAGTATGAGTGATGGCAATGTAAGATACCTGTTCCCATGACTGATAAGGGACGCGCGCTATTAGTTCCAGAACTTTGTATTTAGACAAAGTGCGCTCTTTCCCGTAAATGAGATCAAGGAGCTTAAAGAGTATCTTGGCATCTATTCTATAGTTACGTCTCGGACTATCGAGAGTCTCTTTCCAGGTTGCGACTAGTTCATCGTGGGTGAGGTTTGCCATAGCTCCTTGAAAAGTTTTATTCGGAGCGTTTTTCTCAGGATCTACATCTTCCATGACTTCCTCCTTATCAAATAAATTAAAGCTAGATTTATTTTTATGATATAGATTATGAGGATATATCCTAGTAAATATCATATTTTATTACTAATCCTGATAATAGAGTTGATATTGCGTTGACAGTAGGGCAGTTCGTCACAAACTCTATGAATTAGGGAAACATAAAAATATAACCTATTGATCCCATGTACGTGCTTTTCCGACTGGTAACAAATAGGAGGTTTGGTGGACATTAAGGTGGCCAGGGTATACGAAGATCCAGGACGAGACCAAGATGACTACAGGGTATTGGTAGATCGCTTATGGCCGCGTGGGGTTAGTAAGGCAATGATAGATATTGACGAGTGGGTAAAAATATTGGCACCAAGTAACACATTGCGCAAATATTATAACCACGATATTTCTAAATATAAAGAGTTTGTCATTTTGTATTATGAAGAGCTCAACGATCCTCTTGCTACAGAGAAGTTAATAGAACTTACTGAAATTGCAAGGAAGAAAAAAGTGATACTGTTGACAGCTACTAAAGATATGGAGCATTCTGCAGCTTTTGTGCTAGCAAATTATTTATCTGAAATGATAAAGTAGCGGCAATTAAACATTAAACCACCGACTACCAATGGATATGCCCAAAGTGATATCTAACACTCCCTACGGTCTCAATCAAGCTGGCATGTTCTTCACTAGATTTTTCTTGTAGCCTACGTATGTGAATATCCACGGTTCTTGTCTCACTAAATTATTCATAATCAATTACCGAGTCTTTCTAGCCGATATTAGGGCATGGATATTCCCGCCATTGTGTATTGACAAACCTTTATGGCCATCTACCTCTATTATATCTCAGCTTGAGGTTCCCCAGACAAAGTAGACATATTTTTTAGGCCACGTCTCTGACCTTTGCTAATGATAGCTCATATTCAATCGGACTTCTGTATCCGATTTTAGAG
>JAJZMK010000041.1 GCA_021798275.1 Actinomycetes bacterium | reverse complement strand
TGGTAAGACGTGGAAAATCACTTCCAACTCCTGGGAATCTACCGGAGACGGTCAGGCTCTAGCTCTTTGGGCCGGAGCCGATCTCATAGATATGGAATTCGTACAATTTCATCCCACCGGCATGGTCTGGCCCCCATCGGCTAAAGGAATCCTCGTTACGGAAGGCGTTCGCGGAGACGGAGGTGTTTTAAAAAACAAGGATCAAATAAGATTCATGTTCAATTACATACCGCAGTTCTACGCCAAGGAAACAGCAGATACCATAGAAGAGGCCGACCAGTGGTATGACAACAAAAAGGATTTCAGACGCCCTCCGGAGCTTCTGCCAAGAGATGAAGTCGCCAGGGCAATCAATGCTGAGATCAAAGCCGGACGCGGTAGCCCACACGGTGGAGTATATCTGGACATATATTCCAGAAGGAGTGCCGAGGACATAAAAAGACGGTTGCCGTCCATGTATCACCAATTCAAAGAATTAGCAGATGTCGATATCACTAAAGAACCCATGGAAATCGGTCCTACCTGCCACTACATCATGGGTGGGATCAGAGTGGATGCCGACACCGCATCTACCACATCGCCCGGGCTCTTCGCCGCCGGTGAAGCAGCCGGAGGTATGCACGGTGCCAATAGGCTCGGTGGCAACTCGCTGTCTGATTTATTGGTCTTTGGTCAAAGAGCCGGCAAAAGTGCGGCAGAATATGCGTTTGGACGCCAAGGCTATGTAAAGCCTGATCCCGCTCTTATCAAAGAGCACACCGATCACGCCTTATCTCTGTTTGAAAAGGAAAAGGGTATCAACCCTTATTCCCTTCACCACGAGTTACAGGACACGATGCAAGCTCTGGTGGGGATCATAAGAACGGAATCAGAATTACTGGAAGCGAAAGAAAAATTGGCTGTTCTGAAAGATAAATTGAAGGACATCTCCGTCGAAGGCAACAGACAATTCAACCCGGGATGGCATCTTGCGCTTGACCTGGAATCCATGTTGGAGGTTGCTACCTGTACCACCATGTCTGCCCTAGAGAGGAAAGAGAGTAGGGGTGGACACACCAGAGATGACTATCCCCAAACGGACCATACATACTTTGGAACCGTCAATATGGTAACTTCGCAAAATAACGGCGATGTTACTTTGAGAAAAGAGCCTCTACCTCAAATGCCTGACGAACTTAAGCTTTTATTCGAAGAGGGAAAATAATGGATATCGAAAACAACACGGGAGATTCAAGTAGCGATAACGCACAAGACGTTTCCCATGCCAAGAAACAAGTTACCCTTTCCATCTGGCGCGGCGATGCCAAAGGCGGCAAATTCGTCGACTATACACTTGATTACCTGGATGGAGAAGTTGTTCTGGATGTCGTACATCGCGTTCAGGATGACCAAGCTCCCGACCTTGGGGTGCGCTGGAATTGTAAAGCCGGAAAATGTGGCTCTTGCAGCTCTGAGATCAACGGGAAGCCAAGCCTGATGTGTATGACCAGAATGAGCACGTTGGACATAGAAAGTCCTATTACCATTTCCCCTATGCGTACTTTCCCTATCATCAAAGACCTTGTCACCGACGTTTCTTTCAATTTTGAAATTGCCAAAAAAATACCGGCCTTACAACCAAAACCAAGAGAAGCAGACGGAACTTACAGGATGTCCCAAGCTGACGTAGAGCGGGGACAAGAATTTCGTAAGTGTATAGAGTGCTTTCTTTGTCAAAACGTATGTCATGTCATCAGAGACCATGAAGAAAACAAGGCATCTTTTGCCGGACCCAGATTTCTAATGAGAATTGCTGAGCTGGAAATGCATCCTTTGGATACCGTTGACAGAAGGCGATATTTATTTGACGAAATGGGTCTGGGTTATTGTAATATAACCAAATGTTGCACGGAAGTATGTCCGGAGCACATCCATATCACGGACAACGCCATCATTCCCATGAAAGAACGGGTCGTCGACGCCCGGTTCGATCCCGTAGCCTGGCTGGGTAGGAAAATATTGCGCAAGCCAAAACCTATGTCATCTGAAGATGTCAAAAAGTTGACTCCGGCAGGGAAGACAAAACAATCTGATTAAAGATGTCTTAGGTATCGCATATGTTATATCCTTATAAGATTTTTAACCCCTATAGATAGGCTGATCAGATGGCTGAGCTATTGTCAAAGCAATGGTTTGACGAATTACAAAATACTATAGAAGATGCGATATCCCAATCGGATATCCAGTTGCCTGATGACGAAATAACCCTGTCACAACTAATTACAGATCATGACGGGAAGGATATTTCTTACAGCATAATAATGAGCAAACAAGGTATACATATAACATTTGATATACCAGACGCTACTACCCCTGCGTTGATAACCGATTATGAGACGTATGTCGGCCTCTCAGCAGGTGCCATTGAGATTTCGCAAGCTATTTTTTCTGGGAAAGTACACATCAGAGGTGACTTCCAAAGCCTAGTCAAAAATAGACAGCTACTGCAAATAATAGGTGACGCTCTTACTTCTATCTAGACATCAACTTTTTTGCTTTGTATATATTCCAAATGGAGGCCTAAGTGGTAACGGAAATCGCACAGATAGAAGTCTTGGATGATACAGGGGAACATTTTCTTACAACCCTGCATAATTCAATCCATCTTTTGGAAGAAACACCGGGTTTTATCTCCATAAAAATACGACGTCAGGTAGAGAACGACAATATTTTTTACCTGCTAATCGACTGGACCACACTAGATTCGCATCTGATCAATTTCAGGAATTAGCATAAATTCATTTTATGGAGAAAAGCTTTGGGTAAATTTTTCAAATCCGACCCCGTGGTCAGACATTTTGAAGCAATTCTGTAGGCAAGATAACCGTAAACAATTTTTTCCCAAATTGGTATCTGGTCCTACCGGCAACGGTTCTTCTGTAATAACCTAAATAAATTGTAGTTATTTATCTAATCGACATTAATTGTCTTTTTTAGAAGCAGCAATTTATCACCGGCTCTAACAACCGGGTTGCTCTCTATACCCAGGTAAAGTCTTTCCTCTGTCACAAGCGCCATTGGCTTGCCGGCTTTCAGATACTTCCGTTCAGCCTCTTTCATCGAAAGTCCCGCATCCTCGGCACCCATTTCCACCTCATCAAGAAAAACGTCATCTGAAGCAACCAAGGCCAGCATCAGATCGGCAGCATGAGGGGTTTCAATACTTTTTGCCAATGTATGCGCTAAAATTTCGTCTTCGCTGATCAGCAAATGAGCTCCGAGGCCCTTTAAGGCATCGCGAACTGATGACGACTTCACCGTAGCTGAAATCGTCAATTGCGGAGCTTCTTCTTTTAGCAAAACAGCTATCAACAACGTCTCGGCATCTTTATCGGCCATAATAAGAGCCTGCTTGGCCTCAGCGGGTTTTGCTTTACGCAATACTTCTACTTCAGTGGGGTCTCCACTTACAAGATATACACCGTGTCTAATATCTGATCCATCCATATCGGCAACCAGTACCACCTGCTCCCCAGCTTTGAGCAATTCTTCCAGAACCGCAGGCATGCTCCTGTGGGAACCGAGCACAAGCGTATATGGTTTGGCGGGAAAATGTTCATTCATTGACAAAAGCCTTTTTATCCCTTTTGATATTGACGAACCTGTCAGTAAAGCAAATATACCGGCTAGCGATGGTATGGATATCAGCATCACCACTACCGCCACCACCCTACCGGCTGGGTTGACCGGAGTCACATCCCCATAACCGACGGTAGTGGCGGTTACTACCGCCCAGTATAGGCCTGTTGTTATCGGAATATGATCGACTAAAGCAAATACTGATCCGCCGATAGCAACGGTACCGATAACTATTAATGTAAGAAGTAAAACGTGCCTTTTTTGATGGTCAGCTAATATTTTAATAATCGCGGTAAACATTTTTGAGACCTAAATTTTGATATTAGCCGTAAGTTACATCAAAGCTTATATTCTTAACCCAACAAATCGGCTACTTCGGCTTTTTCCTCTCTCAGCTCTTTTTCTGTGGCCGCGATCTTCCCCTTGGCAAACTCAGAATGCTCAAGCCCTTCTATAACCTCTATTGCACCATCCTGATCTACCTTGACAGGGAAACCGAATTGAAGCCCTTCCTCTATCGAATACTGCCCTTGCGAGGTAACGGCCAATGAAACGAAATCGTCCTCGGGAGTAGGATTGAGAAAACTTTTGACGGAATCTATTACGGCGCTTGCAGCTGAAGCGGCTGAAGATGAGCCTCTGGCCTCGATAATTGCCGCCCCTCGTTTTTGCACCGTAGTAATAAAATCATTTTCTAACCAAGAGGTATCGCTTATTACGTCCGTAACGCTTTTGCCTCCTATCTTGGCATGGGCATAATCTGGAAATTGGGTCGACGAGTGATTGCCCCAGATGGCCATATTCGTCACATCCGTTATTGCCACATTTGCCTTGGCAGATAACTGAGCTTTGGCTCTGTTCTCATCCAGTCGGGTCATCGCAAACCATCTGTCGTCGGGAATAGACTTAGCGTGACTGCGCGCTATCAGACAGTTGGTATTACAAGGGTTCCCTACCACCAAGATCCTGACATCAGCGGCCGCGTTATCCTCTATTGCTTTGCCTTGCGGACCAAATATTTTTCCGTTAATACCGAGCAAATCACGTCTTTCCATGCCTGCTTTTCTGGGAACGGAACCTACGAGCAGAGCTATCTGCGTAGAAGAAAAGACTTTGTTCAAATCTGCCGTGATTTCTATATCATCTAGCAGTGGGAAAGCACAGTCGGCTAGCTCCATCACCACGCCTTCCAGAGCTTTCATGGCCGGTTCTATCTCCAGTAGTCTGAGAACGACCGGTTGGTCTTTGCCAAACATATCGCCGGCAGCGATCCTAAAGAGAAGCGAATAGCTGATTTGTCCGGCCGCACCTGTTACGGTTACCTGTATGGGATTTTTTGAAGAATTTGTTATTAAAGTCACATTAAAAATCTAGTCAATTTATTCCCTCTTGTTCTCTCTGATTAACAGTTTTTACGTTAAATTATTCGGGAATTTGATTTATGAAAAATCAAGCAATACGCTAAGAGATCAATACCGTTAGTTCATAACACTCCCTATTGACATAAAGACGGGTTTTGCCAGAACTTGGTTATCGGTAAGAAAACTTAATTATTGTCTCAAAAGCAGGTAAATCTTTCATTCTCTAGATATTTTTTAGCCACCTTTCCGCTTCTTTGATCCTCTGTTCTAGCTGTCTGATATTTGCTTCTTTGATGGTAGTCATACCGGCTTTTTTATTTAATTCGCTGTTTATTTTCGCATACGGGAGCCCTGTTGCAAAAGCCAGCATCTTGGCCAAAGCAGAATTCTCTTTGCGCAATTTGTTTCTTTCCTGTACGACGGAATGAGGGTGAGACTGTGCAGGATTACCACCACTTCCAACCCTCCGTTCTGTTATGTGAGGCAAATCTGTCAGTTCTACCACCAGAGATGGGTCATCTTCTTGATCTATACTAACGTGATCAACGACGATATCGGTAGATACTTCCTGCAGAGCCACCGCTCTGATAGCTGAGAACAAAGACAATTGCCGAAACTCATCTCCCAGAGTTTCATCGTAGATTTCCGACGTGTCATCTTGTAATTGGAAGTCGTCTTCTTCCTCAGCGTCGTTTCGCTTGATTGAGTGGTGTCGCGATTGGGCTATGTTTTGAGCAAAGCTCCTAAGTCTCGGGTCATCGGGTATATAAAGATATGAGGACTGGCTGCCAAGGCCGGGAATGAAGCGCACAAGACGTCCGGCTACTTGGCGAAAGAATAGCTCAGTTGTCGTGGTCGTGGCATATACTCCGACTCTCAGTCTTGGGATATCGATACCCTCCGACACCATTTTTACAGCTACCAACCAGTGTCTGGAGGAATTGGCATATCTTTCTATCACCAAAGAGGCGTTGTTGTCGTCACTTACGGCCAGATCTGCGTCCAGTCGGAGCTCTTTCCTGATCAACCCCACAATATGTCTGGCATGCTCCTGATCGGAGCTTACGACGAGACCGCCGGCGTCGCTGTGATGCTTTCGGATTTGTAATAATTTTGCGTGAGATTGATGTATTACCTCTCGCAACCAGTCACCTTCTGCGGAAAGAGCAGTCCTCAGTCGTTGATTGGAAAGGTTCACAGAAAGCTCGTCGTCAAAGGTAGCCGTATATACGGAACCGTCATTGGAAGACCACTCCATTTCTCCGGCAATACGCGGAAAATAGATCGGCCTAACCACGTGCCCATCTAAAAGAGCGTCATTGTAGCCGTACTCAAAATCAGGCACCGCCATATCGTCTTTGTAAGAAATGAAAGGGATTGCGGCATAATCCGAACGAAAAGGCGTACCCGATAACAAAAGACGTTTCGGAGAACAGCCAAAGGCCGTCATTAGGGCATTACCCCAAGATTTATCATCGCCAGCATGATGTATTTCATCTATTATTACAAAAGAATTCCCCGCTAAGCGGATAAAACCCTTGGGGTTGCTTACCACCTGTTGATATGTGGCAACTACCCCATGGAAGTCAGATACAAGAGAACTGCCCGGTGTCCACTGAGTGTCCAACTGTATACCTATGGCCGCCGCGGCGCTGGACCACTGTATCTTCAGGTGCGCCGTTGGAACCACCACAATCAGGTTCAGATTATTTAGAAGTATTTGACTTCTGGCCGACAGTAGTGCAAAAGTTGTCTTACCGGCACCTGGGGTAGCCACAAGAAAAAAATCTACTTTGTCATTTTTTTCATAAAGCGATAGGGCTTCTTTTTGCCATGGCCTTAGTTTGATAACCCTACTCATGCAATCGTTTCACCATAATCATATTCATTAAATAGCATCACAAATACCACTAGGTACAATTGTTCAAGGTATAGGTTATGACCCAATAGACAATTTATTACGATAATAATGTTATCGAATGGGTAGACTTTTATATTTCTAACACTACAAGTGTATATTATAAACAGTCATATCCGTACTTTTCAATACGCAGCACGGATATGACCGCAACTTTTACTTCTTATAGACGCTCGACAATGGCTTGGGCAAACTCGCTACATTTTACTTCCGTAGCTCCCTGCATTAGCCTTGCAAAGTCATAAGTAACTATCTTATCGGCAACTGTTGCCTCAATAGCCTTGACGATGTCGGCGGCGGCATCGCTCCAGCCGAGATGCTCAAACATCAACACACCTGATAGGATCACCGAACCGGGGTTAACCTTATCCAACCCGGCGTACTTGGGAGCGGTACCGTGGGTAGCCTCAAAAACACCGTGACCGGTTACATAATTGATATTTGCTCCGGGGGCTATACCTATCCCTCCGACTTGAGCGGCTAGAGCATCGGAAAGATAGTCGCCGTTTAAGTTCATCGTCGCTATAACATCAAATTCTTTGGGTCTGGTCAAGACCTGTTGAAAAGCTATGTCGGCAATGACGTCTTTTACAAGTATCTTTCCTTTGGGATCACCGTTACAGTCATCCCAACCTACGGCTATGTCGGACAATTCCTCACGGACAAGTTCGTAACCCCATTCCCGGAAAGCGCCTTCGGTGAATTTCTGGATATTGCCTTTGTGTACAAGCGTAACGCTTTCCCTGCCGTGTTCTTTGGCATATAGGACGGCGGCTTTGATCAGACGCTTGCTTGCGGTCATGGAAATGGGTTTGATCCCGATACCGGAATCGGGACGTATGTCCCATCCCATTTCATTCTTGAGGTATTCGATAAGAGCAGTGGCCTCCTTGGTACCCTCTTTCAATTCTTTCCCGGCATAGACGTCTTCGGTATTTTCTCTAAAAATGACCATGTCCACATTTTCGGGATGCACTACGGGCGAAGGAACTCCCTGAAACCAACGAACCGGTCTGAGGCAAACATACAAGTCAAGTATTTGACGTAAAGCGACATTCAGAGATCTTATGCCCCCTCCTATCGGTGTAGTTAAGGGGCCTTTGATGGCTATCAGATGCTCTTTGATGACATCTACAGTCTCATCTGGTAGCCATTCGCCCGTCTCGTCATAAGCTTTCTGTCCGGCAAGAACTTCTCTCCAATGAATCTTTTTATTATATTTAGCCGCTGCCGCATCAAAAACCAATTGTGCAGCCGGCCATATATCTACACCGGTACCGTCGCCTTCGATAAAAGGGATGATGGGTTCATCAGGTACCTGCAATTCCCCGTTGTTCAACATAGTAATTTTTTCAGCCATACGAGTAAGCTTATAAGAAATACGAAGGGAAGGCGAATTAACAAGCCAATAAAAATCCGATATTGAAAATATGTATAACCAAAGCTCACATGAGCATCATCTGATACCTAAAGCCCGAGACTTTATATAGCACTAAGTAAGACGAGGCAGATAAAAAGTGCTCATGTGATCTATTGAACCAATAATCGCACTTTACGCTATATTTGGCCTGATAACTAATCACATCTGAATTTGAGTACAACAAGTACATGGATACAGGACCAAGGTGGATCAACACTAAAAAGCCACTCTGAGCATAGAGCCACAGACGCTCAAGCTATTACCGGTTGCGATAAAGTACGGATCTAGTCTAAAGGATATGGTAACGCAAATTTTTACAGATTTCTATAGTGGCATTGGTTTCGTTCATGGTATAAAAATGTAAACC
>JAJZMK010000029.1 GCA_021798275.1 Actinomycetes bacterium | reverse complement strand
TCTATTGCGGTCCAAAAATCAGACTGAACGTACGGGTAGGGACGATGGGGAAGACTCTGTCGTAAACGTGATCAGCCCGTTTGCCGGTAACGGTGATCAATTCATCATGTGGCTAAATGAGCCGCCAGAAGAACTCTCTTTTGATACCAGCCATACTGGAAAAATACGTCTTTACAACGGGGCCCATCCGAGCCGCTATCTGTTGGCAATTCACCAAGCCAGAGCGGATCTGCAGGCCGCTTTCCCAGATCCCCTTGGAAACGATCAATACCGCTTGGTTGAATGGGCCGCCCATGAAGCGGCATTGGGTCGCTTGGATAACCGTTTGGTGCCCGGTTCTCTTACTGCAAGAGAGCTTGCAAGAGGTGGTGACTCCGCTTGGGTAGACCACGAAGCTTTGAGCGAGTTGGAAAACAATCCGAAGAACTCAGGTTCGGCTCATTTGGCTGGAAATATCACAGAAAAAGATTTGTCTATTGACAAAGAAGATCTCCCCAACGATCTGATACCCGGCATGAGAGTCACCGGATATTTCCAAGCAGAAACAGGTACCGGTGAGCATGCCCGCCTTGTGCTATCAACCATAGAGAAAGCCGGCATCACGGCAGGCGCATACATAGACAATAATATGATCAGTCGTCAAAAGCACAGCTTCTCCTTTCCTGACAGATCGGATTTAAATGTCAATGTAATTTGCATCAACGCCGATCAACTCCCTTATTTCCATCAAAGGACAGGCGACGGATTTTTTAAAGACCGCTATAATATCGGTCTCTGGGCATGGGAACTTGAAGAATTCCCCGAACACTTCGCCAAGGCTGCCGTATATTTAGATGAGATTTGGGCCAACAGTTCCTTCACTCAAAAAGCAATCTCGCAGGTGACAGATAGACTTGTTTTCCCCTTCCCTCTTCCGATAAAAGCGCCTGTGATCACCAAAGAATTCGATAGGAAACGTCTTGGCATAGGCTCAGAACCAATGTTTCTGTTTTGTTTTGATCTAATGAGCGTCATGGAGAGGAAAAATCCACTCGGTCTGATCGAAGCGTTCTCTATGGCCTTCAAGGACGGAGAAGGCCCCAAGCTCGTTATTAAAGCCGTTGGAGGCCAACATAAGGTAGAAGATCTAGAAAAGCTCAAATACGTGGCATCAAAAAGAAAAGATGTCATTATTTTTGATTCATACCTTTCATTTGAAGAAAATGCCTCACTAATCAACGCATGCGATTGCTATGTCTCATTGCACCGTTCGGAAGGGTTCGGCCTCACCATGGCCGAAGCTATGACGCTCGGAAAACCGGTTATTGCCACCGGCTACTCGGGCAATCTGGACTTCATGACTCAAGAAAACTCATTCCTCGTCCCCTTTGATTACCGCAATATCCAACCGGGATGTGACCCTTATCCGACTTCCATGCGTTGGGCAGATCCAAATCTAGAAATAGCAGCCGCTTATATGCGAGATGTTGTAGAAAAGCCTGATTTGGCAAAAAGTAAGGGTGAACTGGCAAAACAAGAGGTTTTGCGGCTTCACGGTATCGAAGCACGGGCACAATTTGTAAAAGGACGCTTTGATTTTGCCCAAGCACAATTATTATCAAGAGGAAATCAAATGTCAATTCATGAGATCAACAATATCGAACAGCTGCCTGCTGATCCTCCGCTAATAGCAATGGCTAAGTCCTCCCCGGATCTAAATACCGGGAGTAATAAAGGTAAGCTGGCAAAAGTATACAGAAAGATAATATATAAAGCTTTACGCCATCATGATGAACAGCAGAAGACACTGGACATAGCTATGGCGGCCGGCATAGAACACGTTGCCAGATTGATCACCGAGTACGGGCAGGAAATTTCCTCTCTACATAACAGCATCCACAACCTACAAACCCACCTAAACGAAGATACAACCTTCGACGACCAACAGGTAACGGAAAATTCCAGACATGTCAAGTCCAACCTAAACAGGATCAAAGACTTAGAAATCCAACTTACAGAAATACGCGATTTGATTTACGGACAAAAGAAGGTGCTACAGAGCCAAGATAATAAATTTAATGCCTCCGTAAAAGAAATTCTTACTCTACGAGATGCGGTTGACGCATTAGAGGCTAATTTCGAGTACTTAGGTGAAGAAGTAAAACTGATAGCCGGACCCAAAAGCCGTCGCCAGATTCATGAATTAGAAGAAGCGCTTCAACAACTCAAAAATTGTACTCTGTCATCTGTCTTTACGGAGCCAAATGCTTTCATCAAAGGGATAGACGGCTTTTCGACATTGGGGTTCGACCGCAATTTACTAAAAACAGCCAAGTCTTACTTGGAAGTGATTGATAAAGAACTCAAAACAACTGTTGGGAAAAGTGGGCGGTCTGCAACAACCGCTTTGAGCGACGCAAAGAAAGCAGACAAAATAGATCTGAATTCCTTATGGAATTATCAATCTCTAAAGGGAAGCAAAAGTGAGATTATCGCCAGACAAACAGCTTATTTAAAAATTCTGGCTAACTATAATCACATTATCAACTTAGGCTGTGGGCAAGGGGAGATGCTTAGCCTCCTCCGGGAGTATAAAGTGGATGCCGTAGGAGTAGATAGGGATCAAACCGCTGTAAAATACTGTCAAAGTCTTGGATTGGATGTAACATGTGCAGATTTATCTGACTACTTGGCATCTCTGTCAACCAACCTACAGTCTTCAATCGCTGCCACAAATATCGTGGAATACTTGGCAAAAGAAGATCTGACCTCAATACTCACTAAAATACATGACCTGCTTTCATCGGGATATCTTCTTCTACTTGAAGCCCGTAATCCACATCAACCAAGGTCTTTTATCAATTCCTGGGCAGATCCTCAACTAAATCGTCCAGTATTTCCAGAAGTATTGCTCACCGAATGCTATGCGGCAGGATTTGAACGAGCCGAAGTATTCTTCCCGACTGGTACAGGGGATTATCGCTTGGACTTAAGCGAACAGGATTATTATGCCGTTATCGCATACAAATAAAATATATTTATATTGTTAGTTGGATCACCGTTCTAACCATACGTAAGCTGAGGTAATGTTTCCTAGTGCAAAAACAAATTGCTATATAAAATACTTTTCTAAAGTGGCTTTATCTTTATAGGTATATATTTATCAGGTAATAAAGATTTTTAACAAAAGGGATAAACAGCCGTGGCTATTACTCAAGCATTATTGGAAGATATAAACCTTGGTCTACCCGTACCTCGCGGGAGTAAGCTTAGATTCATCAAAAAAATAGTTGCCAGACTTACCTGGCCCTTTTTGGCACATCAAGTAAAACTCAACAACTTGCTAGTCGCCGATATATCAAAGTTGTCGCAAAACGACACGGAGCTAAAAAATACGCTTACTGCCATCACGGAAACTCTCGGCCAGATCCAATTTTCTCTGACACACCATACATCCGTTCTGGAACGTTTTGAGCAGACATTGACTAGGCATGATGGATTTATTCATCATAACGAACAGGTTCTAGCTCACCACTTGGAAGTCTTGGAGCGCCATGACAGCGTGCTGGAACGCCATGAAAAAAGTCTTCAAAGCCATGATGCCACATTGATACATCACGACGAAGTATGCACACGCCAAGATATCACCTTAGAAGACCATGAGAAATATATATCTGAGATTGCGGAAATATCAAACTCATTCGGAAGGCTCAGCACGCTGATCGAATTGGTTCAGCAGCAATCTTTTACAAGGCTATATGAAGTCCTTGGCCCGATACAAGAGACAATCAATAATCATGCCAGGCAGCTACAAGACCAGGACAGATTATTCGAGACCAAGTTTACTGATACCTCCTCATACATAGAAGAGATTGAATCCAGGATAAGTAAAGAACTTTCTGATACAAAATACTCTCTTGCAAAGGAACTTTCTGATACAAAATACTCTCTTGCAAAGGAACTTTCTGATACAAAATACTCTCTTTCAAAGGAAGTTAAATCTGTTTGGCCACGTCTTGCTCAAGTAGATCTTTTCTTAAATGAAGTCAAAAAATCTTTTCCTGCTCCGCCAAAGGCAGAATCTTTAGCCGCATTACCCTCCTCATTTGAAGGACTTTATTCCGCATTGGAGGATACGTTTCGGGGAAGCGAAGCAAACATCAAATTATTATTAAGTGACTATATCCCCATCTTAAAAGAAATATCGCATCTTGGACCGGTAGTTGACATCGGCTGTGGACGGGGAGAATTCTTAGAGCTCCTCCAGGAAGAAAAAATAGCCTCTTACGGGGTAGATACACTCGAGGACAATATTGATAAGTGCCTCAAAAAAGGTTTAGAGGCACAGCTGGAAGATGCTATTAGTCACCTAAGATCAGTCAGACCAGGTTCTCTCGGGGCGGTAACGGCAATTCATATCATCGAACATCTAAGCCTTGAGACACAAATAGAACTAATTGACAGATCTCTGGCTGCGCTAGCACCGGGTGGCATCTTGATAATTGAGACGCCTAACCCTGAAAATATTATCATCGGAAGTTGCAATTTCTATCTCGATCCAACACATATAAAGCCTCTCCCACCAAGATTATTAGAATTCCTGGTATCTGCACGAGGATTTATAGGGGTTGATATCATAAGACATGATAGGGATGGTTATTTGTATCTAGATGGAATTCAATCCATCCTAGAAGGCCAAAACGTTGATCCAAAATTAACTCTACTG
Organism: Actinomycetes bacterium; assembly: GCA_021798275.1. GTDB lineage: Bacteria > Actinomycetota > Acidimicrobiia > Acidimicrobiales > Bog-793 > JAJZMK01. The sequence goes on along the minus strand of JAJZMK010000029.1, from coordinate 37,044 downwards.
GCCAAAGAATTGCACAATATGTTTATATCAGCTCCCGACTACTCCATTATAGGAAAAAAGATTGCTTAGTGACTTCGGAAAACCGATAGCCTTTTGGACACCCCTTCCACCTTTGGGGAGTGGAATTTCCGATTACAGTTTTGAATTATTAGCCAGCCTCAATAAAAAATGTGCTGTCGCGGCGGTTGTCGATGATCAATACTATCGCCGTTGCAAGCCACCTTCTGGGGTGGACATGATCAAGGCTTCAGAGTACTCTATAGAAAAATTTAGCACCAACATCTTCCAATTTGGAAATCACTTTGGCTTTCACGGCTACATGTACAAACCGCTGCTGACATACGGAGGTACGGTCGTCATTCATGATTTATCCCTGTTTGACTTCCATGCGGTATTATGCGGGACAATCAACAGTGATATCTTTTTGGAAGAACTTATTTTTGATAACCCACAATTAAAAAATTTGCCTCATTTATTGGAAAGTATGAAAGATCCACAGACAATAAATAGGCTTGATTACCCGGTGCTTCGTAGAATTCTTAATGCTAGCAATGCTGTATTTGTCAATTCTGAGTATGGATGCCAATTTATTAAAATCAGATATAGTATTGAGGCTGAAAAAATTAACTACGGTATGTCGCTCAATCAAAATACCTTACACCGGCGAAAGAATAGCGGCGAGAAAATTATTTTTGGCGTATTTGGAGGAATTTCAAAGCATAAAAAGATCCCCGAAACCCTGAAGGCATTTATTAAAGCTCGCGAGAAAAACCAAAATATGAAACTTATGATAGCTGGCAGGGTTGATGACACCTCCGTCATGGAATCTCTACAAAAGACTGTTTCAGATCTTGATGACTATGTTAGAGACGACATCGAGTTCCACACAAATCTCTCATTTGAAGAGCTTGATCACTATATATCTTTGTGTGACGTACAAATACTACTACGTTGGCCGACTATGGGTGAAACAAGTGCAACTTTACTACGAGGATTTTACTTTGGAAAACCGGCTATTATTTCACCATTGCCACAATGGCTTGAATATCCAAATGAGTTTTGCTGGCCAATAGAAAATACCTCTGATCTTCCAGAACACCTTGCATCCAGAATGCTTGGGGCAGCAAATGATACAACTAGAATAATAAAAGCATCGCTAGCAGCTCAAAAATGGGCAGAGACAGAACTTGATATTGATTATATTTCATCTAGAATACTCTCTCGCATCAGGTCTACTATCATGCAATCACAATCTACAGTATTGCACGATAGCGGTCTTGTAAAACCCAAAAGCGCCGTAGGAGTGACGGCTATAACCGCACTTGCAACAAGCACCGGTATAGCAGAGGCAGCCAGACGCTCCATTAAAGCACTTTATGATTCCGGTATAGAAATATCTATAGCTGACCATGATCTACATGCTCCCACTGATGAAGACCACTTGTCTCCTGAGCTAAAAAGTCTTCGATATGGCGCCATATTTCCTTTCAATATATGTTATTTAAATATCAGTGAGTGCTCTGTACTTGATAAATCATTTCTTTACGAGCAGAGAAAAAATAATAGGCTTCTGGCATCGTGGTGGTGGGAATTACCCCTAATGCCTGATCATTTAATTAAACTAGCTAACGACTTGAGACCGGATGCGATTTTAGTAGGTAGTAATTTTGTAAAGAATATATTTAATAATATCTTGCCCTTCCCAGTTCATGTTGTGCCACCTATAGTAGAAGTAGCTACTGATTTATCAACTTCAAAACAAGTATTGAATATTCCCGAAGATACTCTTGTCTACCTTATTTCTTTTGATGCTAACTCACCATTTAGAAGAAAAAATCCCATAGGAGGCATCGATGCTTATATTAAAGCAATGCCAAATCAAATAACTGATTCTGTATTAGTGGTAAAAGCAAGTCATTTATATAAATTTCCTGAAGCACGCAAGATAATTAAACAAAAACTTGCATCTATTAATGGCATCTTAATTGAGGAACATATTTCCCCAACCGAAATGGGTTCCCTCCTTTCACTTGCCGATATATATATATCTTTACATAGATCTGAAGGATTTGGACTAGGCATGGCCGAATCTATGTACCTCGGTAAACCTGTAATCGGTACCGCGTATTCAGGCAATACAGACTTTTTGAACAACTCAACAGGCTGCCCGGTAGGGTATGAGTTAGTAAAAATTCAGCCCGGTGATTTTTATCTAAACCCAACTCCCTGGTATGCCGAGCTGCATGCACCTAAGAATAAGCCTACCTACTGGGCCGAACCTGATCTTGACGATGCCGTAGCATGGATACGGGAATTAGCAAAATCTGAATCACTGCGACAAGATATTGGAAACTCTGGACGAGAGTTTATGCACACTAATTACAGTCAAAAAGCTCATGCGGATGTTATGCTAGACATTATTTCTCAATACATATAAATATTTGCATTTGCCTAAATGTTGGCAATCTAGTAGGAGCTATTTCATCTAAATAATTTGAATGTGAATTAAATTACTTACTAATTACTCTTTAGCCTACCAATGATTTCCATGACTTCTTTCCCGTTAGCCCGCCCTTTTGTGGAACGCATAACTTGCCCGAGTAGGAACTGAAGTACTTTTTCATCGCCAGCAAGATAGCGTCCCCATTCTGCTTGATTTGCTTCAATAACACCTCTGACATTATCTTGTAGACTATCTTGATCCATCTGCTCAAAACCAAGACGTTTGGCTATCTCTGCCGGATGATCGCTTGATGTAAGCATTTCCTGTAATACCACTTTGGACTGAGTGGCACTTAACTTATTCGATGATTCCATATTGATGAGGTCAACAAAATCTTTGACAGCCAACCTACTGGCTTTCTCTGGCTCCCTGGCAGCTTCATTGATGACTCTATTTAATGCCAATTTTGCATCGGCACCGGCTTTGACCGAGTCCAAAACAAGTTCATCCAGACCTATCTCAACAAGCAGTGAAATCTGATCTTGGTACTCTTCGCCGATCAGAGATGATAGGTTACGCCTTTTTGTCGCCGGTAGCAGTGATTGGATGTCACTTGTGATCTCTTCTATCCAAGATGCATCTGGTACGAGAGGTACGAGATCAGGTTCGGGGAAATACCTATAGTCATTGGCTTCTTCTTTTGAACGCATAGAGGAGGTTGCATTGGTAACTTCATTATAGTGTCGGGTCTCTTGGGTAACTTTCTTACCATCACGTATCAACCCAGCCTGGCGTCTTGCCTCATATTCTATTGCCTGGGTAAGTGATCGCAAAGAATTTAAGTTTTTGATCTCACATCTTGTACCAAATTCTTTTGAACCCACCGGCCTTACGGAAACATTGGCGTCTACCCGCAAAGAGCCTTCCTCCATCCGCCCATCAGAAGCTCCGGTTGCCACAAGTATGTACCTGAGCTCTTGCACATAAGCTTTTGCCTGTTCTGATGAACGGATCTCGGGAGCAGATACTATTTCCACCAAGGGCACGCCTGCTCGGTTGTAATCCACCAGTGACTTACTGGCTTCGGCTATTCTGCCGCTTCCTCCGATGTGGAGAGACTTTCCCGTATCTTCTTCGATATGAGCGCGCACCACACCGACTTTTGACTTATCTGGAAGCTCCAAATATCCATTAGCATTGATGGGCTGATCGTATTGGCTAATCTGGAAGTCTTTTGGCATATCCGGATAGAAATAATTCTTCCGGTGAAAGCTGGAAGGCAATATTTCACAATTTAAGGCTTTGCCTATCTTCATTGCTAACTCCACGGCTCTTTTGTTGAGAACCGGGAGAGAACCCGGTAAGCCCAGGCATACCGGACATATGTTTGTATTCGGCTCGTCCCCGAAGTTATTTCTACATCCACAAAACAACTTTGTCTGCGTCAACAACTCGCAGTGTACTTCCAGCCCGACGACAATCTCAAATCCTGTCAGAGCATCATCTTTGCTTGAGTTCAATAAATCTTGAGCCATCTTGCGTCCTTTTAGTTATCCTGTTTATCGGTATTGTTTTCTTCCAGCATCTTGGCTACTTTGATCAACAAAGACTCCGAAAGAGCAGGGCCTAGTAGTTGTAGTCCGACAGGCATATCGTCTTCCCCTATACCATAGGGGACGCTTATTGCCGGGTGACCGGCTAAATTGGTAGGTATGGTATACAGGTCCGAGAGGTACATGCTCAGCGGATCGGCAACCTTGGAACCAAGTGGGAAAGCCACGGTCGGACTTGTCGGTGAGAGTAGGAGATCGTACTTACCGTAAGCTTTATTAAACGCATCCTTGACCAAAGTACGTATTTTTTGTGCCTGTAAATAATATGCGTCGTAATAACCGGCAGAAAGAGCGTAAGTACCGAGCATGATCCGTCTCTTCACTTCCACGCCGAAACCTTCGGTTCTGGTTTTAATATTCATTTCTTCCACATCGGCTCCGTCGACTCTTAAACCATAACGGACACCGTCAAAACGGGCAAGGTTGGAAGAAGCTTCAGCCGGGGCGATAATGTAATAAGCCGCAATGGCATAATCCAATTCCTTTATATCAACTTCGTCAACCTTAGCCCCAAAATTAGCCAGGACACGGGCAGCATCTGTTACAGCCTGATGGCACGACTCTGCGGCATTTGGCAAGAAATTACTTATAATGCCGACTTTTAGCGAAGATACGTCAATATTTACATTCCCGGATTGATAGCGATCTCTACCCAGGGAAGTGGAATCTTTCTCGTCGTGAAATGCCAGTACGTCAAGTAACAGCGCGGCGTCGTCAACGCAAGAGGCAAAAGGTCCTATCTGATCGAGAGAACTGGCGAAAGCAACAAGCCCGTACCTGGAAACAAGTCCGTAAGTAGGCTTGATCCCCACCACGCCACACAAAGAAGCCGGCTGTCTGATAGATCCTCCGGTATCTGATCCAATGGCAAGTGGCACCATACCGGCAGCGACGGCTGCTGCTGATCCTCCGGATGAACCGCCGGGAACCCTCTCTTTATCCCAAGGATTCTTGGTCGGACCAAAAAATGAGGTTTCTGTCGACGACCCCATGGCAAACTCATCCATGTTGGTCTTACCGACGATGATGGCCCCTTCACTTTTCAGTTTGGTTATTACGGAAGCGTCATAGGGCGGCTTCCAATTGGCCAGTATCTTTGATGAGCACGTTGTTGAGATACCCCTCGTACATATATTGTCTTTGATGGCAATAGGTATTCCGGCCAAGCGTCCGCTAAAACCACCTTTTGCTATTGACGCGTCGACTTTTTTGGCATCTTCAAGAGCCTGCTCATGGAGAACCAAATTAAAACTGTTGATCTCTCCATCGCTTTCGGCAATTGTCTGTAGGGAAACTTCCAAAATCTCCTGCGCTTTGATTTCCCCTTTTTGAACGAGTTTCACAAGTTCACTTACCGTAGAAGGAATTTGTCCTTTCCCAGCGCCAAAGCGCGGCGGCCGAATGCCTGAGCTCACTCTTCCTCCTTGAGTATCCTCGGTACTAAAAATCTATTCTCACTGACAGCCGGCGCACTAAGAAGGACTTCGTCTCTTTCTAACGACATCGTGGCCTCGTCTTCTCTCAGTACGTTAGTGACATCCATTGAATGTGCCATGGGTGCCAGGTTCTCCGTGTTAACGCTTTGCATCGCCTCAAAGTGCTTTAATATCGTTGATAGCTCAGATGAGATCTTGGTCGCTTCATCGTCTTCAAAAGAAAGCCTGGCCAACTTCGCCACTTTGATAACCTCGTCTTTTCCTATCAAGTTCTTATCTAAATCTTCGGGCACTCTTTTACCTCGTTTATATTTTATTTTCCAATTCACCAACTACCCAGAAAAGACAAATACTGCAAAGTATCTTTTCCCAATAGGTCAGGTGCAATAGGTAAGCTTGGCTTATCACTCCGTCTGGAATCCAAATTAGTGCTTCTTGGCGGTTGAGACATTGCTTATCGGAAGTTTTAGAAAAATATTCCTTCTGATGGTTTATTTTACACCTCCAATTGATTTCCCGTTTCAGATGCGTTTTACCCGGAAACTTTCTTTCGAAAAACAAATAGGCTGTCGATAAAATATTGCCTTTTGCAAACTTTATTGCCATTTTGCCCACGAAAGCCAAAAATCTGTCCTATCGTACCGGCATGGCCAAACATGAATTTTTAAGTGCGGAATGGATCACATCGGCGAAAGAAATACAGGACAGCTACAAAGATAAGGCATCCGAAGCCCCTTTGGAAGTAACCATGAACCTCACCATCCTCAATACACCTTTCCAAGAGGGCGAAATAAAAGCTTTTCTGGATTCACGCGATGGCAAACTTGTTATAGACCTGGGACAATTAGATACACCGGATGTTTTCGTAACTTTGGATTACGATACCTGTAAGGCCGTCTTGATTGACGGCAACGGTGACGCTGCCCTACAGGCCTTTATGACGGGCAAAATCATGGTGGAAGGAGACGTCGGCAAACTCCTTGCCTACCAGAGCACTCCACCTGGGCAAGTGCAGCTTGAGATCACAGAAAAGCTACGGGAAATAACAAAATAGCCGGATCAAAATAACTTTGTCTCCACATAGCGACAAATACGGTATTACCGATTCAGAACCTGTACAGATTGATATAGAGCTAAATATCTGCCTTATTTAGAAAAAGGACTAGCTTACATAAAGAGTTATCGAGGTACCGGGACGGACCTCGGCGCCGGGCGCCGGACTTGTTGTGGAAGCTGTGGTGGCAAAAGGCGGACCTATTTGCTCTGTTACTTGGAGACCGGCGTTATTTATCGCCGTTATGGCTTCTTTGATAGTCATTCCAGATACACTCGGAACGGCGACCAGCAACGGGCCTTTAGATATGTTGACCGTTACTTTGCTACCGACTGGAATACCTTTTGTCCCCATGGCCGGTGACGTTGAAATCACTTCACCCGCTGTGATGGTATTGGAAAAACTGGTCACTTGGACGGGCGACAGGCCCAACTTACTAAGTTTGAGCGAAGCCTGCGCCCAGTCATAGCCGGCCAATTGCGGTATGGTCCTTGGGGCCGGCCCTTTTGACTCGGTTATTTTGATTTTAGAACCAAACTTGACCATACCTGAAGAGGGGATGACTGACACAACCTGACCGGCCGGTATCTTATTTTGATACTTATCGATAACCGTATATTTAAAACCATCCCCCGCAAGCTTGGCAACAACCGCGGCTTCTTTCTCGCCGACCAGATGTAGTGGAACTGCAACCGGAGCATGCCCAAGTGAAAGAATAATTTTCACAACCTGCCCTTTTTCAAGACGCATTCCCGGCGCGGGTGACTGGGAGATCACGAGTCCGGCAGGTTCGATACTTGAATATCTCCTATGAGAGATATCGAGCTTTAAGTTATTTGCCAAAACTAAGCTTTTGGCCCTTTGATAACTGACACCCACAAGAGAAGGAACTTTTTGGGAGTATTTCAACTTTCCATATGCGTAAAAACCCCCGCCCGCCAGTAAAATAAGTATGACTAGGGTAATGGCGAAAAATTTGCCTTTGCCGGATTTCTTATCGACTCCAAAGACATTAAAAGGTTCTTCCGCCAAAGCCGAACTCAAATCACTCTTGTCGGCATTGCTGACAAAATCGGCGTCCTTACCTGTTTTCGAACTATGCTCTTTGGCATTTACTCCACTGCGGCTTTCTTTAATGAGTCCGCTGGCAATCAGATCGTCGCCCAGATCATCGTCTCTTTCTCGTCCGCCTTTGTCATTTTTTAACTGCGGCGTTTGCACAACTTTAGATGACTTTGCTATCTTGCTCTCTTGTGGCGGAGAGGAAATTTCAGCGACTCTTATCGGGAGAGGCAGAGCAGGCTTTAGATATGACTTTAGAATTTCCAGTTCTTTTACCAATTCAGCGGAGTCAAGTCTTGCCAAAGGCTCACTTATCGCTGCTTGGGCTAAAATGGGCATCAAGGGTCCGAGTTCATTAGCCCGCGGCAATATGGCGCCGACTCTGGCAGTCAAGGTCGCTAATGTCGTATCTTTTAGGAAAGGGACTTTACCTGTTACAGCTTCATAGAGCACAATAGCCAGCGAATACACGTCGGATCTCGCGTCAAGTGCAATACCCTCCGCTTGCTCGGGAGAAGCGTAGCGGGCCGTGACTAATTGTCCTCCCAGAGGTTCCGTGGTGGACGCCGCTGCCAAAGCTTTGGCCAAACCAAAATCGGCTATTTTGGGTACTTGGTCTTCACTAAAAAGAATATTTGCCGGTTTAATGTCTCTGTGTATAAAGCCCCGCCTGTGGGCATAAGCAAGTCCTCTGGCCAATTCCAAGCCCAAAGAACATGCCTGCGAAACGTCGAGGTGAGACCCACTGTCAAAAAGAGCGGCCAGAGAACCGCCGCTCAGATACTCCAGAACCAGATAAGAGTTTCCTTGATCCGTCCCGCAGTCATACACCTGGACGATATTGGGATGGTTTAACGAGGCAACCGCATGAGCCTCCTGGAGAAGAAGTTTGGAAAAGTGCTTATCGCCACTGAGACCGGGGTGCAATAATTTAATCGCTACGGTACGTTTTAGCGTGACGTCTGTAGCCGCATAGACATGTGCTGATGAGCCGCTGGCGATGGGCTTCATTAGGCGGTATCGATCACTCAATACTCTGCCCAAATGTTCATCTATGATTGCCATTATTTCAACAAACCTTTATTTCCCATCTAAAAACCCGTTGGCATTATCCATACACCCGGCACACATTTACCTAAAACTTTTCAAAATTACGGTTGTTATATCTTACAAGACTGCACACCTAGGAACTCTACCGCTAACTACTCTTTATAGCTTGATATTCTAAAAGAAATAGCCGGGGAAAACTCAAAAAACCAATCAAGGCCAAAGCAACCTTCTCTAATAAACTAAAGGCTTGAAAAATAGAGCACGAATTCTTATATTTACATCAATCTCTCACCATACCTAAGCTTTCCGGACAATCAGTTATCAGGGGTAGCATGCTAGTCGACAAATTGCAGATGATAAGCTTATTGCCATCTACTAGGAAGTATAGATATTTTTCACATTGGCCAGGCTGTACCTTGTAAACTTACCGGCTACCTGACTATTTATTAGTCGTCCGCAGAAAAACCTTTTCAAAGCTAGTTATAATCTTTCAAAACTTTTACTTGTTACTGTTTTGGTTATTAAAACTTTATCATTTCTTAAAAATTACTGTGAATCGTTTTTTACCCCATCTGATATGCTTTAAGTAATTTTTTTATACACATAGGTTTTAAAACAACTATTCTTCATTCCTATGGCCAATCGATCTTCCCGAAAAAAAAGAGCTCCCCGCTCTCCCGGCAACCGCCCCAATATCAAGACATCTGAGATGCGGGAAAACGCGCCTCAAACCGCAGCTATGGGAAACCCTGGTAGAAATACATCTCCGATAGGCAAAAATCCGGGTCAGTCCAGAAGAATGGACATGGCCGATTCGGTTACCGACAAAGGGGTAAAACTTCTCAACAGGTTTGGTCCGTTGGTTTTGGTAGCTATAGCCGTAGGGTTTGGTCTAAAAGAGCTTTGGGCAGAGACGACAACCGTGGCCTATATAGACGACGCCTCAGTCCATGCACAAATGGCCAGATGGGCGGCCTCTCAACTCACACACGGTCACCTGCCACTCGACGGTTGGTGGCCGTATCTCCAGCTTGGATCTCCACAGTTTTTACACTACCAAAGCCTTTCATCTATAGTAACGGGATCAATCGGTCTTATCTTCGGTCAGTCAACGACTTTTGCCTGGCTTCTTTACCTACTACTTGCCACATGGCCGATCACTATATACATCTCGGCAAGACTTTTTCGCTTGAACCCCTGGGTCGCCGCAGCCGCTGCTTTGGTTTCACCACTTATTGCCAGTAACCAATTTATCGGCTACGAACAAAAGACTTATATTTGGGTAGGATACGGTCTGACGACTCAACTTTGGGGTATGTGGTTTTTACCCCTTGCCTGGGGGTTTACCTACAGGGCAATGGAATCTTCAAAGAAATTGTTGGTAGCGGGTATCTTAATCACTCTCACTACGGCTTTTCACTTTATGACGGGCTACCTTGCCATTGCCCCCATCATCTTGTTCCCTTGGTTAGTACCGTCCGATCTAAAAAACCGTCTCAAACGAGCCGGAGTACTTTTAGTAGGGACCGGCCTATGCCTCGGGTTTGTGGTAATTCCTGTTTTACAATATAAACGTTGGGCAGCCGTCAATGAGTTGTTGGCCCCCACTTACATTTCGCAATCATACGGCGCCCGGCCGATTATCAGGTGGTTTTTTGACGGGAGCTTACTTGATAACAACCGCTTTCCCATTATCACTATCCTGGCAATCATCGGTATAATCATTGCTCTGGCCAGAATCTCAAAGGATCAAAGAGTCAGGCCTCTGCTGGTTATGTTTTTTATCTCGGCACTTTTAATGTTCGGCAAACCATTCTGGGGACCGCTCATTCGCCTTATCCCCGGAAGTGAAGATCTGTTTCTCCGCAGATTCCTGATGGGTCTCCAACTGACCTGTATTTACTTTGCCGGCATGGGAGCGTTTGAAATCGGCCGATATTCGCTCAAGCTTGCCAAGATTATTGGGAAATGGGCTTATATAAACACAGGCTCATTCCGCCCTATTTACAAGTCAGCTTTTTCTGCCGCCCTCGGCACAGTGGTCTTGGTTGGCGCACTTTCTCCCGCCTGGACTGCCATCGCCTCCCAGGATGCCGCTAACAGTCAAGATATATCCGTCGAACACGAGGCTGATATTCAATATAAGCCGTTCTTGATGCCAATTATCGATAAGATTAAGCAACTGGGCGACGGGAGAGTCTGGGCCGGTACACAGGAAACTTTCGGGAATGTCAACGCCGCTCAGTGCTATACCTCAAACGGGGTAAGTGATCCACAATTGACAAAACAGCAGCAATCTGCTCTTACCACCAATCCTGTGGAGTCGATAGCGGAAGTTAACCCGACGGACGGTCTACAATTCCCTGTCTACAAGTGGATAGAGCAGTATAACGTTCCTGAAGTCGGCTATACCATGCGTACGGCTGCATTAATGTCAAACCCGGAACAGAATTTTGATCAGTGCAACCCTGGCGATTACTCCATGTTTGGCATCAGATACATTATTTTATCCCCCTATACTTCCACGATAAGTGACCTGTCAGTCAAAGCAAAGAAAATTATGAGTAACCCCTACTACAGTCTCTGGGAAATACCTTCCAACAGCTATGTCCAGGTGGTCGATACCAGAGGTACCATAGCGGAAAACAGAAGCGATATCGGTGCCAAATCACTCAGCTTTATAGACAGCAACTTACCTTATAAGAAAATATATCCGACGGTAGCCTATGACGGCGCACCGGCGGCTAAGCCGACCTTGGCACCAAATCAGCAGCCTTCCGGATCACCGGGATATGTTATCAGCGAACGTCCCGACTTGGTTGAAGGAGAGCTTACAACCAAAGTCCATCTCAATAGAAGAGCGGTTGTTTTGTTGTCCGCTTCTTATGACCCGGGATGGACCGTCACCGTCAATTCCAAACCTGCTCAGACTGAAATGGTGGCTCCGGCTTTGGTGGGCGTAACTTTGAATAAGGGTACCTACACCGTACGCTTTTTGTATCAGGCAGACCCTTATTATCCGGAATTTTTTGCCATGCTGGCGGTAGGGATCTTGGGACTTGGTTTTGGTCCAGGTGTATACGAGAGATACCGTAATAAAAAGACAGTCGGAACCGGAGATAAAGCGACTTCATCGATCTAAATGAATGAAATAGACTGCTTGGTCGGTCTCCGGCTAATCAGTCTATTTCATCGTAACTTTTTATACAATAGCGATCCGTGTCTTTGACGAGGGGCGTAAGGGCTTTATGCAATAAATCCCAGACTCCCAAGCGTTTGCGGGGGAAATTTGACACTTGTTCTTTGACGACGGCTCCCGCCCACGGATTATACGGAGGCGGGTCGTAGAGCCTTACTTCGTAATTGCCTAAGTCATCCGTACCGGTCTTGTCGTTCTTCAATACGGCCCAAGCTATGTCGGCATGCGGTCGTAGGCGTTCTCTAGGATCTTCGATATCGGCGCCGTCCGGCCACTGCTCTATTTTGACAACGATCACTTCTTTTACCTCACTCTTCTATCCAAATTATCATCTTGAGAACGGTTTCTATACATCTATCTAATTTATAGATGACAAATGAAAATCTGTGTCAGTATATACCAAGCTTTTCCAAAGTGGAGTTCAGAACCGGAGGTGAGTCGGGGTGACTTCTGTGTACTTGCGTCACGAAGAAGTCGGCATCGTCACTAACCTTGATTAAGTTAAAAGCCGATCCCTGATATCCTCTGAGTTTTCCGGGCGCAGAAAGCGGATCAATTTGATATGCCGTTGCTGAAGCCACCAAAACCTTGGCCGGTGGGAAATCGGCGCAGAGAAAATGGTGGTAATGACCGGCCAGAATTAACTTGACATTACTACCTATCAGCAGATCTCTAAAACGATCTTTATCTTGTAACCCTATTTTACTCATGCCATCCGTCGGAGAATCGACAGGAGGGTGATGCATCACCAAGATACTTCCGAGACAACTTTCATCTGCTAACCTCTCTTGCAACCAATCAATTTGAGTTGGTAGGAGGTTTCCGTAATCATGCCCCTCATCGAGGGTATCTAGTCCTATGAACTGCCAGTTTTTGACTCTTATCGCATAGTCTAAACGTCCGGTAGGAAAAGTAGTTTTATTCCCGGCGAAAAATTGCCGGCGAAAAGGCTCTCTGGCATCATGGTTGCCAGGTACCAACATAACTTCGCAACCAAAATGCTTTTTAGATCTATCCAGGATTTCTCCCAATATTTCATAAGATATCAAAGATCCGGAATCAGCTAAGTCACCCGATATAACCAGTAAATCAATTTCACGTTCTGCCAAAGACAACTCATTCATCAGCGTTTCAAAAATAGCTGTTGTGTTGATGACGTTATGCAGTAAATTACCTTTGGTAATATGTATATCTGAAAGATGTGCAATATTAATCATTGTTATCTCCTATTATCTTATATACAACTATAGACTTATAACCTACGAGGGAAAACTTAAAGTAAGGTGATGATTATGACAGCCATAGCAGGAAAATAAATTAATCAAATAGGCCTGTGTAATTGGATTTTGTAAACATTTAGAAAAGCCATTAAATATTTAAAGCAGCATCGGCTTGTACGAGCTGAAGGGTGTATGGGTGTTGTGGCTTACTCAGCACCAAGCTTATATCTCCATACTCCACTATCTCTCCGTGATTAATTACAGCAATTTTATTACATAAATATTTTACGGCAGTTAAATCGTGTGCGATAAAAATTAATGAATCGGGCCTCTTGATAATTGTATCCGTGAATAAATCTAAAATTTCTTTTCGCCTACCCGGATCCAAGGCACTAAGCATTTCATCAGCTATCAGCAGCTTGGGTCCCGAGACCATTGCTCTGGCAATTGCCGCCCTCTGTAATTGACCTCCGGAAAGCTGATGGGGATAGCTTTTGCAATACCGAGAATCAAGTCCCACGAGATCAAGTAACTCCTCGGCAGCCTCCTTGGCTGTCTCTATATTTTGGCGCCCCCAGAGCGGCTCAGCCACAGAAGATACCATATCCATGCGCGGATCAAAAGAACTGCGCGGATCCTGAAGAATTAATCCGGTTTCTTCTCTAAGTTTCTTCAAAGCACCGTTTTTGCTTTTTTTGTGGCCATAGCAGATTTTTTCACCACGATAAAATATTTCACCTACGGAGATAGGTTCCAAACCAAGGATAATCTTGGCTAACGTACTCTTTCCTGAAGCAGATGCCCCTACCAAAGCTAATCTGTCGCCTTTGTCAAGAGAAAGATTTATCCCTGATAAAACGATATTTCCACTTTTTAATGAACGATTTTTCCAAAATGGTATGTCTTTTCCTGTTTGGAGCACAAAACTACCGGTGGGAAAATCCCCTTCAGCCGACAAACTACGTCTTCGCGGATAGATCTTCACCAAATTTCTTATATCCAACATATTGCCGCTTGGCATTTGTCTTTCCAAACCACATTCCTTTACAAGAGCGGCTAACATGTAAAGCCTAGCCTCTTGGCATAGAGTTTTCATAGCAACTTTACTTTGGTAAGCAAGCGTGTCTTTATTTTTTCCGTGAAAATGTTGATTATGACAGCACTAAGTAGTATATTTTCGTTTCGGCGCGCCTAAAACAATTTTAGATAGTAAGTATTAGAATAGGTTGTTGGTCAAAAGCGACTTGGTGTAGTCATCTGCCGGAGATGCTAGCAACGAATCCAAGGGGCCGAATTCACAAATACGCCCATTCCGCAAAATACCCATCTTAGAACACAGGAGTTTTGCCACCGGCAACTCATGAGTAACCACAAATAAGCTTGCTCCTATTTTTTTCGTCATGTTGGTTAGTAAATCTATTATCTGCAATTTCAAGATCGGATCAAGGGCTGCGGTGGGTTCATCGGTAATTAGCAATTTCGGTTCCGTAATGAGAGCCTGGGCAATCAGCACCCTCTGCTTCTCTCCTCCGGAGAGTTGATGGGGAAACAAAAAAGCTTTTTTCTCGTAATCATTTATCCCAACCTGGCCTAAATAAAAAATGGCTTTTTCTTTAGCTTCTTTTGCTCTCGCTAATCTATGTATCAATAATGGCTCGGCAATTTGTTTATAGACCGACATGAGAGGATTTAAAGCCGCAGAAGGTTCTTGAAAAACTAGTGCTATTTCCTTCCCTCTTACAAAAGTTAGCTCGCGCTTTGTCAGGTTCAAGATATTTTTCCCAAAAATATTTATCTCGCCGCCGACAGAGGCATTATGAGGAAACAGCCCGAGAAGAGAAAGTGCGAGTAGGGTTTTGCCCGCGCCAGATTCTCCCATGATGGCTACCGACTCATTTATACCGGTCTCGAAACTAATATTGTCCAACAGATTCTTACCGGCTATGGCCACGACCAAATCTTTTACTCTGATAGCCATAGTATGCTATTTACTCCTCTTGTCGAGTCTGTGCACCATTGCGTCAGCAAGTAGATTAAACCCTAAAATTGTCAAAGCAATTGCCAGAGTTGGCCAAAGCACCAAAAGCGGATTGGTCAAAATAGTATTTGAGGAGTCACTTAACATGACACCCCAAGCCGGAGAGGGAGGCGGTGTCCCAAGCCCCAGATAAGACAAGCCGGCTTCTGAAAGAATGGCAACAGAGAACAAGAGAGTAGTCTGGAGCGTTACCAAAGACACTATATTGGGCAGAATATGCTTTGCGGCTATATAGAGCTTACCAAGACCATACGACCTCGCTATCAATACAAAATCCGAATTGTAAGTCTTTGTCGCCGCCACTCTTGTCACTCTCATCACATAGGGTATGAAAGCTATCCCTACGGCTGCCATAGCCGTTACGGTTGAGCTCCCATAGCGAGCTGCAAGTAAGGTAGCTATCAACAAAGCTGGAAAGGCAAGAAGTATGTCACCGGCTCTCATGATAATTTCGGAAATGACGTTCCGAAACATAGCAACGTATATGCCGATTAAAGTACCGAAGAATATCCCTATAGCCGTGGCAAAAAATCCCGCATACAGTGTTATCCAGGTTCCCGCCATCAGCCTTGACAGCTCATCTCTTCCCTCTTGATCGGTTCCAAGTAAATGCGCAGATGTCGGTCCTTGTAAAATGTGTTTAGAAAAATAGCTGATCGGATTATAAGGTGTCCATATCAGTGAAATGAGACCGATCGCCAAGACTACCGATACTATTGTCGCTCCTAGCAGAAAAGTTAAATTTGATTTATACTCGGTGGTTGCGGACGCTTTCTTGAAACCAAAACTTCTTTGTTTCATAGGAGAAACAAGAAGCTTGCCTTTTCTTTGCCACCAGCCCTTATGCATCGTTAAAAGCCCTGGGGTCTATTATATGATATGCGATATCCACGATAAGATTCATAACCAGCACGAAGCCGGACAAAATAAAGCATATATCCCTGATGACTGACAGATCCCTATTACCGATTGAAGTTATTAATAAAGTACCTAGACCCGGTAGTGAGAATACGGACTCCACTATCACTGCACCAACGATCAAGGCAATAATTTGCATACCCGATACCGTCAGCACCTCTACGGCTATATTTCTTCTCCCGTGACGCCAAAGAGCTTTTACCGGAGTCAGTCCTTTGGCCAGAGCTGTTCTGTAATAATTAGAATTCAGCACGTCTATCAGTGCCGACCTTATATATCTTGATAAAAAACACCCTTCAGCGATAGAAAGCGCCAATGCCGGAAGGACGAGTGATTTCAAAGACCCGACTATACCTTGAGACCAACCGGAAAAGCCCGTAGTAGGTAAGAGCTGGAACTTAACACCAACGATGATGATCAGCAGCATAGCAGCGACAAAACTCGGGAAGGAGATACCTATTTGACTAATACCCAATATGATCGTTCCCAATTTTCTCCTGTATGAGATGCCACCAGTCACACCTAGTATGGTCGCAATCAACAGGCTCAGTAAAATCGCCAACCCTATCAATGGGAAAGTCACCTCGGCTGCAGAAGCTATCTCGCCAGCTATAGGCTGGCCTGATATATAAGAATTACCGAGGTGAAGTGTAGTAAGACCCGATATCCAATGAAGATATTGACTATAAAGAGAGCTATCCAAGCCCAAATGCCTGTTTAAAACGGCGACAGAGGATTTGGTTGCCTGTGTACCCAGGATTACCTCAGCCGGTGATCCAGGCAATATGTCGATCAAGGCAAATATGATACAAGATGCAATAACCAATGAGACCGTAAGATAGACAAGGCGGTGGCACAAATACCTGATCATGCAATTCAGACTAGTTTCAAATCCCGCCTTATATCCTACTTATCGGGGACTGTAACCTTCTTTTATAAGGTTTTTAGCCAATTTGCCGCCATAGGAAACGTGCGTCAGGTCAAATGATTCGCTATAGCCATATTTAGGTAGACCGATAATGCCTTTGTCGTGTACTTCCATCACCGGCAAGACATAAAGCCAGACATTAACGGCATCAGCCGTAATTTCCTTCAGTATCTTATGCATGCCAGCTATCCACCCTTGCTTAGTGGGTGCGGCATTGGCACTAGCCAATTGTTTGGCCACCTGAGCGGCATCGGCAAAGTGCCAATAATACTTCGTATTGGCGTAATTGCCCACATCTCTGGCTTCGGCATGATCGATGATAGTCAAATCAAAATCTCCGCCTTCAAAGACCTGACTCAGCCACAGAGGCCATGCTACCTGCTTGATATGTACGGTAATGCCGATCTGAGCCAGTTCCTCTTGAATTGCCGGTCCAGCCAACTGGGCATAATAATATGGCGGCAGGGTGAGCGTGGTTGAGAAACCATTCGGATATCCGGCTTGATTTAGTAAAGCACGGGCTTTTGAAATATTGTATTGGTAGTAATTTGCCAAATTGATATAATAGGGATCGGCAGGTACGGAGTCAGTACCTATGACAATGCTTTTCCCACCTGCGGCAATATCCATTACCTGCTGTTTGTCAATACCGTATTCCAAAGCTTCTCTAACGAGCTTATTTCTGAAAGGACCTACTGCGTTGTTAATTGTCAATTGCACTTTACCGTTGGAAAGACCGCTGATCAATACGTACTTACGATGATTAGAGGAAAACAGAGAAGCATCCGTAGGCGTGGCCAGACTATCTATGACATTAATTTGTCCGGTCTCAAGTGCCGCATCTTCCGCACTGGGATTTGTAAAGTAGCGGAATTCAACTCCGCCCACGTTAGGCAAAGCACCAAAATACCTGTGATTTAGTCCGAGCGAAATACTGTAGTTGTTTACCTCCCCGTCTACGACGTAAGGGCCGGTACCTATGGGATCTGTGGCCAAACTCTTGATGGTAGCGGGATCGAGTATGACGCCGTTTGAATAAGCCGCCATGTCAAATAAAAACGACCAGCTCTTCTCAATCAGCTGCACCACAACTTGATTCTTGGAAGCTACATGAGCGCTCTTCACGTCAAAAATGTCTCTGTATGGGTAAGCGCTGTCGTGTAATACCCTGTCTATGCTAAAAACGACATCTTGAGGCGTCAATAAATCGCCGTTGGAAAAGTGGACATTCGGCCGAATCGTAAAAGTATAAGTCATACCGTTTTTTGAAACAGTCCACTTTGACGCCAAAATCGGAATTATGGTACCGTTTGGAGCCAACTCGACTAAGTGCTGTAAGACGTTATAGTCTATTACTTCATCGATCGCCTGTGCCGCATTGGCCGTTGGATCAAGAGTGGGAGGAAATACCGAGGAACCTATCACAAGAATTTTTTTACTCCGCGAGCCAAGATGAGGATAGCTCTTGTTTTGAACGATGACATTGTCGAGCTTTGCTGTAGTAGCCTTATTGGAGATAAGCTTGACAGCCGATCTACCACTTGATACGTTGTAAGCCAAAACAGAAAACGCCACTAGAGCAAACAGTAAAACAAGTGCCTTTCCCGACGGCTTCTTATATCCATTCCCCAAATATGTGGCCTCGAAGTTCTTATTTCTCTCTGCGCCAGCCATAGAAAATAACCTCCAGACCTATGAGCCCTTATACAACACCAGCCGTACTCCGGCTGTCGTAGTAGACTACGCTATCGGTTACGATACTATAGTAGTACCGTAACATAAATGCAATACTGCCACAAATATTTATGCTTGTTTGCCAACTACACACAATTGTTAATAAATCATGACATTACCTAACATTAATAATACAAAAATCGACATTCATTCCAACCAATACGGCTCTCTAACAGAGTTGGATGATGTCTTTGTGGGACAAGTTACTTTGGATGAACAGCTCCCTACCAGCGGTGTAACCTGCATTCTGACACCAAAAGGTGCGACTGCCGGATTTGATTGCCGAGGAGGAGCTCCCGCCACTCACGAAACAGATTTGCTGCGATCTGGCAATTTGGTGGAAAAAGTTCAGGGAATAGTACTGACTGGAGGAAGTAGTTTCGGGCTCATCACCGCACTTGGAGCCCAACAATATATGGCGGAGCAAAACTTGGGTTGGCGCGTCGGAAAAGCCCCCGAAGAAGTGGTCCCCATCCTTCCAGCCGCAGCTATTTTTGATTTAGGGCGAAGTGGGAGCTTCACACACAGACCTACCTTTGAATTGGGTTACCAGGCAGCTGAGTGTGCGAAAACGGGATACGTGCAAGAGGGGTCAGTCGGTGCCGGCAGCGGGGCGGAGGTGGGCCATTATTTTGGTATGCCAATTTCCGGAGGGGTCGGAACGAGTTGTGTGCACTTAGACGACGGAGTTTTAGTCGGGGCTTTGGTTGTCGTAAACGCAGCTGGACTGCCGACAGAATCAGACGGGGGTAGGTTACTTGGGAGAAAGTACATCAATAATATATCCCTGTTAAATGATCTGCTGCCCCAAATCGCAGATCCGCTGGAAGAAGAAATCGCTTCCTGGAATAGCCACGTATCAAAAGCTATGCTTGGCAAAAGTAAAGAGAGTAAAAGTGAGTCTTTGACACACAGCAACACTGTTATAGGTGTTGTAGCCACCAACGCCAAACTCACTAGGGCGGAGTTACAGAAACTGGCTGCCATTTCTCACGACGGATTAGCTAGGTGCATCTGGCCTATACACACTCCATTTGACGGCGACAGCCTATTTTCACTCTCGACCGGACAGTTGGAGATAGAGGAAAATCGAGAAATTTGGCCAGATATTATGTTGAGACCCCAGATCCTAAGCAAAATTTATGAATGTGGTGCCACCTCTGTAGCCAGGGCAACACTAAGAGCCGTTCTCACCGCTGATGCGAAAAGAGAAGTACCAGCTTATCGTAGTTTTTTCCCAAGTCTTTACACGCTATAGATATACCTAATTGCCGGGCAATATTGCGTCTAACAACATCTAATACCTTGGCTATCTAGACAGAACAAAAAATGCTTAAGTTGACGGAAGATAGCGGTAAATGAACGCTACATTTTGGGCTTTGCTTATTACTGGCGCTAACCATAGTTCTACTAGTATGTGCAGCATTCTGGATGACACGAGCTATAAAACATACGGGTAAGGCACCGGAAAAAGTCGGGTAAGCCTAGAAAGAACTACTACAACTTGTTTCACAAACCAAAGACGTCGAAAACCACATATAGACGGTCCAACCTCAAACAGATCTGACACGGGTTGCCATCACCGTCAATACCATCTGCTTGGACCTAGCACCATAAGCAACACTTCCGACAAGTCTGCATACAAGTAGCACTATGGCTATCAACACTTATCGCAAAGAAATCAAAAGAGATCCCTTACCTTCTTTTACTGCTTAGACAGAGTCATAAATGGAATGTCTCAAGGATTAGAGATACCGCCTAATTCCGTTACGAACCAGATAGTAGAATTGGATTAAGACAGCCAAAGCAGCAGATTCTAAAATTGAATAAAGAAAAAGCTTGTCTTTTGTAAACAAATACCTGAATTGAAAGGAAAACTTTCCAGGTGCCAGCTGCCATAACGGCTGGCATGGCAGCTGGCACAGCCACTATACATAATTAGAATGCAAACAGTAATGTAAAAAAATAGGATTGTACAATCAACATATTCTGATTAGTGTTCACTATGACAATGCCATGAGAATAAGTTTAAACCTACCCAGTTTAAGTAGACACCAAACAAGCTAACAACAATCTATGATGTTAGATGAGCAGATGCCAAAATGGGAGTTACAAAGGAGCCGGTACGTCAAGTCTGCTGCATTTTATTATTGTTTCCCACTATGTAAACAGTGGATCACTTGGAGTCTTTGGTCGTATATTGGTCTCAGCCCGAGATTACTTCTTAAATACCTAAAACTACATTCAACCTTAGTTGGTATAGCGTTTTGTGATTAGTGCCAATATGAAACGAATGCCAAGAATGCTTACAATTCCTTAATAGATCAAATAAAAGAATTATTTAATCGGTTGCTACAATAGTGGCATTGCTGTTTGACACGCAGTGAAAGGAAAGAGGGATTGTCCGATGTCAAAGTTGCCATCGGAAAAAATATATGGCTGAAATTCGTAATAGATGCTCTAAGAAGTCGGCTTATACCTTGACTTTGTCTTTTATGTCTTTAGTTATAGTTGCACCTCTAATAGGAATCATGATCCGCCTAGCCAACCAGGGTCCTCATCATCAAAAAAAAACTTACCAAGTAACAGAAGTACCACTTGGAACTGGAGTTATGGGACAAATAGTGGTTGATAATGCCGACGACACTATTTACGCCTCAAATAACGTAAACAACACTGTTGCTGCTGTCAACGGACATAGTGACGCCGTCCGTACAATCAGTGTGGGAAGCGGGCCCTATGACATTGCGATTGCCAAATCAACCGATACGATCTATGTCGCCAACTCCACTTACTCGGCGGCACCAAGCAGCGGCACCATATCTGCTATCAGCGGATATAGTGGCACTGTCCATACAATCAAGCTTGCTTTTACCCCGGGAGCCATTGCCGTAGATCAGGCAACCGATACGATCTATGCCACCAACGCTTCCCAAACAAACATGTTGTACGCCATCAATGGCCATAGTGACACGATCAGTGCCATCAGACTCGGCAAGCCGATGATATCGATCAACATTGGGCAGCAAATTGTTATCAACCAGGCGACTAACACAATCTACGTGACTAATCCGGCGGGAAACGCCATATCAGCCGTTGACAGTTATACAGATGCCGTCCACACCATTCAAGTCGGTAAGCTCCCGGGAGCCATTGCCGTCGATCAGGCAACCGATACCGTCTATGTGGCGAATCTCGTTTCCGACACCATCTCGGTTATCAACGCCATAACTGATCAGGTTCAGACGATCAACGAAGGCTCTCAAGCTACATATGCCCTAGCCGTCGATCAGACAACCGGTAGCGTTTACGGCCTCAGCGTGAGCGGGGAAAAAGGGATTACCGGACAAGGGAACAAATTAAATACCGTCTTTATAATTAACGGCAGTAACGGTGCTTTGCGTACGATAAAAGTAGGCAGGTCATCTAACCTATCGGGAGCCATTGCCGTCGATCAGGCCAGTGGTACAGTTTATGTTATGAATAATGCAAGCAATTCTCTCTCGGTGATAAACGGAGATACCTACGCTGTACATACCATCAGACTCCCCCGATCCCCTGATGCTATGGCTATTGATCAGACGACCGGAACTGTCTATGTGGCAAGTGACCCCAGCGGATATATTTCGGTGATTAAAAAAATTCATCCTCTTACCCTAAAAGGAAAAATACACCATAATAAAAAATACTTTTAGTCCATATAGATAAAAGTATTTGTTCTTTAGCGGCCTAATCATTTAAAAATGATTGTTTGGTTTTTTGAAAACTCAGCTGTCTCTTGATAAAACTCCCGTCAAAATAGCCATCTACATACTATCTTGCCTAGCAAAAAAGCCGTCTGTTTGTAATAAAAATACCCATAGCCGAATCGGCAAAATCTGTTATTGCATGTTCGCAAGTTCAAACAGAAGCGATGTCAGTAGGATCTCCTCGTTTGGATTTCTGTTTAATGCCAGCGATGCCTTTTCGATTGCTTCTATGCGCCTAGTGGCAATCGATACCGATTGAGGATTGAAATCAGGGTCTATTTTTTCATAATAACTGTGAATAAGTTCGGCAAATCCTGCCCTAATCTCATCTGTTCTGATGCGTCTTACTTCCCTTTTATGCCTTTCTTCAATTTTTTGCCTCCCCGACACACTTCTTTCCCCATTCTCTTTGGCTGCGGCATCTAAAGCGGCCAATTCGGCTGCATGAGCGCTGATGACCTTTGCCGTCAATGACTCCAGCGTGGCAAAAATGGCATCGACGGTTTTTGCCACCGTACTGCCCGCTACATCAAGCTTGTCGGCAATATCGGACCACATCTTCATTCTGTCCGTGAAACTGTCATCACTCAACAGTAAAGATGCCCTGTCCAACTTGCCTCTTGAAAATGATGCTATCTGCCTGGCCAAGTTCTCATCCACACCTTGGCCTATCAAAACTTCCCCGATGACCTTCTCATCGATAAGACCAAAAGGAACCTGAACGCATCTGGACGCTATAGTTATAAGGTGAGAAGGTATTTCATCGACCAAAATGATAAAGACCGTGCCCGGTGGCGGCTCTTCGATGGTTTTTAGCAGAGCCGACGCCGCTTCATCTGCTAAATGAAACTCACACAAGATTATGACTTGTCTTTTGGAAACACTCGGTGACCTTTGCGCCAGTCTCACAACTTCCCGTGCCGTATCTACGGAAATTTGCGGACCGTCTCTCTCAACGATCACCAGATCGCGATGGATTTCTCTTAGAGCATCCCGACAATGAGCACATACCCCGCAACCTCCTTGATCGCATAATAAAGATGCGGCAAAAGAAACTGCGGCACTGCGCTTACCGGTACCTGCGGGACCAACAAACATATAGGCATGAACGGGAGCTTCGACGAAATTTATCAGTATGCTCTTAGCCGTATCCTGACCCACTATATTGTCAAGCACGCCGGTTTTGTTTCCCATTACAGCCTCCGTTTAGATCTCCCCTTTTGTTAAAAAAACCGACACGGGTCAGTTCTCGGAGTAGACAAGATCTGTGCCAATTATATTTAAAACGCTAAGGACAGCCATCAATGGTCAAGACGCGGCATGACCAAAGCGGCTATTTCATCTGCAAGTTCTTCGATTTCCAAGTCGGCATTAACTACCACCCAGGAAGCGGGATCATCCTCAGCCAGTCGTCTGAAACCGTCTAGGACTCTTTCGTGGAAAAGGGCGTCTTCATGCTCTATCCTGTCATCGGGAAGAGCTTTTCGAGATTTTGCGGCTTCAGGCGTAATATCAAGTAGGACATACAGATCCGGTTCTATTCCACACGAGGCCAGACGGGCGATATCTTCCACATCATCCATCGGCAGCTTTCTTCCAAAGCCCTGATAGGAAATGGTGGAAGCGGAATAACGGTCACATACCACGTCTATACCTTGTTCTAAGGCCGGCTCTATAACTTCTTGCACATGTTGGGCCCTGGCTGCTGCAAATAAAAACAATTCCGCTCTCGCAAACAAAGAGACATCGTCGTCCGGGTTCAAAATAAGCGAGCGTATCTTTTCGCCCAACTTGGTTCCACCTGGCTCTCTGGTGAGAAGGGCGCCTATTCTATCGGCAAATAATTTGGCCTGAGTTGACTTACCGGCCGACTCCCCTCCCTCAAAAGCGATGAATTTCCCCCGTCGTGTCATAAGCTAAAAACTACCTTTTTACCGAAATGACAACCGCTGAAAGTTATTATATCTCCGATGACTTCCAAATAATAGGTCTCTATTGTAAGTCCTCCGCTTTTTTAGCCGCCGGCTTTTTGGCTGCCGCTTTGGCGGGAGCAACTTTTTTTACAGCGGCTTTTTTAGCCGCCGGCTTCTTCTTCACTGATGCGGCTGCCTTTTTCTTCGTCGCCGCTTTTGTGGCGGTGGCTTTTTTAGATCCCTTCCCTTTGCCCAATTTACCTTGACTTTCCAATAAAATCATTCTCTCGGCAAGAAGTTCAACGGCTCTTTCCAAAGTAACCGCAAGGGGATCGTCTCCTTTTCTAAGTGAAGCATTAATTTCCCCGTCGGTTACATAGTAGCCAAATCGGCCGGATTTCAGTAAAATCTTTTTTTCACTTTCGGGATGTAATCCTATTTCAACGGCGGAAGAAGAGGCGGCTCTTTTGAAACGGTTCTCTTTGGGCTTTGCCAACAGGTCAAGAGCTTGCTCAAGAGTAACGGTAAAAATCATGTCTTCGCTATCTAAAGTCCGAGAATCCTTATCGCGTTGTATATAGGGACCGTAACGGCCATTTTTCGCCCAGATCTCGACGTTTGTTTCCGGATCTTTCCCTACCAGTCTGGGAAGCGACAAAAGCTTCAGCCCGTCTTCCAAAGTTATCTCCCCGGGTACCATACTTTGAAACAGCGAAGAGGACTTGGACTTAGCGGGATCCTCCGCGTTGACAAGTTGCACGTATGGACCGTAACGGCCTGACTTTAATACAACTTCTTGACCGGTCTCCGGATCTATTCCAAGCACCCGCTCATCAGAGGGTGCGTTTAAGAGTTCCTTGGCCTTTTCCACCGTCAGTTCATCGGGAGCAAGGGACTCAGGTATAGAGGCTCTCTGTTCGCCGCATTCCAAATAAGGACCGTAACGTCCGACTCGAGCCAAGATCAGTTCTCCCGAGTCGTTGTAGCCGATCGGTATGGAATTGATCTCTCTGGCATCTATGATTGCCAGTCTTGACTCTACAAGGTCTTTTAGCCCCAATTGCCCATCTGAGCTTGGCTCATCGTCGGCATCTGTCGTCGCTTCGGGTTGTTGTTTTTTGCTCTTCTTGTCACCGAAATAAAATTTTTCAAGCCAGGGATTCATTTTTTCTTCGCCCGCCGCTATGGAATCTAAGTCATTTTCCATGGAGGCTGTAAAACTGTAATCGACAAGCTTAGTGAAATGTTGCTCCAACAGTCCGACGGTGGCAAAGGCCAGGAATGTCGGAACCAAAGCCGGGCCTTTTTTCCAGACATATCCCCTGTCTTGGATAGTCTGAAGCATGGTGGCATAAGTGGAAGGTCTTCCTACCCCCAATTCTTCCACTTTTTTCACCAAAGATGCTTCCGTATAGCGGGCGGGGGGCTTGGTTTGGTGCCCGGCCGGGATCATTTCTTTGACCGTCAGCAAGTCACCCACTTCCAGCCTAGGTAAACGCAATTCCTCTTGACTATCCTCATTGTCGTTATCTTCTCTGTAAACCTGCAAAAAACCGGGGGCGGTGATGACAGTTCCCGAGGAAGAAAATTCTATTTTGGAGCCTTTTTTGAACTTGGAAACATCTTTTGACAATAACGCAAGGATTCTAACTTTGGCCGTCGTTCCAAGTGCATCAGTCATTTGCGAAGCGAGCGTTCTTTTATAAATCAGCTCGTAGAGCCTAAACTCATCCGAAGTCAATTTTCCCACAAGAGTGGCCGGATCCTTAAATTGATCGCCGGCTGGTCTGATTGCCTCGTGAGCTTCTTGAGCGTTTTTGACTTTCTTTTGATACAGTCTGGGTTGTTTGGGCAGACTGGTCGGCCCAAACAACGAAAGGACTTTTTCTCGTGCTGCCTTGATCGCCACCTCGGACAAATTGGTAGAATCTGTCCTCATATACGTGATATAACCCTGTTCGTAGAGTTTTTGCGCCACCTGCATGGTTCTTTGGGCGGAAAAATGAAGTTTACGACCGGACTCCTGCTGCAAGGTAGAAGTAATAAAAGGAGCGGCCGGTGATCTTCGATAAGGCCGCTCTTCGACACTTGTCACTTCAAAAGTCTCATCAAGTAATGCCTGGCTGAGCAAAGTAGCCGATTCCTCGTTTAAGACTTCGAATTGTGACGGATTGGCCAGGCTGCCGGAGGCATCAAAGGCCGCTCCGTCGGCTACTTGCAGCTCATTGACTTTGGCTATCTGAGAAGTTAAGTCTTGCTTATCTTTTGTGATCAGCTTGCCGGTGATATCCCACCAACCGGCTGAGACGAAATTGATTCTTTCGCGCTCACGCTCCACAATGATCCTGGTAAATACGCTTTGGACGCGTCCGGCCGACAACCCTTGCATAACTTTTTTCCACAAGACAGGAGAGATTTCATATCCATACAACCGATCGAGAATCCTTCTTGCTTCTTGCGCATAAACTAAATTAACATCTATGGAACGGGGATTGTGGATTGCCGCGTCGATGGCCTGTTGGGTAATTTCGTGGAAAACCATTCTCTTGACGGGAACTTTTGGGGCCAGCACCTCAAGCAGGTGCCAGGCGATGGATTCCCCTTCGCGGTCCTCATCAGTGGCCAGATAGAGTTCGCTGGCTTCTTTGAGCAAAGTTTTTAGCTTCCTTACCTGCTCTGACTTTGTCGACGGAACCACGTAGACGGGTTTAAAGCCGTTATCTACATCCACACCCAATCTTGACCAAGGTTCTTTTTTGACTTTTTCCGGTATTTCTGCGGCGGACTTTGGCAAATCCCTGATATGACCTATGGAAGATTCCACAAGAAAATTAGGACCCAAAAATTGGCTGATCGTTTTAGCCTTAGCCGGAGACTCGACAATTACTAGTGGTTTTGTCATGCAAACATTACTTTCAATAACAGACGAACTTCATCGTTTGAAATCCGGCGACAACAGATAAGTTATACCTCATAATCATCGAACAATCTACAGATATACGAAACTAGCATCATTGCCTGAACAATTTAGCCTTCAAATATTAAAAGAAGATATTAAAGTCCGATAAAACGACCAATTGCGGTTAATTATCTTCCCCTGTGTCTGCTCCCTGCAATATCGTATATGAAGGATTGATCATGGCTTTTCGCTTAGATCTATCCCCTATGATACCTTCTACAAGGACAATTGCACCTGGTTCAATACCTGGAACAGCCCTTCGACCTTGGAAAATGAGAAGTATTTGTCCGCTCTGATCGACCAAAATACACTCCAGGCTTGACATCCCGGCTCTCGGCTGTATCTTGACGGATTTTACACGCCCCACCACCCTGGCATGGCGTCGCCAAACGGTATTACCTATTAGAACAGAGCCGGCGACCGAGGCAAAGTTCGACGGTAAAACTCCTTCGACATCGCCTTCGGTTTTAGGATTGATCTCTTCTCTGGCCGCGGTGTCGGAAGCGCCGACATCGGGAAATGTGATACGTTTCTTTTTCCCAAGGGGATAGGCTATAATCGTGGCGCTGGCATTTGGGATCTCGTTGATCATCGTAGATAGGCGCTCACTGGCCCTGTCATGGACGATACGGCGCAGTAACCCGTTATAAACGGCTCTCGGCAACAGAACACTCACTTCGGTTTCCCCGTCACAGGCCGCTTCTGCGACGTGTTCCATCACGGCTCTTCCAAGTCGCCTATCTTGACATTCCACAATCTCGAGAGACGTCCCGGCCACGCCGAGGTTCGCCCAGGATTCCTCCAATTCATGTGCCACCCGGACGTCCAACAAAAAGTGAACGGCCCTAACTTCCATACTGAGTACCCTGGCATATTGCAGCGCCCTAGCCGCGGCCAAATCGAATCTGTCGATCAACACCATGACGACATGACGTTTCAGTATCGGAGCCTCTACGGCTTTCTGGACGTTTCGCTCTAACTCGTCCTGCGTTTCCACGTAAGTAGAATGCAGCCTGATTAAAAACCAAACGAGGACCGGAAATAAAACAACGACCGTCCAAGCTCCCTGTGTAAATTTTGTGACGGCAAAAATAATGACGACAAGAAAGGACAATACGGCGGCAAAGCCGTTAATCACAATCTTTTTCTTATACCCAGTCTCGTGATAAGTTACGTGGTGTTTGACCATCCCGGCCCCGGCAATGGTAAAACCGGTAAAAACGCCGATGGCATACACCGCTACCAGGGCATCTACCTGTGCTCTGGTGACGATCAGTAACGCCGAAGCCGCCACGGCAAGAATGATGATCCCGTTGGAGAAGACCAGCCGATGGCCCCTTTTCGTAAGCGATTTGGGTAAGAAAGCGTCTTTGGCCACAAAACTGGCCAAGTTGGGAAATCCGTTAAAACTTGTGTTCGCTCCCGTATAGAGAATTACCATCGTGGAGGCCTGTATGAAATAGAAACAGACCTTGCCGAACAAACTGCTTCCAAAGACATACCTGGCCTCTTGCGAGAGGACCGTAGGGGTGCCTAGCACATACGGTACGGCATGGGTTTTCCAGGCCAGGAAAGAAACGCCGAGAACCAAGTAGCCAAGTACCAAAGACATGGAGACCAAAGTCTTCCTGGCATTTTTACCTTCCGGGGAACGAAAGTTGGCCACCCCGTTCGAAATCGCTTCCAGACCCGTCAGAGAAGAACCTCCGTTGGCAAAAGCTCTGAGGATTATAAAAAGACTTGCCCCGGCAAAAATCCCGGAAGTAACGTGATTGGGACCCGACAACGCCCCGGTCACGTCAATAGAATGAGCTGACATATGGCCAAGCAAAGTTTTTATGACCCCTACAAGCACGAGGGATCCCACGGCAAATATAAATAAATACGTCGGCGCGGCAAACACTTTACCGGCCTCGCGTATGCCCCTAAGGTTCCCAAAACATATGATGGCGACGACAGCCAGGGTAATGGGCAGCTGATATGGGGTAAGAGATGAAAAAGCAGAAGTCAAGGCGTCCGTTCCGGCCGCCGTCTGGACCGCTACGGTAACGGTGTAATCTATAATCAAGGCAACGGCCGCCACCTGGGCAAATCTTGGTCCAAAATTTTCTCTGGCTACCACATAACTTCCGCCGGCTTTTGTATAGACCATAACCACTTCACGATATGACAGGGTCACGAAAAACAAAACGGCAACGACGGCAAAAGTGATCGGCATAATCAACCCGAATGCCGCTATGCCCACGGCGGGAACCAACTGGGTTAAGATTTCTTCCGTACCGTAAGCGGTAGAAGAAATGCAGTCTGGCGAAAGCACTCCGAGAGCCAGGAAATTACTGAGCTTTTGTTCAGATAGTTGGTCAGTGACGAGAGGCGGTCCCAACAGCTTTTTTTTAAGCCTATAAGTAAGTGGCTCTGGAATTTCGATCTTGACATTAACAGGAACAGGCCCAGATAAAGCCGAAGCCTGCTTCCCCTTTACAAGCTGCTGCTCAATATTTGCGGGTGGCTGTGATAAGCCACCTCCATTCCCGGCAGAAAAAGAGTCAGTCACTGTAAACGAACCTAGCAGAATCAAAACGACATTTACTCGGAAAAGGCATTTACTTCTTTCTTTGTAGAGTTAAAATTTTGAGCCCTATATTTGGTTTTACAAGAGTAGATTTTATATGTGGTGGTTCATATCTAAACAATGATAATATCTAAGATGAGGACTATCTAAACTATGAATAAAAAAAGGATTTTGACTTTCAGGTTGTATTCCACCAAAAAAGCGTGTTCTATATAAACTATGAGAATAATCGTAGTTGGATGCGGAAGAGTGGGCTCCGGCTTGGCCACCGCTCTTGTATCGCACGGTCATCAAGTTACCTTAATTGATCGTAATCAAAATGCTTTTCGCCGGATGCCGGCTGGATGGGGTGGTGTCGAGATCGTCGGCTCGGGCTTTGACAGGGATAAACTCCGAGAAGCCGGAGCCAACAACGCTTACGCTTTGGCGGCTGTGACGAGCGGAGATAACTCCAACATATTGACCGCCCGTATCGCCAGAGAAGACTTTTCCGTACCGCATGTAGTGGCCCGAATTTACGACCCGAGACGAGCCGAAATATACGCCAGGTTAGGAATTCCGACGATAGCCACGGTGACTTGGACCATCCAACGCGTCGTCGATAAATTATTTCCCGAACAAAAACCTTATGCCTGGGAAGATCCCTTCAGCACTGTTCAGTTAATAGAAAGAAATCTACCTGACCAGCTTTGCGGAAAGAAATTAAATCTGATCGAGAAAACAACGGGCGGGAAGATAGTGGCTGTTTCCAGGGGGCAAAAGTCCGTCCTGTTTACCGAGGATTTAATAGGTCAAGAAGACGATTTACTACACATAGCCGTTGACGCTCAAGCCAAGAAACTCCTTGACGAAATGCTGCTTGACGTTCACAAAGAAGCGAGGCCTAGGACATGAAAGTTGTTATAGCCGGCGCCGGCGCCGTAGGTTCTTTCTTGGCCAAAGACTTGGCCGAGGCCGGACACGATGTAACCTTGATAGAGAAAAATATTTCTCAGGTAGAAGTATTCTCGGCAGCCGAAAACCTCAAATTGATGGAGGCCGATGCCTGCGAAGTTGACACATTACAAAAAGCAGATCTTCTGAACGCCCATGTAGTAGTGGCCACTACCGGAGATGACGAAGATAATTTGGTCATTTCACTCTTGGCCAAACAAGAATTTGCCGTGCCGCGGGTGATAGCAAGAGTAAACCATCCCTCTAATCACTGGATGTTCAATCAGAGTTGGGGTGTCGATATAGCTGTTTCTACACCTCACTTACTTTCAGCCTTGGTTCAGGAAGCGGTTTCTGTTGGCTCCCTTGTAAAATTGTTCCAATTCGACAGCGGCCACGCCCATCTCATTGAGGTAACCCTGGCTGAGCAGTCTCCGGCTATCGGTATGGCGCTCACTGATATCACCTTGCCGCGTCGCGCCACAGTTGTTGCCGTAATCAGAGATGACCACGTGGTCGTCCCAAGAGGTGATACCGTTTTGGCCGTAGGTGATGAAGTACTACTCCTGGCTATGGGAGAATGCGAAGACGAAGTAAGAGAAATGCTGGTTGGAACCGATGGAAACATGGTTGAATGAAGAAGACAATCAAAGGATAGAAACAGCGGATAAAAAAACGGCTGCTTTTTTTGACTTAGATCGCACGATCATAGCCAAAGCCGCCATGGGTGCTTTTAAAAGTCCCTTACTTAGCCACGGACTCCTAACAAGGCGGGCGGTGATCTCCATCCTCGTAGGAGAAATAATCTACCTTCATTTAGGGGCAACCAGAGTAAGAATAGAGCACTTTGGCAAGTCCGGCGTTAAGCTGGTAAAAGGCAGAAAACAATCCGAGATCAGTGCAGCTGTGGAAGAGGTTCTAAATAAAGTTGTCGAGCCAATAATATACGCCGAAGCTTTAGAACTGATCGAATCACACAAAAAGCGCGGTCACCTCGTGGTACTGGTTTCGGCTTCTCCGGAAGAGATAGTAAAACCTCTGGCCAAATTACTAAATGCCGATATCACAATAGCATCAAGAGCCCATGTCGACTCCGAGGGTTACTATACAGGCTCCATAGATTTCCTGGCTATCGGAACCAAGAAAGCGGATGCCATAATTGAGCTGGCCGACAAAATCGGTATTGACTTAGCTAAGTCTCATGCATTTTCAGATTCCATAACCGATTTGCCAATGCTCGAAATAGTGGGTCATCCGGTGGCTATCAATCCTGACAGGGCATTGGAAAAGTTAGCGGAAATCCGCGGTTGGGATATAGACGAATTTGAACAACCAATAAATCTGTCTTTGAGAATCAAAAACGCCCGGGAAGCCGTCATGGAGAGATACAGCGACACGGAACAAATTATGCACGCTTTAACTATCTCTGGTTCACTGACAGCTCTGGCTGTTGTCTATTATTTACTCAGAAGAGCAAGGGATCGCGCGCTGAAAACGGCTGACGTCAAGTTGACGTTCCTTGACAATGCTTTCTATGACAATAGCTTCAACTTAGAAATTAATACTTAGACTTAGGAGTTACTCCTAAGTCTAAGTTAATCCCCTTTTATTCGCTTAAAAGCTATAAACCCAAGTCCGCCGAGTATAGCGAGTAAAATTAATTTCTTGATCATAGCCAACAACTATACAGCATTTTAATATCTAAGCCAAATAATTGTTTTAATATACTTTGTCACTATTTCAAGCCATGACAGTAGGAACCTAAGTCTTTTATTTTACTCTGCCGCTCCATAGTCAAAATGTTTACCTTTGCAGGTTTGCCTTCTCTGGTGCAATAGCTAGACAGAGAGCAGATCTCTTGCTCCGGTGTCACTTGATGGGTGACGCAATTTGGACATGGCGCGGGCTTCTATTTGACGTATACGCTCCCTGGTCAGATTGAAATATTCGCCGACTTCCTCCAAAGTCCTCGGCTCTCCTTTGTCCAGACCAAATCTCAATTGTAAGATTTCTCTTTCCCGCTCGTCCAAAGGAGCTAGCAGTCTATTGATCTCAGTTGGTAAGATAGAGGTCGCCGCCTCTTCAAAAGGTGATTCCGCTGAGCGGTCTTCGACTACGTCACCCAGTTCAGCATCACCATCCTCTCTGAGCGGTTCCGATAGAGACAACGGCTCCGAGCGAAAACGCAGAGCCTCGATGAGCTTATCTTCGGGCAGCTCAACTTCGTCACCAAGTTCGGCCAAAGTGGCGGGTCTACCGTATTTAAGCTCCAACCTGGCTTGGGCTTTTTGTACCCTGGCCAAGGTATCGCCCGCATGTACCGGAAGACGGATGGTCCTACCGGTATTTGCTATCCCGCGGGTAATGGCCTGCCTGATCCACCAGGTGGCATAAGTGGAGAATTTGAAACCTTTACGCCAATCGAATTTCTCGACTGCGTGCATGAGGCCCAGATTGCCTTCCTGAATGAGATCAAGAAGTGGCAAACCGGAAGCTTGATATTTCTTGGCTATGGATACCACCAGACGCAAGTTGGACTGGACAAATGCTCTCTGCGCCTCGTCTCCGTGCCTGATAGTCCTGCGCAATTCACGCCTTTTTGTGGGTGTCATGTCGGGACCGGCATTGCGCAACTCATCTTCTGCTATAGCTCTTTTTTCTATAGCCTGAGCAAGATGTACCTCATCGTCCTTCGTCAACAGAGGATATTGACCTATATCGGTGAGGTATAGCCGTATTAAATCCTCTTCGTCGCGTTCAACTCTTTCTTTTGCCAAGTTCTGTATATCCTTCCATTTATGACTAATGGTTGTATCGGTAAAATATAATTAAAGATAAACTACAGTATATTTATATATCTAGCTGCAAGTCTTTGGAATAACTCCCCTTTCTCAACAGTTACTATTAACAGTTTACAGGGCGCGTCAAGAGTTCAAGCACAACTAATAGCGTATTGGCAAAAATTGTCTTAAAAGAGTAACAATTTGATTCTTGATTTCCGCCTCTTCGGACATACGAGACAGAGGGTTTTCAGCTTGATCAGAAGACTGACGAATAAGTTTTGCTTCATCCAGAACCAAATTTAAATCATCTATGACACGATATAAGGTTTTACGCAAAGCGCTGTCGGCTGGATCAAAACAGCGATTCAATCTCTCACTATAGGAAAGAAGCAGTTGAGGATACAGTTCCGTTGTAATGGTATCGAATAACAACTTGTCCGATTCCAAAACAGTCAATTGTTCAAAAAAATTTTCAAAATCTTGCCCCGGAACACTAAGCAACTCTTCTCCCGAAGGAAGTCCGATGGAAACGGGAAGTAAATCAAAAAGTTGCTGGCCCCTCCAAGCGTGTGATTTGCCGGCTGACGAGAAAAAAACAGAGAGTTCGCCGGTTTGGGCTTCTTGGGATCTTTTACCCAAAAGAGAAAACAGCTTAAATTCCACATAGCAGAGCCTACCTGTAATGGTCGCCGATTCTATCAAGGTAAGAGGTCTCATCATGTGTCTTCAATATTATGATAACTCATAAAACTTAGCCTAATGCCAAGATCTCAGCGACCTAGCCAATCTAATCATTTACACTAGTGGGCTAATTCTAGATCAAGCCTGTTCATAAAACATCAGATAGAAGCTGTAAAAAGTCATATTAAATAGGTATGAAGTATTAATAACAGAGATAGAAACCGACTGTAGAGGTTTTTAGTACCGGCCATCATAGGAATCGGCTGGCTGCCACGAGACAAAATAAAATCCTACCTTAACAGCCTTTAGCCAGATACTCTTCTCCAAGAACAAGGCAGAAACTTTCTTTAAGAACTATGATGTGGGCTATGAGGTTTCTTTTGTGAATACGCCAGCGGCAAAAAACCAAAACAATTACGTACTTAGAACTGTAGAAGAACGGGGAGTACGTTTTATCCAATTATGGTTTACAGATATTTTGGGTACTCCTAAATCATTTTCTATAACTCCAGCCGAATTGGAAGACGCCTTGGAAGAGGGGATGACTTTCGACGGATCTTCCATAGATGGATTTAGCCGCGTCCAGGAAAGCGACGTATCGGCGCTTCCCGATCCTAAAACATTCCAGATATTACCTTTTCAAAAAGGTAATTCAGAATTGGCCAGAATTTTTTGCGATATCTACAACTTAGACGGAACCCCGTTTGAAGGTTGTCCTCGCCATGTCCTGAAGCGGACTCTCACAAAAGCCCACGACTTGAATTACAATTTTTTTGCCTCGCCGGAACTTGAGTATTTCTATTTCGCCAACCAAGACCCGACCAAGCCACCTAAACCTTTGGACAACGGATCTTATTTCGAATTAACAGTTGCCGACTTATCTTCCGATCTGAGAAAGCGTACGGTTCTCGCTCTGGAAGAAATAGGGATACCGGTAGAGTACGCGCAACACGAAGATGCTCCAAGCCAGCATGAGATCGATCTCCGCTACACCGATGCCCTTACCATGGCAGACACCATTATGACAGTCAGACTAGTCATCAAGGAAGTTGCCCACGAGAATGGGGTATTCGCGTCTTTCATGCCTAAGCCTTTGGAAGGAGTGCAAGGCTCGGGAATGCATACTCATTTTTCCCTTTTCCAAGATGATAAAAACATCTTCCATGATCAGAACGCCGATAAATATCTTTCGGAAACTGCCAGGTACTTTATAGCCGGCTTACTTTACCACGCTCATGAAATAACAGCCATTACCAACCAATGGGTTAACTCATATAAGCGACTTGTCTCAGGATACGAGGCCCCCATACATATATCATGGGCGCACAACAACCGCTCCGCATTGGTCAGGGTGCCGGTAATAAAAGAAACCCATCCTGAATCTACCAGAATAGAGTACAGAGCCCCGGATCCGGCGTGCAACCCATACCTGTGCTTTGCCGTCATACTTGCCGCTGGCTTGGACGGCATTAAAAATAATATAGAACTGCCACAGGAAACAACTTATAACTTATTTGAACTTAACGGCAAAGAACTACTAAAGGCAGGAATACGCCCTCTCCCCCTAACGCTTGAAGCCGCTCTGGCGGAAATGGAAAAATCTGAACTTGTCGCCGCAACCTTGGGAGATCATGTATTTGAATGGTTCCTAAGAAATAAATACGACGAATGGAACCAGTACAGCCGACACGTAACGAATTATGAGCTGACGAGATACCTCCCCACCCTGTAAACGTGAATACTTTTCTTTGTTTCCCAGAAACTATCAGCGCCGATTTGGAAAAAGTTCTCTCTGAACTTGGCTATGAATTCCAGAAAATTAGTGATCTGCAAGCTATCAATGTGCTTGAACCAAGAGATGGCTGGTTTGGAGCCATAATAGATACCTGTGTAAACGAGCAGAAAGCTATTGATATTTGCCGTGAACTCAGGAACAGGGATACTAAAATTGCACCTGTAATACTGATTGTTCAAGGTGGATTGATTGCCAGGTTAGATACATTAAATGATCTTTTTGATGAATTTATTGCCCAAGACGCTCAATTCCAAGAAATAAAATTTAGAATACGCAGCTCGGTCAAAAAATTCGGGAGAGATATTCAATCCCCCATTATCTCTTACGGCCCTCTGGCCTTGAATACGGAGACTTACCAGGCAATTGTCGGGGGTCGTCACCTTGATCTGACTTTTATGGAGTATGAACTCTTACGATTTCTGGCATCCAACCCAGGCAAGGTATTCACCAGAGACACTCTATTGACAAGAGTATGGGGATATGAATACTTTGGCGGGGCAAGAACCGTGGATGTTCACATACGTAGACTACGGGCAAAACTCGGAGAAGAGCACGCCGGCTTGATTGAGACCGTAAGGAGTGTAGGATATCGCTTTGGACGTATCCACTGGTAGTCGCTAGGCTAGTGTATATAGTTATACTGCATGGCCTTTTATAAAGGAGTCTAGATGCGCATTAAATCTATAGAGTTGAGCAACTATTTATCTTACGGCCCAAAAACAAAAATAGACTTTAACGATACCCTAACCGTTATTATCGGCCCCAATGGCAGTGGGAAATCCAATATTTTTCGGGCGATAGAAACAGTGGCAGAAGTATTAGACGACGGTTCTCCGGGCATATCACAGCACTTTGGGGCGGATTCAAGTGGTACATCACCACAAATAGTTGACAGTGCATATGAATCATCTCAAATTATACTCGAGATAGACTTTTCGGCCGCTCATGAAAAAGAGGAAGTGGA
>JAJZMK010000123.1:8034-8887 GCA_021798275.1 Actinomycetes bacterium | reverse complement strand
CTCTTTGAGATCGTCGAATCCTTTGGCAAACAGGGTAACTCCCCACTCAAAGTCGTCCAAACCGGTAGATCCCGTAACCAGTTGCAGTACTCTTCCCCGAAATAGCTTGCCTGATTGTCCGTGTTCAATCATCAATCTAAGTCGTTCTTCATAGGGGAGTAAGTACCAGTTATAGGGGTGCTCTCTCTTACGTGACATGGGATAGAAGCAGAAAGCCTTAAGATCAGATGGGGGCAAGTTTGGATTCAACCGGGCTTGCTTCATGTCATCTGGAATTCCCGATGCGTATTCCGATACTTCTGTCCTGGATAAAAAAGAATAGTCTATCTGATATCCGGATTCTTTGATTCCAAGTTGGAGCTGTCTTTGTCCGATGAAGTTATCTCCTACACACATGAGGCAGATGTCCGCTTTATGTCCACCTATAGCCACAGCGATGACCTGCTGGTCAGTGCTCTCATATCTTTCAATAGCGTTAACCGCTCGCTTGGGATCAGACCGGCTATTTTGCCGCAAAAATAGGTGCAATACACTCCATGTCGGTAAATCTGTCATCGTATATAAGTCTAGAAGAGATGAAGATGACAGATGCTCAAAGCAACATATTTGTTGTATAGACATAGCTTTTGTTAAAGCGTGGCAAAGTTGTTAGCATACTGATATCTCTTTATAAAATATTTGGCCGCTCGTTCTCGCCGTCATAACCATACCAGATCCGTCTCTTTACCGGTGATGCGATATGTAAAGTAAAACATGATAAAGGAACGGTTCTTACGTGAAAGATGAAGTATGCATATGCAAGTAGTATATAAGTTGCTTTTGTCATAGCTACCGAATCTAGCCAATCAGATTC
>JAJZMK010000123.1:0-8024 GCA_021798275.1 Actinomycetes bacterium | reverse complement strand
ATCTCTGTGTTGAGGTTGAGGATTAGCTACAGCTGTAAAGCCGGATCTGATTGTGTTGATGATATTAAAAATGAACAGCCGACAAATATTTGTCGGCTGTTCATCCAGAAAGGAGATAATATGAAAACGAAAACAGCTTACACCACGTTCGAAGAACCGACAGCTTTAAATCTCACAGTTAACATTTTAATTTGAATTTCTAAGCATAGACAAGGATGTATTTATATAGTAGATGATTTGTATCGGAAAAATAATTTCCCGATATGACAGATCAGACGTAGTCCAGCAATCGGGCAGCAGAGTAATTTTCCTTTGTAGTAAGACAGGTCCTCGCAACACAAGTATTTCCGTTCTAGAGCCGGCCATATCGGATAAGACTTTTCTCCGCAGAGTCGATCTAGATTTTGCTTTTATATCGCAATATGATCTGGACAATAGGTAAAATCTTTATACATTTCCTATAGATTCTAGATTGGATGTTTTTCAGTTAAATAAAAATAGACGGATGGCTACATCCGTCTATTTTTATTATTTACAAAATAGCTGTCCGTCTCATAAAGTGACGGAGTTTTCAATCTTTTTCAGACTCTAGTAGTCTTCCATGCCGCCACCCGGCATGGCGGGTGCTACCTTTTCTTCGGGCTTGTCGACAACCACGGCTTCGGTGGTCAAGAATAGGGCCGCTATAGAAGATGCATTCTGTAGGGCAGAACGCGTGACTTTTGCGGCGTCTATGACTCCGGACTTGAAGAGGTCTTCGTATTCACCTGTGGCAGCGTTGAGGCCTTCGGAAGCATGCTTGAGGCCGCGTACTTTCTCGACGACTACGCCTCCCTCAAGACCGGCATTGATCGCTATCTGCTTGATAGGCTCTTCAACGGCTTTTGCCACTATCCTTGCTCCGGTGGCCTCGTCGCCTTCCAGCTTCTCGGCACGATCCAAGATGGCGGCCTGTGAACGCAACAGCGCCACGCCTCCACCGGGAACAACGCCTTCTTCGATGGCAGCTTTTGTTGTGGATACGGCATCTTCGATGCGGTGCTTCTTTTCTTTGAGTTCCACTTCCGTAGCGGCACCGACTTTGATTACAGCGACACCTCCGGACAATTTAGCCAAGCGTTCCTGCAGTTTTTCACGGTCGTAGTCAGAGTCTGTGTTCTCAATTTCCGCTTTGATTTGGTTGATGCGTCCTTTGATGTCAGCTTCCGTACCGACTCCCTCAACAATTGTAGTTTCGTCTTTGGTGATAACTACTTTGCGGGCTTGTCCGAGCAAGTCAAGGGTAACGTTTTCAAGTTTGAGGCCGACGTCTTCGGTAATAACCTGTCCGCCGGTCAGTATCGCTATGTCTTGAAGCATGGCCTTGCGTCTCTCACCAAAGCCAGGTGCTTTAACTGCGGCACTCTTGAATGTGCCGCGAATTTTGTTGACAACCAGAGTGGCCAGCGCTTCACCGTCGACGTCCTCGGCAATAATTACAAGCGGTTTACCTGTCTGCATGACTTTTTCCAAAACGGGAAGGAGGTCACGGACGGCTGAGATTTTGGAAGCGTACAGTAGGACGTAAGCATCTTCGAGAGATGCTTCCATGCGCTCTGTATCGGTGGAGAAATAGGGAGATATGTAACCTTTGTCAAAGCGCATACCTTCAACGAGATCCATGTCCATACCGAAGGTCTGTGATTCCTCTACGGTGATTACACCGTCTTTGCCAACCTTGTCGATGGCTTCGGCTATCATTTCGCCTATTTCCGTATCGGCTGCGGAAATAGCAGCGACTTGGGCTATTTGGTCTTTTGATTCTATTTCCTTGGAAATGCCTTTCAAACTGGCTACAGCCGCTTCCACGGCTGCTTCAATACCTTTTTTAAGTCCCATTGGGTTGGCTCCGGCTGCCACGTTGCGCAGACCTTCCCTTACCAAAGCGCCTGCCAATACTGTGGCCGTGGTGGTTCCGTCACCGGCCACATCATCGGTTTTTTTGGCGACCTCTTTAACTAACTCGGCTCCGACTCTTTCGTAAGGGTCTTCGAGGTCTATTTCTTTGGCTATCGATACACCGTCGTTTGTAATCGTGGGTGCGCCCCACTTTTTCTCCAAAACAACGTTGCGGCCTTTTGGTCCAAGTGTTACCTTGACCGCGTCTACAAGCTGCTGCATTCCACTCTCGAGTGAGCGTCTAGCTTGCTCGTCAAAGGCGATTAATTTCGCCATGGGCTTTCCTCCTTATTGTCCTATTCGATATTTCGAATTCTAGCACTCTCTTATCCTGAGTGCTAATCATAGGCCAAGTTATTTACCCGCGTGCGCTTAGAAAGGCATAATTTTTAAACATTTATGATTTTCCCAAATTGGAGCCGAGAGAAAATTATTGAGCCATTTACATAAACGGTGATGTCTCATGATTGAACTCACCTGCGCAAGAAGAGTTCCAAACAGGTTTTTTGGTAAAAAGGTATGGGAGATTTTCTGTAGCCAAACTGCGGCTTCCAGCTAACCGCTTTTATCCTCCCGCTACAGCCGGCACGATTGACAGACTTTGTCCGGAATTAATTTCTGTATCGAGTCCCTGTAAAAAGCGTATATCTTCATCCACAAGATAGACGTTCACAAAACGCCTCAAAGCCCCGCTCTCATCCAGAAGGCGTTCACCGATACCGGGATAGGTTTGTTCCAAATTGGTAACGACCTCTTTGACCGTGCCGCCTTCTACTTGGACCTCCGCAAGCCCATCTGTTAGGGAGCGTAATTGCGTCGGTATTCTTACTGTAACAGACATATTGTCTCTCCTTTTATTTAGTCTATATCCGCATGGTTTCTACTAAAAAGCAGGCGGAAGATTTATTTCTTTCCCAGAAAACCGCAATACCGTTTATATCGCGTCAGACAGCATTGCAGATCGCAGGTGGCAACGGACATAGAATGGATCATTAGTTGCCATACGGTCAAACAATGATCTCCGCTACCAAAGCGAAGCTGTCAGTCTACCGATGTAGGAATTCCTCAAAAGAGTCTATGTTCGGAGAAATCGTAGTGGTGGGACCTACTTTATCTCCGAGTGCCTCGATTGTCTTCAATCCGTTGCCTGTTATATAAGCGACGACTGTTTCGTCGGGCTTGATAACGCCGGATGAAACGAGTTTTACGAGGCTGGCTATGGTGACTCCACCGGCTGTTTCGGCAAAGACCCCTTCGGTTTTGGCCAAAAGCCTGATACCTTCCAAAAGCTCCTCATCCGATACCGCTGCGGCTCCGCCTCCGGTCTTTCGGATGGTTTCCAAAGCGTACCAGCCGTCGGCCGGATTGCCTATGGCCAGGGATTTGGCGATGGTATCTGGCTTAACCGGCGTTATGTAGTCGGCATTAGACAGAAAAGCTTGTGCAACCGGTGAACAACCCAAAGCTTGCGCACCCGATATGCGTACATGGTTTTCTTCAGACAGACCTAGAGTCGCCAATTCATTAAAGCCCTTATGTATTTTCGTTAACTGACTCCCGGAGGCAATGGGAACTACGACGTGATCTGGTAATTGCCACCCGAGTTGCTCTACGACCTCAAATGCCAGAGTTTTCGACCCTTCGGCATAGTAAGGACGTACGTTGACGTTCACAAACGCCCAGTTGTCATGGATCATGGCAAGCTCGGCGCACAATCTGTTGACTTGGTCATAATTGCCGTCTACGGCTATCAGATTTCCGCCGAAAATTGCCGACATGGCAATTTTGTTGTGCTCTAAGTTAGCCGGTACAAAGATATAGGCTTCCATGCCGGCTCTTGCGGCATGAGCCGCTACCGAGTTCGCTAAGTTTCCGGTAGATGGGCAAGCCGCCACTTTTAAACCAAGTTCTCTGGCTTTTGACAATGCCACGGAGACTACTCTGTCTTTGAACGAGCCGGTTGGGTTTCTCGTATCGTCTTTGATATAAAGGTTTCTGAGGCCAAGTTCGCTTGCCAGATGATCAGCCCTCAGTAAGGGCGTATAACCTGTTCCCAGGTCAAGATTGGGTGTAGCTTTAGTCGGCAGGAGATCACTGTATCTCCATATGGTCTGCGGCCCAGCTTCAATGGATTCCCGGGAAATAACTTTTTTTATGGCTTCGTAGTCGTAAGTGACCTCTAAAGGACCAAAACAGAATTCACAGGCATTATAAGCACTGATAGGATACATTCTGCCGCATTCACGACAACTTAAGCCTTCGACAAATGACATATCTCCTCCTCATCGGTCGGGCATTGGCACCTAGACGTGAGTTTGTAAAACTCACCTGGTTGCCGCGGTTTCAAAGGGCCCGTCCCTCAACCGCTCTGGATGATGTATATAACTGTAGCAGATTCCAGATCATTCCATGGCTAATTTAAGATATTTACGACAGGCATTTTGTGTCTAATCGCAGGAGTGAGACAACTTTCTTTACTAAAGTCAGCAGCTAAGTAGGCGATTTAGATATCTGTTTTGTCCGAGCCAGAAATGAAAAGGCTGATTAGGCCCAACATATGTAATCGGTTGAATTGATATTTTGATGTAGATATAGGGCTCAAGATAAAAGCAGGCGATAAGGAGAATAAGATGCTATCGTGACAACTATAAGGTTGTTTTCTTTAAAATAAGCTAAGGTGCGTATTGAGGCTACAGTAACTTCGGTTCGCATCAGAGTCAAGTATAGATAACGACAGTCCCGGATATACTTTGTAAGATAGCTACATAGTGGGCACTACATATGGATTATTGGGGTAAGAGCTTTGGCAGCGGAAAGTATTGTTAATTACATCTACGATCAATTTCATGTCGGGGATCTGCTAGCTATGAAAAGTGACTCGAAGTTATCCGTACTGATCCCGGCCAGAAACGAGGCCGCCACCATAGCCGATATCATCAATGTGATCAGATCCGATTTTATGGAAGACACAGAGTTGATCGATGAGGTCATAGTCATAAACGACGCATCAACTGACGGAACTTCAGTTGCCGCCCGCTCCGCCGGTGCATCGGTCATAGATTTAGAGACAAAAAATGGTAATCCTTTCGGCAAAGGAGCGGCGTTGCGTAAAGGAATCGAGGCTTCTAAAGGAGATATACTGCTCTTTTTAGACGGTGACGTCCGCAATTTTTCCGGACGTTTTATTACAGCAATGGTCGGCCCTCTTCTCTGCAGTCAAAATATTGTCTTATGTAAACCTAAGTACAAACGTAGCGATGGGGCAACTTCTTTTGGGGGAGGTCGCGTTACGGAATTGGTAGCTAAACCATCCCTTGGACTTCTGCTTCCCGTTTTATCCCAATTGGAGCAGCCGCTTGCAGGCGAGAGCGCGCTAAGGCGGGAAGTATTGGAAAAAATACTTATTGAAGACAATTATAAAGTTGAGATAGCTCTGCTGATAGATGTGTATAACTGCTATGGGATTGAGGCAATAGCCCAGGTAGACTTGGGTGAAAGGTATCACAATAGTAGAGATTTAATGGATCTTGTACCTACGGCGAAAGATGTTCTAGAAGTAATATTCGATAGATTAATCACAAAATAGTAAGTGTCACCTAATATGTATAGATACATAGTTTATGCGTACTTTTGTTATTTGGCAAAAGTTTCTTTACCAAATACACATATTCGTTAATTATATTGGTAGCAAAAGTTATAGAAAGCTAAAGGTCGACAGTTTATGGGTGATTTGGTTATAGCGGCAAATCGTGCACCGGTTAAATTAGTAAAACGTAGCGACCAGATTTTAGAAGTTCATCACGGCGCCGGCGGATTGGCTCCAAGCCTGGCCAAAGCTCTTAATGATAAAAAAGCAGACTGGGTAGCTACAGCTTTGAGCGATGTGGATGTGTATGCGTCTCAGAATAATATGCCAATAGATATAGGCGATATCAACATTAAATTTGTCGTTTTGCCTGAAGAGACTTTGAAACTATCTTATTACAAAATAGCAAATGAAGTAATTTGGTTTTTATACCATGGGATGTTCAATTTATCTTATTCTCCGTCGTTCGATAAGTCGTTTTTTACGGCATGGGATGCTTTCAGAACCCATAATCTGGAAATAGCTAAAGCAATTTGTGATAATGCATCTTATGGCGCAACTGTTCTGATCCACGACTATCATTTTTTGCTTACAGGGAAGTATTTAAAAGAAAATAGGCCTGATTTAAAAACGGCATATTTTTTACATACGCCTTTTCCAAGTAGGGATGAGTTGA
Organism: Actinomycetes bacterium; assembly: GCA_021798275.1. GTDB lineage: Bacteria > Actinomycetota > Acidimicrobiia > Acidimicrobiales > Bog-793 > JAJZMK01. The sequence goes on along the minus strand of JAJZMK010000123.1, from coordinate 1,824 downwards.
AGATACTTCCCTCTGAAATAGCCAATGAGATGGTTTCTTCCATGTGTGATTTTGGCTCATGTGGTTTCCATACAAACCGCTGGCGTGACAGATTCTTAGAATCAGCAAAAGAGCTTCTTGCTTTTGATCCCAGAACATTTGTAGCACCTTTGGGAGTCAGCCGTCAGGCTTTAGACGAGATTACGCAAAGCAAGTCCGTTTTCTCAGAAGGAGAGAAACTTCTCAAGAGATTGGGGGGTAGAAAACTTATTTATAGGACAGACCGGATGGAACCATCTAAAAACCTGCTTCGCGGCTTTTTAGCGTTTGAAGAGCTTTTGGAGAGCAATCCTTTGCTTGTCAAAAAAGTTTTCTTTTTGGCTCATTCTTATCTCTCCAGGGAAAAAAGTACGCAGTATCAAATTTATCGAGAAGCCGTTACAGCCAAGGTAGCTGAGATTAACGAGAAATTTGCCGGGGACTTGCCCGTCGTTGAGCTGGATTTAGAAGACAATTATGAATTGTCGCTGGCCGCTATGGTGCATTACGACGTCCTCTTGGTCAACCCAATTAGGGACGGCATGAATCTGGTTGCCAAAGAGGGTCCCATCATGAATCAGAATAACGGCGTGGTTGTCTTATCCAAAGAGGCCGGTGCTTACGAAGAGATGCACCAAGGCGTTCTGGCTATCAATCCTTATGACGTATCAGAGACCGCCGAAGCTCTCCTTTTGGGGCTGAATATGAGTGATGAAGAGAGAGGCAGTCGCCAAAGTTACCTAAAAGAAATTGCCGCGCAAAATGAACCCTCTGTTTGGGTATCGACACTTATAGAAGAAGCTTGCCCGCTGGATTTTTAAAATACTTTCAAGGAAACATCCTGCCAAGATGCTTGCGGTAGTGATCAGCGAGCATATGAATAAGCTCGTGGACGGCTTGAGTATCAGAAAGGATTAGCTGACTTTTGGTCAACAATTCCGCCGGAGCCTCTTTGGAGTATACCGCTACCGAAAGGCCATTTTTGCCCATTGAGTTGACGGCGTCGAAGGCAGGTATATCCCCGTAGTCATCCCCAAGATAGCAGATAGCGCCCGCTGAGCGGGCCACATATTCTACCACGGTGGCCTTATTTACTTGACCGTCGAGAGTCAGCTCCACGACTTTTTTGCCTGGGTTGAGTACTAGGTTAAATTGCCTTGCCGCTTTGCCGGCAAGTGCCAATACCGTTCTTTCTGAAGAGGGGTTTTTTCTGTAATGAATCACAATTCCGGTTTTCTTGATTTCAATTTCTGCTTGATCACGTACAGGTTTTAGCAATTCCAATATCGATTCCGTGAGTTGTTCATCCATCCACACCTGGCTATGTGTGTCGGAGAATTCTTTATCATTGCTGTGATTTCCGTAGAGACCGAATAATTTAATGGGGTTATTGATATTTAGATATGGGGCAAAGACGTTCTCTAAAAATTCCAACTCTCGGCCGGAGACGATACCAAGTATCTCTATATAGGCTGTCAGCTTAGCGATATTGTCACTGACCTCTGCCGGAGGTACTGCTTTTTGTGGGTCATCTACAATCGGAGCCAGTGTCCCGTCGAAATCAAGCAGTAAAGCCAGAGGGGCATCAATCTGATATAAGGCGAGGAGCTTTTGTAGGGCTTCTTCCGGCGAGCTTATCTTGATATCTTGATCAGGCATTCGTGGTGTATTCTAGTAAAAATCTGATTATCTGTCTCTGTTTTGGGTTTATCTCTACAGGCATTAACGCGGTTTTTGATCGGCGTCGGATTGATTGATTTGCTTAGTTGTGAATAAAATGGGAAGCTGGAAAGATGGCGGGATCGG
>JAJZMK010000073.1 GCA_021798275.1 Actinomycetes bacterium | reverse complement strand
AACTACACCGGTCAGGCATGTACAAACTGTTTGATGGGAGTAGGTTATGCGGCAAAAACAAAGTCAGGATGGAATACTTCTTATGCCGCTCTTTTCTTGGAGCCGGCGGAAAGTCTCCCCCGTATGACTTTTACTTGGAATGGTGATGTCTTGCCTTTTTTACATACCGGATATGAACGGATAAGAGCTTAAATCCTCTTCTTTAGATGATAAAAAAAGCTCTCGGTTTACCGGTGTCGATCTGTGATGACTTAGATATTCTGCAATGAAGATAAGCAAGCTTATACTTTAGGTTCCAAAGCAGGCCATAGTCCGACAAGCTGCATTTTGTGAATGCATGATATTTACTCGACAAAGTTCAATATAGCCAAATGGTGCACGCTCAAGATTTTGAAGGTTTTCCACATACCAAGTGACAGCGACAATTACAAACGCCAGCTTTTTGGTTTCTTTTGGCAGCTTCGTACTCATTAATAAGTTTTTGTCTTCGTTGAGCGGCTTTCCAGTAGCGAGCTTTTTCATACTTTGTTTGATAAAAATTCTGTCTGAGGCCACGTAATACCCACAAAGTCGAATGTCCCATTTTTTCCTTTCTTAGTAGTTAATCAGTATCTCAACACTTACAAAATCACATATTTTAACTCTTGCTCAAAAACCATCCGATTATTGAAAATGTCTATTTTAAAAAAGCCGGTACTGATTTCATTTATCAGTCGAAAATATCATATGGGTGTATCAAAGAAGCGAACCCGCCAGATTGGAAGAGAAGTTATGGCAATAAAACCTGTCAGATGCGTTGTATTGTTTGTGTTGAGACGGCAAAGGAAATCTGGATTCGGTAATTGTTTACAGATCTTCAACTTTAATGGCCAAAAGCGATTTGCCGATTGGGACGTTAGAAATCATTTGTTTCTGTTGTAGAATTTCTTTATATAAAGCGGCAAGAGTTTATCTGTATTGACACGTTGTCAGTAATAGGTCAAAGACTGAAATTGGGGCACATGATCTTTTGTGAGATGCCATAAATGAGATTTAGATTTTCCAAAAAGACTGTCTTTGACGCTAAAAAAGGTCATTTACTATTGGCTCTTTCCGCGCTCACCTTTTTACTCTGGCTGGGCGCCAGCGCTATCTTGCCCATGCTTCCTTTGTATTTGTCAAGCTCGGGAACCTCCTCTTTCGGAGTAGGTATCGTAATGGCCAGCTACTACATAGGTGCTGTCGCTACCCAAATACCTATTGGCAAATTGACAGATTCCATAGGTGCCAGGCCAATCATAGTAGGGGGTCTGGCACTTTTCAGCGTTGCCAGTTTGGCCTTTGCCGCAGGTAGCGGTGTATGGCCGGCCGTTATTTTTCGCTCTATTCAAGGTATAGGCGCCGGCGCCGTTACGGTTGCCGCCATAGTTGTTATATCGACAGAAATAGATAGAGGAAAGAAAGGAGCTTCACTTGGAGTAATTTACGGTTCGCAAATGATCGCTCTGGCCATCGGGCCGGTAATCGGCAGTCTATTGGGTAGCGCATCGCTGAAATTATTATTTATAGTTGCCGGCCTGCTTGGGATTCTAACTGCTATCGGATCAGCCGTTTTCTTTCTTTTCGCAGAAAAAGTCAACAGCGACTTTGTTGGTGACGAACTTATTTCCAATTTACAAGATGCCTATGTTATTGCCGGAGAAAACTTTGCTACCGGAGGAGACAGCGCAGAATACAGAGGCGAACTAGAAAACCACCGGAGTCAAGATATTTCCAAAGCAGGAAAAAAATATCAAGAGTTCCTGCAATCTCTTCTTTTTGGAAGACCTGTTTTTGTAGTAGGTAAAGACCGTTGGCGATTTGTGGCAGCTTTATCGGCATTTGGCGTGCTGGGTTATTTGACAGGTAGCTATGAAGCCACGTGGGCTCTTTATCTACATATGCGTCATGCCAGTTCTTTTGAGATAGGACTTTCCTGGGCCTCGTTTGCATTACCTTATGCCGCATTGTCGATTCCCGCCGGCTATCTCGCAGAACATGCGAGTAAAAAAATAATGATAGCCATAAGTCTTATTTGGTCCGGCTTTTTTGCAGCTCTTTATCCCGAGATCAGAAATATCCCACTCATGATCGCTCTGGCTATTTTTGAAGCCAGCGGAGCCGTTGTGGCTTCGCCTGCTATAACTTTAGTGATCAGCCAATCCGCCGATATCAAGGCACAGGGTAGAGCACAAGGGAGGGCGGAAACAGTGCGCACCTTATTTGCAGGTGTGGGTGCAGCGGCTGCCGGCAGTCTTTTCTCTCTTTCCTATAAGCTACCTTTCTTTGTGATGGCTTTCTTGCTCGTTGCGATCGCCATACTGCAATATGGGTTTTTATAAATATTGGTTCTCTCTATTGTGTAATTGCCAATCTCTCCGGTCTTTTACGAACAGTCATCGCCACTCTGGAAGAGTTTTCTTTCCTATCTCGATCAATGCGTTGCCACTTTACTTTAGGATGTATTCATGGCAATGAAGGAAAACAAAATTTTTTTGGGGATTGTATCGGCAGGTGATGGGCGCGGCAAAGAGCTGGGTTTTCCGACCGCCAATATCTCCATGTCTGACTTGATTTGCATAGATCGAGATATGATTTCGACACTTGTAGGCAACGATTATCCAAATGATCGGTTTGGTTTCTCCAAGCTGTTGCGCTCTTATCGAGAAGAAGACTTTACAATATGGCAAGATACTCTTTCAGAAAACGAAACTAAGAACTCTGAACAACTCGATGACTTTTCAGACAATATTTTTTCTTTTATGCACGGTCTTTTCTCCCGATTGATCTCTCATATAGATGAGTTAGACAATGCATCGGCGAATTTCTTTTCGACAAAGAGTTCTTTATCTCGGGAAATACTCAAATATCTTTTTCTACTCAAAAGCTATACATCCGATCAAAGGGGAGAAAACGACTATCTGACCAAATCAGAGGGAGATGGCGATAAATTGCCGGAAGATGGGGTATATGCGGGGAGATTGGGGTGTGAAAATGCTACATTATGGCCCGCCGCTATATCACTTGGGACAAGAGAGCATTTTTATGATAACGGAATAAGACTGCTGGAAGCTCACGTCATAGATTTCAGAGGAGATTTATACGATCAGCTAGTTCTTATTCAGATAACGCGGTTTTTACGCGATCAGGAGAAATTTGATAATTTAGAAAGCCTGATAGGACAAATTGAGAAAGATATCGAGATGACAAAAAAATTATTTGATGAATATTCCTAAGAACGTTTTCTTGTGTTGTCGGCTGAGGCGTAAGCCGTGGCGACGTCTCTCGGATATGTCTTGATGGCTTTGATCATAATCAGTGCATTGGCAGCCAGAGGCAACAGCATAATGGCGAACGTCCACCTCAGAGAATCGGCCGTAGCGGAACTTCCGCCGGCAAAAATATACTCCGATACCGCTCCGAATAAAGTGGGCGCCACCGCTTGTGCCGCGGTCCTGACAAAAGTACGGGCTCCTTCGGCGCGTCCCCAAAGTAGTGGTTGTACTATGTCAAGACGGGCTGCATCAATAGGAGGATTCTGAGCTGATAGGGAAAAGGCCGCTATCGTTAAGTAAGGGAGAGCGGCTAGGGGTGAATTTGTGATCAGCGCCGGTATGAAACTCACGGTAGTCAGGGATGCGGCGGCTATGGCAATATAAATCCTGCCACATAAAATACCGCGCTTTATGAGTGCGTCGCTGATTCGTCCGGAAAGCAGAACTCCTGCCACAGCCCCTGCCCCTACGACGAGCATGAGAAGTCCCGCAAAGAACTGATCTATCTTGTACCATTTTGTTACAAACTCCATCCCAAACGTGGCAACTCCGGCCAAGAAAAAATACCCGCTGGCACCGGCAGCTATAAGAATTAAGTTTGTGGGTATGCTCATTACGTACTTCGTGGCGGCTATGATCCGCAATTTGCGGGGATCCTTGCGTAAAATACGTTCTTTGTAAGGCTTAATATTTAAATCCATGGCCAGTCTCTGGGCGTCTGTAACCTGATGATAAGCCCGATACTGATTCTGGGCGACATCGCGCTCTTCTGTTCCATATTGCCCAGTGTTATTCTGAGTGCGACTTCCTTTTCTGATATTACTCGCCTCTGATTTGGTAAAGTCAAAAGGTCGATTTTGTTCGTAACCGTCGTCATCGGTTTGTGTGCCATTAATCTGAGTGGTGTTTTCGTCGATTGCTATTTTGCTGCCGCGCTTTGGTTCGGGCAATTTGAACATAAATCTTGCTATGACAAAAGCTGGTATGGCCAGAGTGATAAAAGCCGCCCGCCAACTAAAAACGGAGATGTCGCCTGTTACTTCAAAACCTATTCCGGCCCCCAACAATTCGCCGGTAAGGATGTAGCCGTAAATACGGCCTCTCTCGGAGCCGGGAAAATAGTCACCCACCAAGGAGGCCGTTATGGGTCCGGCCGCTGCCGTTACGAGTCCCAGGACAACTCTTGTGAACAGTAAGCCACCGAAACTGCTGACAGAAGCGCTCCAAATCATGGTAATTCCCCATGCCAACACCGCTAAAGCCAGGATAGTCGTTCGTTTGAGTCTGTCTGCGGCTATCCCGAAAGGTAAGCTTCCCACGGCGGCCAGCAAAGACGGTACCGTGACGAGCAGCCCTATATCGGTATTGGTGATGTGCAACTGGGATACGAGTTGTGATGCCGAAGCCCCTACGGTTGCGGTATCGGCGCTTGCCATACCCAGAACACACGCTAAGACCACTATGACACGCGTGCGATCTTTACCCCCTAGAATATCTTCCAAGTGTCTCTGGGTCCAAGATGCCACATCCGATATGCGAGCGGCTTTTTTCGATGTATACCTTGTTATATCCTGAGTTCTTTTAGCGGGAAGTTCCGGTTCGCTCAACAATATCTCCAAGCATTGCTTTATAGAGGCATTCGCCAATATGAGAATAGGCCTAAAATGTAGGTTGTGTCGTATTTCTTATCATAATTCGCATATTACGATACCCATTTGTATATTTTAGTTGCTTTTATGGGTTTAATATACCTATGGGATTAGCAGGGGATAAAGAAACCGGGACATTGTCGATGGCGCGTATTGAGATAGGCATAGACGCTGTCGACATTTTAGCCATGACTACTTTTTGGTCTAAAGCTTTGGGTTATGAAGTTGGGGATTTGGACCCAGCGGGAGTGTATATGGACCTGATACCGCCGGACGATAAATTGCCGCCGGTATTTTTGCAGCAAGTAGGGGAGAGGCCTGTCGGGAAAAACAGTCTTCACATCGATATTTATACAAAGAATTTCGATTTGGATCTGGAAAGACTCCTCAGATTAGGTGCCTGTCTGCAAGGTGGGAGACAGTCCGGTTCGCAAGGAGGGCTGTGGCAGGTACTTACCGACATAGAAGGAAATTATTTTTGTCTCTGTGCAGCCTGTGAATGAAGACAGCCTTGAATGAAAAAGAATAATTTTCAAGTGCTAGAAATCATGCGGGAATCGATACAGCCTACTATTGGTAGTATATTATTGTGGTAGTTATTCATGGTGGTCGTAGCTCAGTTGGTTAGAGCGCTAGGTTGTGGCCCTAGAGGTCGGGGGTTCGAGTCCCCTCGGTCACCCCATTTCGCCTGTCCGGTTCAGATGATCGGGATAGTAACATTATTTGGCTATTTCAGGTTTGAGAGATCACCATAGGGATCTCTGTCGGCAGATGCCGCTTTTGTCGCAAAAATATTGATAAGAAGCCATTTTCTTGCCGGTACCCAGGGCAATGCCCGTCCTAATAACGGTCAAATCGGATTTTTGTAAACAATCTCAGCAATAAGCGCCCGGCAGTATCCCCGGCAAAAGCGCCCCCGGCAGGACTCGAACCTGCGACCTGCTGCTTAGAAGGCAGTCGCTCTATCCTACTGAGCTACGGGGGCGTATCAATTCGGATACCATATAATATATATCGACAAAATAATAACACGTCGGAATATATGCTTTTTTCAGAAATCGTCCTTCAGCCTAGTTGAGGTGGAACTAAAAGATACACCTTTTGAAAGTTTTACACCTTGGTTTTGTGCTAGTTTATCTAAATGCATAACCTGTGATGCGCTTCTAGCTCAATTGGCAGAGCAACGGACTCTTAATCCGCAGGTTCTGGGTTCGAGTCCCAGGAGGCGCACTTTAGAATCGGTAGATTTCACAAAAGAAATTTTCAAAAACAAGAAAATCATTTTTGATTACCATCAGAGAATTTCCACATCTCCTTGTCGATTTTAGTTGATTGAGGGTAAAGTTATCCTTCTCGCTGCGACTATTAAATATGTCATTCGCCAGAGGTTTGCTATCATAAAGAACGTCGATAGTGATATGGCTGGTAAAGAGACAATTGTAAATCTGTCACGGGCAATAAAAATTATTTATTAATTACATAGAATATAAAACCTATATAACCTAAAATCAAGGCAATTGCCAGAGATCTATAGATTTGTCTGGTTAAATATAAAATGATCAGAACGCCGGTGGTAATGATGAGATTTATTAAAAGCAAAATATTGTCTTTTGGAACGGTAGCCTGCGAAGAGAAGATGGCTGCAGGTAGCAATATACCGGCAGCTAAGTTGATGGTGTTTGAGTTAAACGCTTCACTTAGTAAAGCGTCACCGTTGACATTTTTTGCCAGATAAAGAGCCGCTACGGCATTTGGCAGACTTGTGATAGCCGCTAAAATAATGTCTCCGACAATGGCTTGTGATAAGCCCAGGTTGTGACCCAGGTTAGAGAAGCTTCTTTCCGCCGCGACGCTGAGAGCGATAATTATCCCCACAAGCAAGACCATGTACAGGTAGGTTTGCTTGTGTATTTTTGCAAATATAGAGCCAAAGCGCGTCGGAGCTTGTAGGTTTAGGCTTTCTTTGGACTCTGAAATATTTTCTGATCCATCTTTTCTGATCGATAAAATATAAAATGCAAAAGTCAAGACAGAGAGCAAAAACCAGATATAACCGGTCAAAAATCTAATTTCGATAAAAATCCCAAACAGTGAATTTAGCGAAGCGAAAATCAAAAGTTTATATGCGCTTTTTTGTTGAAAAGCGATTTTGCCGTTTATCAAAGTGGTAACGCCGATCAGAGTGGCCAAGTTGAAGATGTTAGAACCCACGATGACACCGGTGCCGATATCTGGTTGTTTGGTGATGATCGCAGTGATCGCGGAAGTTATTTCCGGTGTATCGGCCGCCAAAGCAGATACCAATCCCAGGCCGATCAGAGAAAGTCCCCGGGTCGAGAAAAACTTGTCCAAGTTCTTTACCAGAATATATGCGGTGCAGATAGACCCCAATGCTTCTAGGATGCCAAATATCAAGAAATTGCCGGTTGTCATTTAGGATCAAACTTTACCATGACACATTGCTATATCTTAACTTATCCCCTGGGTTGTTCTTGATTTATAAATAAACTATGGATACGCAATCTTTTTTTCATGCGTTTTATATTTCTAATTTCTTTTTTGATAAGCAGTAAATCTTTGTCGGTTATTTGGCGGTTGCCGTAAAGGGTGGAGTTGATAAGAGCACAGATATGGGCATTGATTTGACCGGTTCGTAAAAGATTATTTTGTTTTTTCCCTCTGGTATCAAGGTGCCCCATTACTTTATTGTAATATAGTGCAAACGGTTCTGACGAGCTTCTAGCCAGGCCTAAGTAAGACCCCAATGAGTCAAGGCTGGCTATAAACTTCTTTGTAGGTAATGTTTTTCTATCATCGATAATCTTTAGGATCAAAAATATCAATAGGCCAAAAAGGAAAAGTAAGAAGCCGGCCGGCCAGAAAATAATCTTCAGTATTTTAATAATATATTTAACTATCAAAACTCCGGGACTCGGTGTTGCCAGCGGCACATTGGCTGTCGGGTCAAAGTTTTGCCAGCCGTAACCGGGAAACCAAACCTGTACCCAGGCGTGTGCATCGCTTGCTCTCACGTCGAAAAGATCTGTCAAAGGATTAAAGTTACCCGGTACATAGCCGACGGCTTCTCGGGTCGGGATCCCTATGCTCCGCAGCATAACGGCAAGTGCGGTCGATATTTGCTCACAGTAGCCGGTTCTGGTGTGGAAGAGAAATTGATTGACGCTATCTTGTCCCGGAGTAAGCGGCGGTATATCCAAAGAGTAGTGAACATGGGACTTCATCCAGGACTCTAAAGCCGCCACTTTATTGTAAACGCCGTGTGTATGATCGGTAATCGCTAAGGTGAGTTTTCGTACTCGCTCATATCGTCTCGGTAATTCCAGATACGTCCGAAGCGCTATACGGATCGGTTTGGGAAGCAAAGCCACGCTGTAATTGTCGCTTGTCAATGTAGTAGGGCCTTGCTCGCTGTCTGAAGATATAACGGTATAGACCGTCCCGGGTGTTATCGCCACCCCAGTTCTGATCGAGGAGTCGCTTTGGTCTACATATAATTTGGAACCCGGGAACCAGATAGTTGCCGGCTGGCTGGCACCAAGAACGGTATTTGCCATCGGGGCTTCTACGTAAAAGGTTTGGATGTCGCTTCCTTGGAAAGCAATCGAAGGTGCAAGGACAGACCGTCCGCTCAATGCACCCGACTCGATATAAAAAGGTGAACCACCGTCTATAACCATGGGTTTAGAGACGTTTCGTTGATCAGACCAAGTGGTGCCGTCCCAGAGATCATAGGTCATGGACAGAAAGTAGCCCGGTTGGGTAGCCCTTACGTGCATCACTATATTGTCAGAAAGGCCGACCCTGATGGCCGTGTCGAGGGAGTTGGTGAACCCGTTGTATCCCCCGATGCCGATCGGGGCGGAACTTTTCCCCGGTTTTGAAGGTTCGGTTCCCGTCTTTCCTCCATAGAGAGCGCCGGAGTTTTGTAATCCTATTTTGTTGACGATCGAAGAAGGCAGTTTGAGCGATTGGGCCGTAGATGCGGGAGGGAGAAAGATGATAATGACCGTAGCGGTGAGTAAAGAGAAGAG
>JAJZMK010000095.1 GCA_021798275.1 Actinomycetes bacterium | reverse complement strand
GATAATCAGTCTGTTTGATTGGTAAAAGACCGGGATCCTATTTTCTATAGGTATTTCGGTCTTTTACCATTTGTGGCGAAAGGTAAATCGTAAAAAGATAATTCCCGGCATTTATAGATGACCCACGCAATTGAAACTTATTCACAACGTTCTGGTAATATCTAAAACCGGTCATGTCGAGACCAGTATCGGCTGTAGTGAGCGACATGTTATGTAGTTGCCAATTAGCGTTGCCAGGCGAGTTCATAGAGGCCGTAGCAAATCGGATGAAAGCATTTGATATTGATGAATACTAAAATTAACTTAAGTGCAGGTAAAAACGAAAATCAAAACTCATAAATACAGAAATGGGGAAAATGGTTCTTCCTGCGCATAGCAAATGGTGGCTATCGCATCAACCTAAGTTCCATACAACGCTTACTGTTAAGATTCTTGGTGACAAAGTCAGAAATAACCCGATATTTTTTGATAAGCCATTAAATATCAAGAAGTATTGCTATATTATATAGTTATAATAGTTAAAGTGTAATAATTAGCACATGAACAGCATTTATGGGCACGACATACTAGATAACTAATTAATTTATATAGACTTAGTTTCGATATGGCTAGTCAGGAATATTTAACCTGTAGCCCATGCCTGCTTCAGTGATAAAGTAAAGCGGATGCGAGGGATCAGGCTCAAGCCTCCTTCTCAAACGACCCATGTATACCCTGAGGTAAGCAAATTCGCTTTCGTACGCGTCACCCCACACGGATTTGAGCATATAAGACTGAGTAACTATTTTGCCTTTATTTAGCACTAGCAGCTCAAGTATTTGCCATTCTGTTGGTGTAAGATGTACCTTGGTTTTATCTTTTAGGTATGCCTGCTTTTCTGCAAGACGGATTTCAAAGTGTTCTGTTTTTATTATAGGTGAGTTAGTGGTCGGCGCACTATGTCGCAGAACAACCCTAATTCTGGCGAGCAGTTCTCCCATATGAAAAGGTTTTGTAATGTAATCGTTGGCACCAATGTCCAAAGTCTCTATTTTACTTTCTTGCTGTTGGCGGGCCGATAACACTATGATGGGAATATCAGATCGTTCTCTGAGGACGGATATAAAATTGACCCCGTCCATGTCGGGTAGGCCAAGGTCTAAAAGTACAAGATCTGGTTTTGAATTAGCAATTTCAGTTAGGGCAGACCCAGCATCATAGGCACAGGTCACTTTATAGCCCGATGCCCTGATGCTAATTGACAAGGCTTTTAAAAAAGGTTTTTCGTCATCTACAATTAGTATGCTATTCATAACCCCTTTTTACCATATATTGCATTATAGACTATAGAACTACTTTCTTTTAGTGTCGTTTGTAAATTAGCCCTTTCTCATTTCGCGGCTAAGTTGAGTGAATATCGCAATCGGATAACCATAGTTGTCCCACCACCTGGAGTGTCTTCCACGTCAATGATCCCGTTTAGAGTATTGATAAATCCTTTCGCCACGGCCAAACCCAAACCGACTCCTTTTGTTGAAATATTATCACCAAGACGCTGGAAGGGTAAAAATATTTGATCCTTGTATGCCTGAGGGATACCCGGACCATGATCAATAATACGTATTTCTATCCATTCTTCTGATATGACATCAGCAACGATTTTGATCGTCTGGTTTTTATCAGATATATTTACGGCATTTGAAATAATATTGGCTAATGCTCTCTCAAGCAAAAAAGAATCTGTTGCCAATTGAGGTAGAGATTCTGCTACGTAGATCTCAAATTGGGTCTCTTTTAGCCCAAGGGAAATAATTGCTGAGGAAACAACTTCATAAAGTGTTACATTACTGACGTGTAATTTAACTGATTGAGTGTATATTCTGCTCATATCAAGCAAATTATTAACAAGTGTGTTGAGTCTGTCAGCCTCTTCGTCGATAGTTGCAACCAAGACCCTTTTCTCCTCCTCATCAAGTATAGGTTCGCTAGAGAGATATCCGGTGCTGGCTGCCTTGATGGAGGCTAGGGGTGTTCTGAGGTCGTGACTGACAGCGGCAAGAAGAGCAGTTCTTGTTTCATTTGCTTTCGACAGTGCGACCGATTCTTGAGCTTTAGCAAAAAGTTCCTTATTGCTTAAAGTCATTTTAATTTGGTTAATAAATATTTCTAGAATTTCCTTATCTTGTGAGTTGAATTCTGCACACTTTAAAAAGATCGTTTTGGTATCAGAAATTGGAAAAGCGAAGGTAGCTTCTTCCAACTTAGACGGAGGGTTATAGCCTGACGAGGCCAATATTTTATTTCCACCACCACCACTGTCTTCTATGATTGACAAGCCGTCTAGCAAAAAGCTACGTTCAATCTCTTGGATAAGGATAGGCAACGGATCATCTTCATTTAAAAGAGCCGTTGTAGCTCTACTCAGGGCAGCGGCATGTGATCTTATGCGCAATGCTTCATTTGATTTTTTAGCTGCTTTAGCGACAAGAATATTGATTATTATTGCAGTAAATATAAATATAGTTAGTGCGGTTATATCTCTACCGCTTGCTATGCTAAATGTGCCTATTGGGGGGGTAAAGTACCAATTCAGCAAAAAGAACCCGATAAAGCCTGAGAGCAAGCCTGGCAAGGCACCCCCTATGGCCGTGGCGATGACGACAGGGACTATATAGATTAATGAAACCGCTCCCACAGTGAATTGATTGCGAAGTGTAACAAGTATAATTGTAAGAAGAGGTAAAACTATAATCAGAAATAATAATCCTTGCAATTGCTGCCTACGCCCCACCATTCGCACCTTCTTGATGCGGTTTATAAAATGTTGAAGAATGCTCAGGTGGTGTTTTGGAGTTGGGATTGTATCTTTATGCTTTCTCGTATTAGAGTGACTGATGACATGGACATCAATCATGTCTCCGGATTTATCAATTATTTCATTGACTATGGAACCATTAAGCAATTTTTGCCATTTCGGTTTGTGTGAACTGCCGATGACTATCTGCGTAATATTTTCTAATTTGGCGACTTCTATCAATGAATCTGCTATCTCTACTCCGATAACCTCCTTATAGATACCTCCCAATTGCTCGAGTAAATCACGCATTTCCCCTAAGTGCATATCTTGTCTTTTCGAAGGGTAGTCATCGGTTATGATGTGTACACCTATCAGGTCACCTTTTGTCCTCCTCGCCATCCTTGCTGCTCGTCTGATTAGATGCTCACCGTCTCCTATGCCCGTAAGGCCGACCAGTATTCTCTCTTTTGTTTCCCACGGAGAGTCTATTCCATGTCTTGTTCTATAAGATTGGAGCTGCTCATCGACATTATCAGCCATCCAGAGAAGGCCAAGTTCTCTCAAAGCCACTAAATTGCCAAGCCGGAAGTAATTGGTGAGCGCCATATCAATGCGCTCTTTCGGGTAAACATCACCGTGGGCCAACCGGCGTTGCAGCGCTTCCGGAGTCATGTCGACAAATTCGATTTGGTCTGCTTTTCTCACCAACACATCTGGAACGGTTTCATGTTGTATGATTCCCGTGATGGCTGCGACCACGTCACTCAATGATTCCAGATGTTGAATATTGATGGTGGTGATGACGTCGATTCCGGCATCCAAAATCTCGCCTATGTCCTGCCAGCGTTTTTCGTTTTTGCTCCCACCCACGTTGCTGTGAGCAAATTCATCGACAAGAGCAACGGCAGGGCGGCGGGCTATGATCGCCGCCGTATCCATTTCGTAAAATTCTTGTTGCCGATAGTGCATGATTTTAGGAGGGATAATTTCCATATCGCGTATTTGAGCTTTGGTACCGGGCCGCCCATGTGTGTCAACCCATCCTATAACCACATCGGTACCGCGCTGTGTTCGCCGCCAGCCTTCGTTGAGCATTTTGTATGTTTTACCTACTCCTGGGGCTGCTCCGAGATAAACGCGTAACATTCCTCTTTTCATTAAAATTAAAGTATAGTGGTTGGGCAAAAATCTTTGTAGTGATGACGGTGTTAAAAAAGTATAAAAAAAACATTTACCTGTATAAACATTTTATAAACACTATATCAATGACTTTTAGGCTCTGATATATCTGTAGAGGTAAGTTAGGCCATTAATATTGGTCCAAGATTTTATACCATGAGGCAGGTAAAACATTGTGACTTGGCAGGGAAGTATACAAGTTTTTATAGTTCTTATCATCTTGATTCCAATAGCCATGCTGCTCGGAAGCTATATGTATAGATTCTTGGAAGGGGGAAAAACTTTCGCCGACAGGCCTTTTAAACGTTTGGAAAAAGGTGCATATAAGTTTTGCGGTGTGAATCCGGACTCGGAAATGGTATGGACAAGATACCTCTTTGCTTTACTTTCGGTCAACCTTGCCGGATTTGTAATATTAATGATTCTTCTTGCTCTACAACCGGTTTTACCATGGTTTAATCCGGCTCATATGACAAGGGTTCCTTTTTGGACCAACCTTAATACTTCGATTAGCTTTATCACCAATACCAACTGGCAGAATTATTCCGGTGAAACCACTTTAAGCTATTTGTCTCAAATATGGCTGACGGTCCAACAATTTTTATCTCCGGTGAGCGGAATTTGTATGTTACTGGTTGTCGTAAGGGGATTTAGCAGAAGTAGTTGTAAGACAGTTGGTAATTTTTGGAGAGATTTTATAAGAACAATTATCTGGTTGGCAATCCCTATAGCATTTATAGGAGCAATAGTTCTTCTTGCTCTGGGGAGTCCGGATAATTTTAATGCATATACCGTAGCTCACACACTCCAAGGACATCGTCAAGTAATTGCCCAAGGCCCCGTGGCCTCAATGACTTCCATAATGCAGTTGGGTGATAACGGAGGTGGCTTCTTTAATGCCAACGCGGCTCATCCTTATGCGGCTCCAAATGCTGCATCGTTGATATTTCAGTTGATACTTGGTATGAGTATCCCGGTATCATGCATATTCCTGTTTGGAAAAATGATTAAAGATAAATTACAGATCAGGCCGATATTACTGGTTATGGGCGTTCTATTCATTGCGGGCACTTTGCTGATGTATCACTATGAAGCGGCTGGCAATCCGGCTCTAACGGCTCACGGTATTCATTTGGCCTCGACTCAAAATTATGAGGGAAAAGACTCAAGATTTGGAATAGGCACATCTACGCTGTTCAATAACTCCACCACAGCTGTTTCCTGGGGATCTGTAGCCGCATCCAATGATTCTATGACCCCTCTGGGGGGACTTATCCCCTTATTCAATATGATGACCGGTGAAGTTATTTTCGGTTCATGGGGCGTAGGCATGGTTGGAATGATAGCTTATGCCATCTTGACCTTATTCTTGGCTGGTCTTATGGTCGGACGTACACCTGAATATTTGGGGAAAAAAATAGAGTCTTTTGAGGTAAAAATGTCAGTGCTGTCCATGGTGGTACCTAGTCTGGCAATTCTGGTTCTCTCAGCTCTTTCGGTTGCATTGCCAGCCGGACGAAGCGGTATTTTTAATCACGGACCTCATGGTCTTTCCGAGGTGTTGTACGCTTTTGCTTCCGGTGTCGGCAATAACGGTTCCGCATTTGGCGGTCTCAATGCTGCATCTCCGTGGTATTCGGCAACGGTTGGGATAGCTATGTTGCTTGGTCGTTTCGCAATGTATATACCGCTTATGGCTATGGGGTCATCGCTAGCTAAAAAACAAAAGATCCCTACGACAGCTGGAACATTTCCCACGCACGGTATTTTATTTAGCGTTCTCTTAGGTGGAACCGTACTGGTAGTGGGGGTCTTGATATTTTTCCCGGCTTTGGCACTTGGTCCGTTGGCAGAACAATTTGCCGCACAGGCAGGTAAGTTATTTTGAAAGATTGCATAGAAATGTTTATAAGTAACTATTTGGATACGGAAATAGGATTTATTAGGGGCTGATATGAAACAGATAACAGACGCCGAAACGCCTCACATTCCTTTGGCAAAGGCCAAGGCGCCAAGCCTATGGAATGGCGACTTGGTAAAGTCCAGTCTCAAACAGGCTGTATGGAAATTGTCATTTCGTAAACTGATGACTAATCCTGTAATGTTTGTCGTGGAAATAGGAGCAATCGTTACCACCGGAGAAATGCTTCGCTATCTGATATCAAGCGGAGCGACGCCTACGTTTTCTTTTACATTGCAAATTTCACTCTGGCTTTGGCTGACTGTTCTCTTTGCCAATTTTGCCGAAGCTATGGCTGAGGGGCGCGGCAAGGCACATGCAGACGAATTGCGAAAGATGAGAACAGACTCTGTAGCCCGCAAAATTACCCCTGATGCAATAGTGGAGGTGTCAGCCAGTGATTTAAACGTTGGAGATGAGGTCATAGTGTCGGCGGGAGAAGTTATTCCGGCCGACGGCGAAGTAGTCTACGGTATAGCTACCGTCGATGAATCGGCCATTACAGGGGAATCTGCTCCCGTGATCAGAGAATCTGGTGGCGACAGATCAGCTGTGACGGGTGGAACGGTTGTTTTATCCGATGAGATCAGGGTTAGGGTCACAGCTGAAAAGGGAGAATCCTTTCTCGATAAAATGATAGCTTTGATAGAGGCAGGTGTCAGACAAAAGACCCCCAATGAAATTGCATTAGCTTTGTTATTGTCTGGTTTGTCAATGATTTTTCTGATCGTAGTAGTCACCGTCTCTCCTTTTGCTATATATTCACATGCACATGTAAGCGTAACTGTACTGGTGGCCTTACTGGTCGCTTTGATTCCCACAACCATCGGCGGACTGCTATCTGCTATCGGTATATCAGGGATGAACAGGCTTTATGAGAAAAATGTTGTAGCGTTGTCGGGGAGAGCGGTAGAAGCTGCAGGCGATGTAAGCATAATTTTATTGGATAAAACAGGTACTTTAACCATGGGAGCGCGCCAAGCAGCAAATCTATTTCCCGCAAGGGGAATTGATGTAATGGACTTAGCGCAAGCGGCATACATGTCTTCGCTGTCTGACGAGACACCGGAAGGCAGGTCAATTATATCTCTGTGTAAGGATAAATATAGCCTTCAGAATATCAACTATGACGATACAACGTCGGAAACGGTAGAGTTTAGCGCTCAGACAAAAATGAGCGGTATAGATATAGGCGGAAAGCAAATTCGCAAAGGTGCGGTACGTCAAGTAGCCGATTGGGCCGGTGAGAAAATCAATGATGAACTCAATCAAATAGTTGAGGATGTGTCAAAATCAGGATCCACCCCACTTCTTGTAGCGGAAAGTAACAAGATACTGGGTGTTATAGAACTGAAAGACATTGTCAAGCCGGGTATCAAATCCAGACTTTCCATGCTGAGGGCAGCTGGTATCAAAACGGTTATGATTACCGGTGATAACCCGATTACGGCAGCAGCCATTGCCGAAGAGGCCGGGGTTGACGACTATTTGGCTGAGGCTACTCCTGTCAGCAAGATGGAGTACGTAAAATCAGTGAGAGCCGAAGGTTATATGGTAGCTATGGTCGGTGACGGCACAAACGATGCTCCGGCGTTAGCCAACGCCGATGTGGCCGTAGCGATGAATACGGGAACCATGGCGGCGAGACAAGCCGGAAATATGATCGATCTGGATTCCAACCCGACAAAGCTTATAGATATCGTGGAAGCTGGTAAGCAGATTCTCATCACCAGAGGAGCGCTGACGACCTTTTCTATTGTAAATGATGTGGCAAAATATTTCGCAATTATCCCGGCGATGTTTGTCGTAGCCTATCCGGGGCTCGAGGTATTAAATGTTATGCATCTTGCCTCACCTGAGTCGGCTATTCTATCGGCAATTATATTTAATGCTCTTATCATTCCAATTCTGATTCCGTTGGCGCTAAAAGGTATCAGATATCAAGCTAAATCAGCTGCGAGTATTTTGAGAAAAAATCTCTTGGTCTATGGTCTGGGAGGTTTGGTAGTTCCTTTTATAGGCATTAAGTTAATTGATTTAGCTGTTACGGCATTGCATTTGGTTTCATTGGCAAGATGACTATAGGAATTTATAAAAGATCATGAAAAGTTTTTACAAAATCGCAATCTGTGAAAAAGGAATATTATGAACCAAAGAGTATTGTTTAGTTCGATTCGGCTGGTACTTCTATCGCTTATCGTACTTGGGTTGGCTTACAGTATGGCTGTGTTTGCTGTCGGACAACTTTTCTTTTCCTATAAGGCCAACGGGTCATTGGTTACTTCTGGAAATAAGATAATAGGGTCAAGCCTGATCGGCCAGAATTTTACCTCTCCTAAATACTTTCAAGGAAGGCCAAGTGCTACCACCCCGACTTACAATGCTGAAGCATCCGGGCCCAGCAATTACGGTCCTACAAGTCCATTGTTGTTGGAGGAAGTAAAGTCTAATCTTGAGCGTATCTTAAAAGAAAATCCGGGTATCTCCGCCAGTCAAGTACCACCTGAACTCGTTGAGAGCTCAGCGAGTGGATTAGATCCTGATATATCACCTGCCTCGGCGTATTTACAAGTACCAAGGGTAGCTCGTGTCAATCATATTTCAGCTACGGTACTTCGAAATTACATAAGGCAAAACACAACTTCGCGGTTTTTAGGTATTTTCGGCACAGAGTATGTAAATGTATTGAATTTAAATATGGAAGTATTAAAATTGGATCACAAACATTAAGTTGATCAGTATAAAAATTATTTTATGATTTTACGGAGACGACAGTATGGGGTATTTTTTAGAAACATTTGCAGGTGTCATAGCAGTCGCTGCGGGCTTCTGGTTGTTCTGGCTATATGCAAAAGCATGTGATAAATTATGATAATTATTTATGGGTTATACTTAGTTGAAAACCACAAGGCGGTAAACATAATATGACACTAAACGAAATATTGTCATTGATAATCAGCATAGGTTTGGTTATTTATCTAATGTATGCACTATTGTTTCCTGAGAAGCTATAGCTATTTAATATCGAAAGCACTTGTCTGACAAAAAAGCGCTTATTCATGGTAAAGAACGGGTATCAGTTTGATTTATCAGATTCGATGTAAGTCTTAATATTTGACAGTTTTTCTTTGATGCCAGCTTTAGTAGTCTGTAATCTTCCTTTAAGTATCTCCTCTACGTCGGTATCTGGGCCATAACGCTCGAGGAAGTAATCTTTAAAAGGGGGAAAGACAGTCCAAGTCTCAGTCAGAAGCGTCTGATCATTTTCTTGCGATAGTTTATAACTCCATTCGACGCGGTCCCCACCGGTTGTAAAAGTGAATTCCTGATTTTCAGTGGCCTTAGTAACTAGCGACCTTGTTTCCCATGTGCGCTCCGGAGTGATATTTTTTCCTATAAGCCACCCGCCTACACTATGGTTATCGCT
>JAJZMK010000018.1 GCA_021798275.1 Actinomycetes bacterium | reverse complement strand
TAGTTATTACTTTGGCTTTATAGAAATATACATAACTTTTTATTCTATAAGGCGCGGCCTTCATGGATTGTCTGTTATATATAGGTAGATATCTCATTGCATCACTCTTTGAGCGAGACGCGGCAAGTTTTAGCGCTCACTCATCGCCAATTTGACTAGGATAAAACCTCTATATTCTGCTCCCGAAGTTAGTTTTGTCGGAGGCTTAAATTTTTTATCTCTTTTATGTACAAGAGAAAATGATTTTACATCATAGTGATAATCAATTTTCCGTGGACATGGCCTTCGGCTTGTTGAGCTACGGCTTCTTGAATTTTCTCAATTGGGAACTTACCAACAATCGGGACTACAAGATCTTTCGCACTGATCGCCGCAGCGACACGTTCCAGGGCATCTACGGGTGCTTCTGAAGCTCCGGTCGGTCGTGCTCCACCTGGTGGGTTTGGCCCCGCTGCAATCGTGGATATTCGTTCCGGCTCTACTCCGAGAGCGAGAGCGGCCTCAAGCGTTTCCGTTCCCATCAGGTCAGTTGCCGCGCTGATTCCCTCTGGGGCAAGTGCTTTTACCCGGTCCGAAAGTCCCGGTCCGTAAGCAACGGGCTCGACGCCGAAGCTGCTTAAAAAATCAAAAGTGGAAGGAGAAGCCGTTCCTATCACTCGAGCCCCGGCAAGTTTTGCCAGCTGAACTAGGAATATCCCGACACCTCCCGCCGCCC
Organism: Actinomycetes bacterium; assembly: GCA_021798275.1. Lineage (GTDB taxonomy): Bacteria > Actinomycetota > Acidimicrobiia > Acidimicrobiales > Bog-793 > JAJZMK01. Next base: position 8,830 of record JAJZMK010000018.1, on the reverse strand, counting down.
CACCGACCAGCAAAGTGTCACCGGCTCTAAGTCCGATTGTCTCCAGTGCCGCTATAGCACTACATCCGGCGACAGTAAGGGTAGAGGCTACCTCGTCGCTTATGTCCGTAGGTGTTTCTTTCAGTACGTCTCGCTGGGATAATGGTATTTTTACCACGATGTAATCGGCAATGGCTTTCGCCATCATGCCTCCGAAAACACGCGTTCCCACTTCGTAACCCGTTGTGCCGGGTCCGACTTCGTCAATGATGCCGGCAAAGTCATAGCCGAACCCGGCTGGTAGGCTGACGTTGAAGTAAGCGGCTATATGTTCCGCTGAAGCTATTTTCCAGTCCATAGGATTCAACGACGCCGCCGTGGTGCGTATGCGTAGTTCTCCTTCTCCGGCATGCGGCTCTGAAATTTCACGCACTTTTAGAACTTCCGGCCCACCGAAACTTTCATAGATCACTGCCCTAGCCATTGGCAACCTTTCCATATGGTAATGAAATTTAGTACTATCATTATATAGAAAACATTTTCTATTACTTGCACCGGCGTATTTTGAGGAGTTATTCATGTAAAAACCATTTTCTGATCGGCTATTACCGACGGTAATGGGATTTACTCTGGTGAATTCTCGATACAATCTCTAGGCTGATTCATGCTGAGAGCTTTTTAGTTAATTGAACCGGAAGATATTTAAAAAAACTTGATACAGCTCCGAAGCACTGATGTGATATAAAATATGTAAATTTAGTGCAATTATAGTATGGCCTCTGGTAGAATAACTTTGCAAGTATTCCCTGAAGCTGATACACCAGAGAGGGTAAGGTTGATTTCATCGACATGAAAGACAGATGTTTTTAAGGCTAAGAAGGTCGATTCTGCATAACAATTTTTGCCCAGCTTGTTATCAAGATAGGTGATTATGGACGGGAAGAAAGTGTAGACATGCAGGCTCTATCATCAAGGGAAAAGCCTGTTATACAGATAGGTAGCTTGATTCGAGGTCGAGCAAGTATTTTTTCTTGTCTTGGCCACCTAAATAATTGCCGGTCTGTCCGTCGCTTTTTAGAACGCGGTGGCATCCTATAAATATCGGGAGGGGATTTAGGCTACAGGCGGTTCCGGCAGCCCGTATGGCTTTGGGCTTTCCGGCAAGCCGGGCCAGAGATTTATAAGATAGGGTAGTACCGTAAGGGACATAGCGGAGTGTGTCCAAGACATTTTGATAAAAGGAACCGTTGATGCAAAAATTGAGCGGTATGTCAAATGTCTGTCTTTTACCTTGGAAGTATTCGTCCAATTGCAACGTCGCTAAGTCCAGGTAATTTTTTTGTAGAATAGAATTCCCTTTTTGCTTAGAAGACCCTAATTGGTTCAGAAATCTGTCTTTGGAGGAATCGAGAAAACCGGATCGACACAAACCTTTGTCGTCTGCGGCTATAAAAAACTGTCCTATTGTGCTTTCATAAATCGTATGAGACACAAGCTCATGGTAACAAGGACAGAGGCTTTTGTCTAGTCCTTGCCGATCTCTTTCTGGAGCCACACATCTTGTTCAGAAGCGGTTTCATCCAGACTTTCCCGATATTTTTCCAGTGCTTCTTTGATGTTATCGTCACCGAGAGAAAGGATGCGGGCAGCGAGTAATCCGGCGTTTTTTGCACCGCCGATCGCTACGGTGGCAACCGGAATTCCCGAAGGCATTTGCACTATGGAAAGCAACGAGTCGAGCCCGGACATGTTTTTCAGAGGAACCGGTACTCCGATGACGGGGATGGTCGTCACGGAAGCGAGCATGCCGGGAAGGTGTGCGGCTCCGCCGGCTCCGGCAATGATCACACTCACTCCTTTTTGGACGGCACTTTTCCCGAATTCGATCATTTTTACGGGGCTGCGGTGAGCAGATAGAACGTGTATGTCGTAAGGGATCTTGAATTCGGTTAGAATATCGGCTGCTGCTTTCATGATGTCAAAGTCGGACGAGCTCCCCATCACGATCTGTACTTTTGCTGACTGCGGCGGTTGTGTAGTTTGTGTCATAGATAATATTTATCTAAACATAAATATTTGAAGAAAGTGAGCCATATCTATGAATAAACCGGTCCGTGTCGGGATGGTAGGTGCCGGGCAACTTGCCCGAATGACACAGCAAGCCGCCATTGACCTTGGTATAGAGCTGGTCGTTTTGGCAAAATCGCCCGAGGATCCCGCCGTTTTAGCCGGAGCGAAAGCAATATTCGGCGATGATCAAGATGTCGGTTCCCTGTTTGAACTGGCGGAAAATTGCGACGTCGTAACTTTCGATCATGAACTGGTCCCAAATGAGGCAATCAGAGCTTTGGAGGACAGCTCTTTTAGGGTATATCCGAGCTCTCAATCTTTTATGTATTCCCAAGATAAGCTCTATGCCAGAATGAAATTCAAAGAAGCGGGTTTCCCGATTCCCGATTTTGCCGCTGTCGGATCAGATCAGATCGGAGACGTCAACTCTTTTGCCGGCGTTACCTTCCGGCCCTTGGTTTTGAAATCGCGCTCCGGCGGCTATGACGGACGCGGGGTGTGGGTTGTCAAAGAAGTTTCTGAGTTGAGAGAGCTTTTCTCATCTTTAGCCGTCGGGAAAAGAGCCGGCGACGTTGCCGGTAAGGTAAAAGAAAGCTTCGGTGACAGGGAACGCTTTTTGGCAGAAAATGCTGCGGTTGAATTCATCGTCGAAGAATATATAGACATCGCAAAAGAAATAGCGATTTTGGGCGTAAGGGGACAAAACGGTGAATTCCTTACCTATGCGCCGATCGAAACCGTCCAAAGGGGAGGAATCTGTAACGAATTGTTTATGCCTGCAGATATATCTCCGGAAACGGCGACCCGAGCCAAAGAGTTGGCAGCCAAAATAGCCGAGCATATAGAAGTGGTGGGACTTGTCGCAATTGAAATGTTTATCGATGCATCGGGTGAGATCTTGATCAACGAGTTGGCCCTCAGGCCCCATAATTCCGGTCATGCCACCATAGAGGCTGCCTATACCTCACAGTTCCAAAATCACTTGCGCGCTGTTCTGGATTGGCCTTTAGGCTCGGTAGAGATGAAAGTACCATGGGCGGCTATGGCCAATATCCTGGGAGGACAAGGCCAAACCGACCCCAGAACACAGATTTGCCAAATATCGGATTTCCCCTCTGCTTCGATACATCTCTATGCCAAAAAACCGGTGCCGGGAAGAAAGCTGGGGCACGTCACCGTGGTCGGGGGAGAAAAAGACCTGCTTTTATCAAAGGCCCGCCGGTGCGCCGGAGTGTTGTCGGGAGAATAAAAGCTCTTTTGATGTCTCTTTATCAAAACACGGATGATATGTGACGCAGACCCTAGATGGTAAGAGGCTCCAGAAGAAGTTCGGGATACTCCTTGGTCACATGTGACAGCCAGTACTGGCTTTCAAATAGTACCAGGAAAGTGCCATTTTTATCTTTTACTATCTTGACGCCGCTCGTATTGCCCAGAATCTTGACGCTGGCCTCATTGCTGCGCCGCAAAAGCTTATATTTGCTGGCGATGATCTCTACGGGGGCTTTGAACTCATTGGCCAATCTATAGGAAAATACTTCGAATTGCATTTGTCCGACAGCCGCTATGATCGGATTGGGAACAGGTTCCAAGTCGTGATATAGCTGAATGACGCCTTCTCTCGACATCTGCTCCAGCCCTTTTTTGAACTGTTTGTATTTAGCCGTATCTTTGCTCTCTACCCGAGAAAACAGTTCCGGAGCAAAACTCGGTATGGGTGGATATGATACCGGTACCGCCTCATACAAGCTGTCACCTATGGAGAGGTCGCCGGCGTTTACCAGCCCTATGACGTCTCCCGGATAGGCGATGTCAATGGTGCTTCTGTCATTTCCAAATACCGAAGTTACATATTTGGTGGCGAATAATTTTTGACTTTGATGGTGGGTAACCGTCATGCCGCGTTCAAAACGTCCCGAGCAAACTCTGACAAATGCCACGTGATCTCGGTGGGAGGGATCCATGTTGGCCTGTATTTTAAATACGAAACCGGAAAAAGGATCGGAAAGTTTTCTTTTCTGTCCCAAAGTATCTTCCCTTGGAGCGGGAGCCGGAGCGATATCTATGACGGCATCCAATATATGCTGTACCCCAAAATTTGTCAGAGCGGAACCGACAAATAAAGGAGTGGTCTTACCGGCTAAAAAACTCTGCTGGTCAAACGTGGCACCGACGGCGTCAAGCAGCGCCAATTCGTTTTGAGTATTTTCATAGAGGACGGGGTCGAGGTTTTTAACATCTTCAAAGTCCATGACGTCTTCCAGGGCCTCTTTGGAGCCTCTGGCTGATTTGATATATCTGATGTAGGAGTTATTTCTTCTGTCGATAACCCCCCTGAAGTCGCCGGCGATTCCGAGAGGCCAGGTGACCGGAGTTGGCCTCAGTCCTATCTGCTTTTCTATCTCATCAAGTAACTCCAAAATATCTTTGCCCGGTCTGTCGTATTTATTGATAAAAGTCAAGATGGGAATTTCTCTGGCCGCACAGACTTCAAACAGTTTCAGGGTTTGAGCTTCTATACCTTTGGCGACGTCCAAGACCATTATCGCTGAGTCTACGGCCGCAAGTACCCGATAGGTATCTTCTGAAAAATCTCTGTGGCCCGGTGTATCAAGTAGATTGACGACATGGGAGCGGTATCTGAATTGTAAAACGGTAGATGTTATGGAAATGCCGCGCTGTCGTTCCAGATCCATCCAGTCGGATGTGACGTTTCGCCGTCCGGCACGGGCTTTGACGGCTCCTGCTTCGGCTACTTGACCCGAGTATAGGAGAAATTTTTCCGTAAGGGTAGTTTTCCCGGCATCGGGGTGACTGATGATGGCAAACGTCCGCCTCAAAGCCGCTTCACCGTCGATGCCGCTTGGAGAAGACAAAAGGGATTTGTCGTCTCTTTCTTTTGCCAAAGTAAGATTTTGTCCCGGAGTGCCATCTTCTATTTGAGCCTGGTCAGCAGAGATGTTTTTTTCTTGCAGATTGGCCATGTATATAACTTACCTCATGAAAAAGCAGATTCTCCGTTTTCCTGCGATATCGGAAAACGGGGAGCTGCTCTATAATAAAGTTCAGCCGATTTAGATTTCGTTTGCCGGTTGAGTGATGTTTAACTCTGTCAGCAAGTTAGTAACTTTGACCCAGATATCATCGACTACTTTTTCCGCCGTAGCGAGATCTTTTCCAGCCGGATCTTCTATTTCCCAGTCCAGGTATCTTTTTCCGGGAAAGACGGGGCATGTTTCACCGCAACCCATAGTGATCACCACATCGGCCAGTCGAACTGAATCTGTCGTCAGAGGTTTTGGATACTCCTTGTCGGCTGACAGCCCTCTTTTCTCCAAGGCTTCTTTGATAAGGGGATTTATCGAGTCTTTCGGCTCGGAGCCGCCCGAGAGGATGACAGCTTTGTCGCCGGCAAGATGTTCGGCTATTACTTTTGCCGCTACGGATCGCCCGGAGTTGTGTATGCAGGCAAACAGGATGGTGTAATACTCTTTTGTTTCAGGGCCGTCGTTTTCAGGTGTCATGTCTCTCCCGTCTAGGATAGTTTGTTTTCTTATGTACTGTTATCTTTAGTTACTGTCGTAATTTTTAGCTTGAAGCTTTTGTATATACCTGGGTTTTATATAGAGGGCCACGTACACCAGGGAGACCAAAACCGGGACTTCAATAAGAGGTCCCACGACGCCTGCCAAGGCCTGACCGGAAGCGACACCAAAGGTCGATATAGCCACGGCTAATGCCAATTCGAAGTTATTGCCGGCGGCGGTAAAAGAAAGGGTGACGGTGTCTTCGTATGTCAGGTGGTATAGGTTGCCTATGACAAAGCCCAGACTCCACATGATTGCAAAGTAACACAACAAGGGTAGGGCTATGTTGCCCACGATTTCCGGGTGTCCGGTGATGGCGTTACCTTGGAAAGCAAACAAGACCACTATCGTAAAGAGTAGCCCATAGAGGGCAAAAGGTCCCACTTTGGGTAGAAAGGTATCTTCGTACCAAGGCGTTCCTTTATATTTTTCTCCCATAAACCTACTCAGGAAGCCGAGCAAAAGTGGTATGCCTAAAAATATTGCCACGTTTTGCGCTATGGAAGCCATAGATACGTGGATCGAAGTCGTCGATAAGCCCAACCAGGATGGCAGGAGGTGGAGATAGAAGTAACCGAGACCGGCAAAAGCAACTATTTGGAATACGGAGTTGATAGCCACGAGAAGAGCTGCGGCGGTTTTATTACCGCAAGCCAGATCGTTCCAAATTAAAACCATAGCAATACATCTGGCCAGTCCTACCAGGATCAAGCCGCTGCGATAGGTGGGCAGGTTGGGTAAAAAAAGCCAGGCCAGAGTGAACATAACAAGTGGGCCGAGGATCCAGTTGAGAAACAGGGAGTTCAAAAGGAGTTTTTTGTTGGCCGCAATTTTACCCATTTCGTTGAACTTTACTTTGGCAAGGACCGGGTACATCATCACGAGCAAACCTAGGGCGATTGGCATGGAGGTATTGTCAATCTGTATTTTATTTAAATTGCCGCTAAAAGAAGGAAAAGCCTTGTCAATTGCAATTCCCAACCCCATGGCGCAAATAATAAAGAAAGGTAGCAATCTATCTTTTTTAGAGAGAGAGGTTTTGATATGGGGGCTAACCGTCCCTTTTGCCATATCGATAATTTGAGTATCGACGACAGACTCCGTGTCTACTTTGGTACCCTCTCTTTTGTCTGTATACATTTTTTATCACCAAACTTGCGCTGTATCCGGTTTAGCAGGATCTCCTCTATAAGTATATTAGATTGATATAAGTAAATATATTATAGTGGGGTAAATTAAAAGTAAATTTTCCATAAACTAAGGAGGCCTTATTTAAAAAACGTAGATTTTTCTCTTTACATCTTTTGTCTGACAGAAATTTACGAAGAAATTGGCTAATATAGTGTGGTGATCGCTCGACTACTGCAGATTTGGCTGAGTATGGAAAATATGCTTAGCGTATCAACAAAGCGGATTTGGGCGTTGATGCTATCTGCTGCTTTGCTTGTTTTCCGCCTGGTGACCGCCAAATTGGGGATGGCTCATCTTTATCCGCTGACAGCCGAAGCCAGATCGGAAAAGAAACTCAAGAAGCTACAACGGGAGGAACCCTATGTCAAGGGGCGCACTCCGATAGCACGACTTTTGTTGCCACCGGCCGCCATGGGCTTTTTTGCTTCTGCGGCAATTTTCTTCGGAGCCAGTTTCCAAAACTCTCCCTTTACTCTAAAGATACCAGGCTCTTGGTATTTCGGCATACCCGCTCCCTCCCCGGTACAAGGGGCGATAGCCCCACCGGGTCAGGGTCTGTTTGTCGGGGTAGTGCTTGTTTATGGCGGTATATTGTTGATGATCAGGGCGTGGTATGACATAGTCAAGATCGTGTCCAAACACCCCGGTGTACCTATCTCCAGGCTGGTTCCGGTTTTTATCGCTTGGATAATACCGATGTTGGTAGTTGCTCCGCTGTTTAGTCGTGATATGTACAGCTATGCCGCTCAAGGTGAGATGATGAGTCATCACATCAGCCCGTATCGATACGGAACCGCCACTTTGGGTCAGGGCCCTTTTACACAATCGGTGGATAAGCTTTGGCAATATGTACCGAGTCCTTACGGACCGGCTTTCCTCAGTATCGATGCCTGGATAGTGGAAGCCACCAGTCATAATATGTTGGCGACAGTCGAAGGCCTGAGATTCCTCGAAGTGTTGGGAGTTACTCTGTTTGCTTTTGCAATCCCGGTTATTGCCAGAACATTCGGACGAGATGGAGCGGTTTCGTTTGCTTTGGCCGCCTTGAATCCTTTGGTGATCCTCCACTTGATCGGAGGTGGCCATAATGATGCACTGATGCTGGGATTTCTCGCCGTCGGCTATGCCCTAGCGCGAAAAGGTCATCCAATCTGGGGTATTTTGGTATGTGGACTGGCAGCTGCGGTGAAAGTACCGGCAATAATAGGACCCCTTTATATCGGCTGGGAATATTTGGGGCCGAGGAAATCCGTCAAAGATAGGATACTACCTGTGCTTTTTTCCATGGGGCTCGCTACGGCGGTAGTGGCGGTCTCGGCGGCTTTGGCCGGTCTCGGCTGGGGATGGATAGGCGGACTGTCTAATCCGGATACCGTCAGATCATGGCTGGATCCGGCAACCGGAATTGCCATATATGGCGCCAAGTTTATTAACGATTTAGGGTTGGGAAATCACATCCATATCCTCTTGACGATTGCCAGAGGCGGAGGTCTGTTACTGGCCGGGGTATTGTGTTATCGCCTTTTGCTTCGTTCCGATGAAGTCGGATCCCTGTGGGCAATGGGCTGGAGTATGCTTTTGGTGGTTGTTTTGAGTCCGGTTGTTCAGCCGTGGTATGCGGCATGGGGCTTTGTATTCTTGGCTCCAGTCGCCCTTGGGGCGACGAGAAAAATGATCGTCATCTTATCCGGTATTTCTTGCTATGTAGGCCTGCCGGGCGGTCGGGTACTACTAAATGAACTTTCCATGGCAAACCCGATTCTGATAGCGGTAGCATCTTTTACCTTAGTGGCAATTCTTGTATTTGTACTGATGCCGAGACTTGCCTTATCGTATAAGCCAAAAGAAAGTATTGCTGATCTGGAGGAAGGACATAACGCTGTCGATGGTGAGCGCGTCATGGCCTAAGGCCATCAATTTCACCTGGGTTTCAAATGTAATTTATCTCTTCAAATCGGCGTGAAAATGAATATAACCTTACGCTTTGTTAAGTTTCTTTAAGA
>JAJZMK010000125.1 GCA_021798275.1 Actinomycetes bacterium | reverse complement strand
TGGTCCACCTTTTATCCTAGCGGTAAGGTCTGTAGAGGCTTCCAGAAGATGAATGGGAATCTGACCCCAAAGGTGGGAGATGGGATAGGTATCTTCACCTATAACAAACTCTTTAGCGGTCTGCAGTCTTCCAAAGCCAAGTCTTTCAAAAAGCGGCAGTAGAAAATGCTCTCTGGTGAGCGCACCTGAGTAACTCTTGTCCTTTATAGATTCAAATGTCTCCCAACAACCGGACAAATCCGTCCAAGAACGGGTGATGGTATCTCGTAGTCGCTGTCCTTTGGGAAGGTGATAGTCGCTTGTGGAAATTGCCGTAATATTTGCGTCAAAGCGACCGAGACGACTAAGCAGTTCGTGGGATAGTAAGCCCCCTTCGATGGTTATGGTTTGAAATTGATTGCGTGGATCCATATCAGTTTCCAGCCGGGAGAAAAAGGTAGAGCCCTATGATATCGAGGGGGAGTTGAGGGGTGACTTTGATCTTTGATTTCATATCGTTGTGTCTTCTCACCCTTTGGTGAGTGTCGGCCAGTTGTATTGCCAAATCTTTTGCCTGCTGTTCCAAATATGGCATAAGATCGTTTACTTGCGCTATCACCTGTTGCAACATGTGAGTTTTTTGTTCCGGCGTTATATTGGCAGACGGTTTTAACCCAAGGAGCCTCTTACTGTCTTCAGATGACAACCATCTCGGCTGTTCTGGGCTGCCGCTAAATCCCGTAAACGACAGTTCCTCGGCAAGAAGCATATGATCTGGAAAGCCGCGTTTTTGAAAAGTAAGTTCAAAGCGATTGCGGATCAGCAGTAAAGTCGAAGTTGCGTTGATGTCTTTAGTGCGTATTGCTCCACAACGTGCCGCAACTTTGTCTCCGTATTGATCGAGGGCGCTGTCTAGTAGATAGGAAGATAAACCACTGACAAGTGGGTGAGTACGAGATATATAGATTGCTCCTGGCTGTGTTATAGGTTGAAATTGACAGGACAACTCATTTTTTTCGACGTTGAGCACATCTCTAACAGTTTCCGGCAGGTTTGTAAGTGTGATTTTCATCGGTTCGTTTTCCATGCCGTTACCCTCGACAGCGCAACCGAGTGCCGTCAACGCATTGCGGACAAATCGTGCCACGTCTATATTGCTTCCGATGGCGTTTTGTATTGATCTAAGTTCTTTTTCTACTTCTTCCGGTGATATGGAATTTTGAGCATATTTTCCAGGAGACGCCTTCTCTTTATTGGCAGCGTTCTCCCAGACGGCAACAATATTTTCCCTTGTATCTTCAAGCGGTGCCGCCAGTAGGGTCAACTGGCGATTATGTTCAAACAACAGTTTGTTGGAAAGATGTTCTATGAGCAAGTCATTGCTCCCCGGAACCGGGATAGAGATTCCAAGTTCGGAGCGAATTGCCCGGTGCTTTCGTAGCAAGACGTTCATTATCAGTTCGTCTATCGTGTTATTGGTACAATAGATCGTAGCTACTTTGACTGCTTGTGAGGCTTGCCCGTAGCGGTCAACGCGTCCTTCCCGCTGTTCTAGGCGGGTAGGGTTCCAAGGTAAGTCATAGTGAACTACGGCATCGAAGTATTCCTGGAGGTTGATCCCTTCCGACAGGCAGTCCGTGGCCACCAGAATGCGTTTTTTCGCTTGGCCGAGAGCCGTAATCCGCTCTTCCCTTTCTTCTGCCGGCAACATTCCCGTGACGCTTTCGACGGAAACTTGATCTCCGAAAGTTTTTCTCAAGTGTTCCGCCACATAATCAGCGGTATGGATAAAACGGCAAAAAACTATCGTGTTGTATTCTTCCCCGACTAATTGTCGTAAGAGCTTTACCGTATGGGAAAGTTTGTTATCGGCTATACCTTTTAGAAGCTCTGCTTTTTTAGCCAGACCTTCTAAGGTCTTATTGGCTAAGTTCGATGCTGCACTTTCGTCTATTTCTGGGTTAGCTCCCGGTGTTACATCTAAGTATCCGGCGTCATCGGCGTCATCTTGGTCTAGAACACTCAGCATGCCCACCTCGTCTGCTTCTTCAGCTGTGGTTGTCAATGCCGAAGCCGCTCTGGTGCGTAGGGTTGCAGCCAATGCTGCAGGGCTCGAGGATAGGGAGCGCAAAAGACCAAGCACACTCCACCATCTGACCCGTTGTTGCTGTCTGTTGACGCTTTCATCTAAAACCATACCTCTGGCCCAAGAGAGGATTTCATCTTGCAATTGGTGATATTGCTCGGTTATTTGATAACCGCCATCTTTCTCTGCCAATTCTAATCGTGTTGGGAAAGGTGTTTCGGTCGCCAAGTATTTGGCGATATCTGATCGGCGACGTTGGATGAAGTGTTTGGCAAGTTTTTTCTTAGTGCTTTCAACAATATTTTCTTCACTGTCTATTATGGAAAAATCTGGATGTAATAATCTGATCAAAGAGCGAAACGCACCTTCGTTGCCGGAGTGGGGGGTGGCGGTAATCAGTATTATGTGACGTTCCCAATTCGCTGCTAGATCGTGTAATAATTTATAACGCTGATGGGAAGAAGAATTTTTTCCTGTATCGGTCGCACAGGTATGTGCTTCGTCAACCAGGATCAGATCGGGAGGATTTTTTGTGAATTCGTCACGGCGGCTTTGGGTTTTGATGAAATCAGTGGAAACTATGGTATAGGGGAAAACTTCAAAAACGGTTTCCCCCTGTTGACAGGAGCGTTCAAGCTTGTTGATTGTCGAAGAAAGTACCGGTTCGGCATCAATATGGAATTTGCTCGATAATTCGCTTTGCCATTGTTCGGCCAAATGTGGTGGACAGAGGACGCAAAGGCTTTTGACTTGCCCGGTGGTAAGCATTTCTTTTGCTATCAAACCGGCTTCGATGGTTTTCCCGATTCCGACATCGTCTGCGATAAGTAAACGCACGGGATCTAAATTGAGTGCCATCATCAGGGGAACCAGTTGATACGGGCGGGGCTCCACTGAGATTTGACCGAAGGAACGAAATGGTCCGGCGGAGGAACGAAAGCCGAGCAGTGCCGCATCTGCCAACAAACGAGCCCCAAAATGATCCCCGGCTTGCTGTGGATCGGGTAACGTAAAAACAGCTTCTTCGACTGGTTCTAAGTTTCGAAGAATCCCGGCTGTTTCGCTGTCTCCGCTCCCAAGAGGCCTCAGGATCAACATCTCGTCGTCTGAGTCAGGTAAGACTACCCATTCCCTCCCTCTTGCTTTTACGAGCGATCCCGGAGAAAAGACTTTTTGATCAGCGGTAGTCAAGTTACTCATTTGTTACCGCTTCCAAAAATTCCTAGGTTTTGTTTGATAATCGACATCCAATCGTTTTTAGTTGTGAATCGAATGACACTCCAACCTTTCTCAAACAACTTTTGCTCCGCTTCTTTGTCTTTTGCTATGGTTTGACCCCAAAGATGATCGGGTCCGTCTATGTATATTGCTATGGAGTGCTCATCATAAACAAAGTCCGGTCTGGTCTGGGCATCTTCCATCAATACCTGGGCTCTGTCTGGAAGTCGGAATCCGCCTTTGTCTATAAGATCTAACCATTTTTTCTCTAGGTCGCTTTGCGCCTGACGTTTCAAGGATTCCAGATGATCTCCGCGGTCCTTATCGTTTGGTGATACTGATACTTGGCTACCCATAAGAGTCTGCAGGTAATCTTTTATTGATTGACGGTCAATAAATCTGTGGTCAAACTGGTTACCATAGGAGAACAGGCAGTCATAGCAAGCGGCTTCACAGTTTTCACGCGCATATTTGGCTTTGTGAAGATCCTCTAAGGTGTCTGGATCAAAATGACAAATTTCCAGGCCACGACGGGCAACGTTTTTAATGGCGTTGGGATCTTCCGTAAGGTGGCGTAAAACACCGGCTCCACCCTCAGACGCCTCGTAAATTAGAATTGATTTACGATTGTTGTTGTCGGGGAGACTGATGACCGAAAGCTCATTATCCTCTAAGTCGTATTCAGCTTGGATAGCTGTTTTTAAGGCTGCCTGTAAGGTCGGCATGAAAGGGATTACATCCTCTTCATCTATCATGGGTTCAAATATCAAGGCATTGCGGTGATCTTCGACAAAAGGAATCACCCTCATGTAATTTTTTATGGATGGGTAGTTCTCGTCATCAGTACTCTCGTTAGGGTTTTGCTGCCAGCGTCCGCTTTCCAGATTTAGTCCAAATCCCTCCTCATTTTTATTTTTACGTCTTTCCCAGCCGATGTTGATGAGTGTCAGCGTAGCGGCATGGCCATAGGTAATATTGGCGATTGTATTATCTGCGCTATCTTGTACTACGGCTTTTTTAACATTTGGCCTACCATTTATTTCTGCCCACCTATAAGCTGAACGTATCTCATAACGCTGTCTTTCGCGGTTTTCAAGAGCTGAGTTAATCTTGTACTTACGCCGTGTAGATACTCCCGACATTCTAAACAGTGATTTGTATCTATGAGGTGATTCGCCAAGATTGTCACCGCAGTGATTACAGAGATCTGGTCCACTGCTTTCTGTAAATGGATGTAAATATCCACAATTGCTGCATTGGATGGCAGAGGTTGTAATCACTTGGTTCTCTGGTGATGAGCCGTCGTAATTTCCAAAGGGGATCATGACTCTATCTGTCTGATAGACCGAACCTTCATGGTAAATTAAGGATCTAGGTCCAAATTCTGAAATGGCAATAAAGCGCGGACGGCTCAAATGTTCTTCAGTGAGAGATTTATTTCTCCTAGCAGGTATCCATGCCGATATGGGTAAGCGCGGGAAATTGTAACCGGGCAGAAACCCTTCGGAGGCAAAATAGCGGTAAGAGTAGAAATCGGATTGAAAATCAACGCCATTTTCACTCAACAGCATCTTTATTTGATTTTCCGCCTCCGTTCTCAATCTTTCGGCTCGTTCCTTGTCGCTTTTATCACGGCTATTATCCATGACAATTGCGTTTTGAATCTGTTGTTGTCTTTGAGCGGCTAGATATAAATCTTTCCAGCGTTTACAAGCTTGTTTAAAACTTTCATGTACATTATTGATAGTTTTTTCTAACCAACTGTCATTCCACCAATCGGTTTGTGATAGCTCATCTCCTAGGGAGCGTAGAACTTTTTTTGCTCTTAGTATTGATTTTTCCTTGATGCGTCTATCATCTAGCTTGTCGACTATCGCCGGGAATAGATCAAGATCTTTTGAATTGGTATTGATAATATCTTTGAGTGATTTTCCCAAGCTGAGTTGGGATTCGGTCAGCCAGACGGCGTGCGCATGACTGCGGATCAGATCTTCGTTACCCAAATCAAGATGTGGTGGATGAACTTTCCCCGATACCATCAGAGTTGGTCTGCGGAAAAAATATTGGTCGTGCGAACTCCCTGTTGAGCAATAACTTATGATAAGAGCCGGCTGTCCCGATCGTCCTGCGCGCCCTGAGCGCTGTGCGTAATTGGCTGGAGTAGGTGGGATGTTGCGCATCCCAACTACATTCAAGCTGGCAATGTCAATACCGAGCTCCATTGTCGGAGAGCAGAACAAAACAGGTAATCTGCCTTCACGGAATTCCCTTTCACGGTTTTTGCGTTCTTCTGAATTGACTTGTGCGGTGTGTTCTCTTGCTTGGTGATGGGAAATAGTGAATTTGATATTTCGGTAGAAAGCAACAAAAAACTTATTCGTTTCCCTTTTACTTATGCCTTGATTGGGAACGCGTATGATATCATCTGCCGGTTTGCTGCCGTCAGATGCCATCCACAGCAAGGCTGCAGCTGGGATTTGATAGCCAGGATCATCTTCCTTTTCATTTCTAAAGACTTCTTGGATGAGACCACCTTTACCTAAGATCTGGAATAAGTCTTTGATGATTATTTCAACGTCTTTTGTGGTAAGTACTTTGTCAAAAGCCTGTCGCTTTATGTATTTTCCTATTAAACTACCAGGTGAGGCAACTATAAAATTCTCAAAACCGCGCTTTGGCTTTGCTTGTGATCGTAATAACACTATTTTGCCTGACTCTAGTCCATTTCTTTCACTTTCGTCGATTGCCCATGGGGCGATTAAGTGTTGGCTCGATTTGGCGTATAGCTTATCGTGGTGATTGATATTGAGTTGATCAACCTTAATGGCAAGCTGTCGTCGCAGATGATCAAGGATAGCTTGGGCTACCAGTTGTCTCTTCTCTGGGGTGGCACTTGCCAAGAGTTCATGTGAACCACTCCATTCGGTTTCGTTAGCGCATAAACCTTCAAGGTATTTGTAGCCGATCTTTAGTAGTCCGGCTTGTTCTAAGTTGGGGGCTGTGATGCGCCATTCCATTTTCAAGTCGACATAAAGTCGGTAAGCCAGGACTTCTTTCAAGGCATTATCTATTTCATCGGCTGCTCCGTAAGCAGCTAACGGGTTTTGGGCGTATTCCTCTCTTGTGAGAGACAGGCTCTTAAAGACTGCTTCGGGAAGGTCTGTATAATCAAGCCCTCTTTTTCCTGCGTCACTAACGGCTTTGCAAAGAGCGGCTCTTAGGATTGACACCTGGACAAAATCATTGAAATGTCCTGCCTGTAAAGCGGCATCTTGGCGGTTATCGGTAAAGTTGAGGAGTTTTTTAGCAATGCTATCGTCTGCGCTCTCATCTAGGGCTAAGAGTGCCAGCAAGGTCAAGATAGTGGTGGTAGTCGAACGTCCCTCTAGTCCCAGAGAGTTCAATTTTTTAATGTCCGACCTTGTAGATGAGGAGTAAGTAGTTCCGGAGAAAAGGCAGAAGCGAAATGGCGTTTGTATCATCCAGACTTTCATGGAACCGGGAGTATTTTGATCGTAGATGATCCCATCTGTCCCGACCCATAACTCTTTAGGCAAGTCTTTTTTATGTTGGGCATTAACCGTTATCGTGCCGTCAGCACTTTCCTCCAGCCAGTCAGGAGGAAGTCTCTTGGACTGTTCCTCGAAGTCATCGGGCCATGGTTTGACTGCGGAGGTATAGATAAAACCTATTTTACGTTTGCCATCAAGGGTGTCTCCATCGTTCAATTGACGCGGTATCAATCTTTTACCATTTTTATCATCTATTAATTCGACGACGTAGTATTCTTGCCCGCTATCTCGGCAAAACGCCAAGGGGTAAAGAAGCTTACTCCTATCGTCTGGGGCATAAGTCTGCTCGGAAAGGGTTATAATTCTTTTATCTTCCGGTTCTATAGTCGCGTAAACGCTTGAGCCGCGCGAGACAAATTGGTGTAGTTTGAACGCAAAAAGAGTCCTGCCTGTTGTCGGGTCAGTCGCTTTACTCCCGGCAAGCAGGGCGTTTCTAAGTGCCCCTACGGTCTTTTCTTGGCTTAATCCTGTGATTTGTGCCAATTCTGCCCCTATGCCGTCTTGGCTTCCAAGTCTCTTTGGCTCAGAGCGCACCAGGCGACCGTCACTCTCTGTGATTCCTATTGTCGATTCAATCCAGATCATTAATGGGTTGCTGGTCAGGTCGCTATAGTTATCAGAAGAGAAATTGTCCGAGGAAAAGTCCTCAGTAGCTTGTGTGAGTTGTGAGATAAATTGTGGATCATGGATGCCTTGGTTGTCTGTGATTCTTTCTAGGGTCTCACCTATAACCATTTCGGGTTTGACCGTGGCTCCAAATATTTGACTGGCCACTTTTCCAACTTCCTGACGCTGGTGCTCAAACGTACCTTCACCGGCTAACGTGGCTGAAGTTCCTATATATTGAAGCCGTTCAGCATTGCAGGCTTCCCGTACTCTGCGACATAATAACGCTACGTCGGCACCTTGGCGGCCTCTATAGGTATGGAGTTCGTCTAGAACCAGAAAGCGAAGATCTTGGGCATTTTGGATTAGTGAACGTTCATCCACTCTGGTCAGAATAAGTTCCAGCATGACATAGTTGGTAAGTAGTATGTCGGGAGGGTTGGCGATAATTGCCTGTTTTTCCTCATCGCTTTCTTGTCCCGTATAGCGCTTGAAAGTAACCGGTCCTTTACCGTCTTTGTAGCCATAAGATAGGAATTTCTTCAGCTCTTCCTCTTGGCTGTTGACTAACGCGTTCATAGGGTAAACGATGATGGCTTTAATCGACTTACTCGACTTTCCTTTTAGGATATTGTCGACGATGGGAATTATGTAACTAAGGCTTTTGCCCGATCCCGTACCTGTCGTCAAGACATAGTTTTCACCTCTAACTGAGGCCTCGATAGCCTCAACTTGGTGCTGGTAGAGAGGAAGCGGGTCTCCTTGGCTCGCTGAGTCATCTTTTTTGTGGAGACGAAATATTCTGGCGCATTCTTCGTGTAACAGTGATCTTCTCACGAGACCTTCTACCGTATCATGGCTGGCGAATTTTGGGTTGAGACTCAACCACGGCTCAGGCCATAAAAGTCCTTCGTCTAAAGTATTATTGACGTATTCACGAATTCTCTCGTCATTTATATTTAAAAATCCTTGTACAAATTCCTTATAGTTATTTATGACGTAGTCGCGTAAGCCGAAGATATCCACCCGTCGTTAACCTTTCGTAGGTCTATATCAAACCAAGACCGAGATTTTTTCTCAATTATCGGTTTTCTCAGATTCACATTGATCCAACCGGTGCCTAGACAATATCTATTTTTTGTAAATATCCCCCTTGTCAGACGTAAAACTTTTCTCAGTTGGAAAAAGTTTATTAACAATAAACATACCTGAATTAAGATATTTAAGATGAGAAATTAAGTTCTATATTTATTTCCGTCTGCTTGCGCAAGATACTTATAGTTTTTAAATTCCTGATATGGCTATAGATGTCGTGATCAGAGTTCAGAGCCGTTAGGAATATGTTTTTTACTGACCAACTACTTTATAGATAAAAAAGTAGGCTTTAGCATGGTCCCCTGGATATTTTGCAATGTGATGTTGAGCATGAGAATATGTTCATCGGAGGTTTGAAAACTTTTTATAACTTGACACAAAGGAGATTTCTATAACCTATTCAAGAGCTCAGCACGTTTTGCCTCGAACTGTTCTTGCGTTATAACCCCTTCTTGTCTGAGAACATCAAGACGTTTGATTTGTTCGATGATATCCGGTTGGTCGGTCTCTTCTGATTGAGGCTGAGTGTCTGATTGAGGCTGAGTGTCTGATTGGGACTGAGTGGTGAGATCTTCAATGACAGGGGTCTCATTGTCGTCGATGTCTTTGGCTAGAGAAAGTTCAGCTTTCTCTTTGATAGAAGAGAGCTTTGGAGATATTTCAGATATCACAAGCCCGACAGAAAGGCTTTCTTGCGTTTTAGTCAAAAGTTGCCCAGCCCTTTTTACAGTCCGTTCTTTCTGATCCTTGCACATGTTGAAGATGTCTTCCAGTTCTTGTGCTAAACCTGCGACTATGGTACGGTTTTTGTCGTCTTCTGACTGCAATTGGCTCTTAGCTACTTCGATAGCGGAAATATTGTCAAGGGCATGCTTGAGATCATCTTTTGCTTTTTCGATGCGGCTACGTCGATCTGCCCGTGCCTGATCTATATTGCGGCCGGCCAGATTGATAGCCTGAGCCAATTCTCTGGTCTCACGCTGTAGCTTCGGGGATAGTTCCACCAGTTCGCTCCAAGTCGGGGCT
>JAJZMK010000009.1 GCA_021798275.1 Actinomycetes bacterium | reverse complement strand
TTCTAATGAAAGAGAGGGTAGGCGTGCCATGCTTCATAATATCGATTCATTGTCCAAAGAGGAGCTGATCGAGGCTCTTTTGCAGGAATTCGGCTGGCTTGAACAAAAGCAAGAGCGAAAACGGTTGTTGGAAGAGCTTAAAATGCGAGAGTCCGGTATTAATCGTGACGACTCAAAACCCTATCTGAGATATTTCGGTTTGCTGCGGGCTGCCGGGCATATCGGGGAAGATACCTGCGCAGCGGCGAAAACAAAAATCGAAGCAATCAAAGCCATCGATGACATGGACAAGTTCAACTTCCAGCAACTTCTGGATTTCCCTTACAATATCAGAAAACCGGAAAACCGTGACCTCGAATTTATGAGACAAACATTGGACCGATGCCTTTACGGAATGGACGAACCGAAAGAAATGGTTCTAGAAGAATTCGCGATCCGAAGCTATGCCTCAAACCCGAGGCCGAGACCGATCCTTCTGGTAGGTCCTCCGGGTATTGGAAAAACCATGTTCGCCAATGCCGTCAGCCAGGCTCTGGGAGTGCCGAAGATTTTACTTTCGCTCGGAAACATGTTCGATAAATCTCTTCTCAAGGGGTTCAACTCGACCTGGCGTTCCGCTACGAGCGGGATGATCTTCAATGGCGTTCTTACCGCCGGCTGCATGAACCCGGTGATTATCATGGACGAAGTCGACAAGGCGGCTGGTGGAAAAGAGACCGGACGCATCATCGATATCTGTTGCGATCTGCTCGAGCCGGAATCCGCCGCTCGGTTCGTCGATGACTATTACGAGATCCCCTTCGATCTTTCCGCCGCCATGTTCTTTTTAACCGCCAATGAAATCGCGATGGTCCCGGATTATGTGGTCGACCGTTGTATGGTCGTACCGATCCGGGATTACACGAGTGAGGAACGGGCCTATATCATCAAACACTATATCTGCCGGCAAATCATCGAGGAGCAAGCGCTTAAAATCGATATCGAGATTTCCGACGATTTTGCCCTGGGCCTTGCAACCGCAACCCGGTCTCTCCGGGCAGCCCGGAAAACCATCTTGCGCCACGTCGGGCAACATCTCCTTAACATCGGCGGAGGCATCGTCGTAGAGCAAATTGTCCTCAAAAGGGTTGACCCAAGGCTTGTAGTAATGGCCAGCGCAGCAAAGCGGCCGGCCCGATTTTAAAGCAACAATTCCACACAAAACCGGGAGATCACATGGACGAGGAACGAGAAATGCTCCTGCGAAAATATGCGGCGGGTGAGATCACATGGTCTACGCTGCGCGAACGTGGATTTGAAAATTACCTTCACGTTCTCGGCGGACTTGGCGAACCGGGACTTCGCCCTCCCGTCGCGCCGCTGGAAGGCCCGAACCGCGCCGCGCGCGAACGTGGTCGCGCCGCGATCCGCGAAGCGCTGAGGAGCCCAAGATAGCCAATTTGCTCCGCAATCCGGATGGAATCCCGGGGCTGGCGGTTTTTCAAATTTCCCTTTACGGCAGGGCCAGGCCCGTCCTGACCCTGTTGTAAGTTTCCAGTCCGTAGAGAAGGATCAAATCCTCTTCCTGCTTCATGTCGTCGCCGGGATCAAGATAAACGACGCGGGCGTCATGATCGAGCCAGGTATCCGGAACGCAGCCGAGATCGTCGACGATATGGAGTTCAGCCGGTCCCCGCGCCTTTTCGCCAAGCTTTTTGACGATCAGTTGGACGCCCAAACGGTGATGCAAAAGCCGTCGGTGCGAGATGCGGTATTTGGGAAAAAACCGATCAAGGAAAAGGTGAACTTCATCCGCCCGTCTTCCATAGATGCGCAGCGTATGCTTCACGTGATCGTTAAAGTGCACGGGCTCTCCAGTCGCGTTCGATGCGGCAAAACACCTTCATCTAAGGTTGAAAAGGTACAGAAAGACGGCCCAGCCGCTCGGTAACATCCGTGGCGGGAATTCGAGTTCCTTGCCGTATTTCACAGCCATTTCCAGAAAAAAACGGGCGTGAAAGAACGCCTCGATCATTGGCCTGGTTACGGTAGACCAATTGGCGTTATCATCGAATTTAAACTCTTTCCCGGTCCCTTCTTCCACAATTTTAAGAAAGCGGCCGTTCATTGGGGCATCGGGTAACAGCGACTGAAGGGCCTTGACGATTTCCAATGTGTCGTCCTGGATATAGAATACTTTAAAACTTTGGTGGTAAAAGCGGTAAATCGAATCCTCGTATATCCAATGCCCATTACACTTTTCCAGGAGTTTTTCGAGCTCGGGCAGGTTCCTTTTTAAATTCGCGAAAAGTTCATCTACCTTTGGTCTTTCATCCGCATCGTTTCCATGTGGTCCATAATCTTCGATCATTTTCGCCTCCATCATTGCCTGGCGCCAAGCGCCTCGTTCAGCCACCCGGAAATTTCAAGCTCCGTTTCAAAATCTTCCTTCGGAAGAGTAGAAATGAACTTCCATTTGAAGTCATGATGAATCGCCACGGCCTCCTTTTCCGGCAGGATTTCGAGAAGTATGGCCAGGGCAAGCTGGGCGGGTGCAAATCCACCGTAGCCCCATGAAAACCCGGTGGGGCTGTAGTCGAAAACCCCAAGGCTTTTCTCCAGGGAAAGTGGCTTTCTATTTAGCCAGACTTCGCCTGTTTGAAAAATCCCTTTGAGCCGCAACGTCGCCGGCAATTGCGCCATGTCAAAACTCGCCGGGACAGAGCTTTTGGAACGGGATCTCAGCCAGCGCCACCAACCGCGGTGCCAGGCTTCATTTAGGGCATACCACCAGCAGCCCGAATCATGTCCCGACCTGGAGATATGCCAATGTCCAAAATACCAAAGAGAGGGATGGTATCGTTCCAGGATATACGAGAGAGCTTTTCTGGAGGGATCATTGTCAAGGGCAAGGCCTCCAAACCCACTACTGCCGAGGTCGAATTCCTCGGGGGCAGTATGTGAGATGACGATATCGACCGGTACGTTCGGTAAATCCAAAATATCCCGCTGGCTGACGATCTCATCGGGAAACCAGTCCACCCCGATCCGCCGTACTTTTTTATCGATGCTGTCAGCGCCGCCCATGAAAAGAGCCCGCCTGCCATCATTTAGCAGCAACGTCGATCCTCGCTTCATGTAAAAAATATTTGAAGCCACTTCGCTTTGGCCGCGTTCATCAAGTTCTCTGAGGCTCCACCAGTCCTCGTGGTTGCCGGGGGCCCACCAGACGGGGACCCCTTGGTTCTTGATTCCATCCAGCGACCATGACTTTTTGTCGATACGGGGCCAATATCCGAAATCCCCGACCGAAAACACGGCCTGTGGCCGCTCTTTTTTAATGATCAAGTTGAGTTGCTCCCAATCCCCGTGGATATCCCCGACCACGATGATTTTTTCCGCTGCAATCGTATCCGACACCTTCTGTTCGTGAGTGAGCGTCGGTTTAGATCGCACTTCGGCCGTCAAATCATCTACTGTTGCGCGTTCGACCGAGAAAGCGGCCATTACTTTGGCCGCGAAATCCGAGTCCTTGTATCGGCCGGCCAGTATCTTGGATACGATCAGGTCAAGGTAATGAGGTATGATGACTTTTCGCCGCCCTACGGACTCGATCCGCACTCTGCCAACCCAGGAGGCAGGCGCCAGGAAAAGGCCTCTCATCAAATTCGGATGAGCGTAGACACCGAAGGCCTTGTGAAATTGGCTCTCCTCACCGATGGCCCCATCGACCAGGTCGTTAAGTCGGGGGTCGTCAAAGCACAGATCAAGATCCGGCTCGACAAGTTCCGGGGCAAAATCCCGCATGTCCTCGATTCCCAAATGCACTTTCAGCCATGGGAGAAGCGCATTTGATCCAAAAACGGTCACGTAATCCACGCCGGCAACCCTGCAGGCGGCTTGGCATACATGATAGAATTGATTGAGATTCATCCAGTCTCCACTTATTTGTCAGTCGGCGGATTAAACCTGTCCAATCCATTTGATACGGTGATTTGCGGGAAATTTTTCCACTTTTTTTCGGGCATTTTAAATTATTGTGACGCAATAATTGCTGAACAATAATTTAGAAGGCGGGAACGGATCGGTTGTCGGCCCATGGGCGAGTTCCGTCAGGTTCGCAGGGACCGCGGGAATGCCCCCCAAAAAATAGAAAGGGCCGCCCGCCATTGATTTTCCGCGAGCAGCCCCTTCGAATCATTTTTTTAAAATATGCGACCGGATAACCTATTTGACCTTTTCGCTGAGATTCTTACCGGCCTTAAACTTAACGACCTTGGAGGCCGGAATCTCGATCTTCTCACCCGTGCGAGGATTTCGTCCTTCGCGCTGAGCTCTCGAGCCTATAGCGAAAGTACCGAAGCCTACCAGCGTAGCGCTGTCGCCGGCCTCAAGCGCCCCGGAAACGGCGGAAACAAAACCGTCCACCGCCTTCTCGGCCTGTGCCTTGGTAAGCCCGGTTTCGTTTGCGACTTTTGCAGCCAGTTCTGCCTTTGTCATGCCCCTTCCTCCTCTGAGTTATTGAAAAATCAGTCAGTAACATGAACCGACCTTTTGGTGGCCTGCCTCTTTCTACTCCATTTTTTTAGGAGCAAATCGCCGCTTTACTTCTTTGGCTCTTTTGGCAGTATGTCTGTTTGTTGCCGGGGCGGGTGCGGGAGTGGACGCCTCCTTTGCTTCGGCTTTGCTCCGCCTTTTTTCCTCCATGTACTTTTGCAGCTTTTCCGGCAGTCCTCTTTTCTTCGCCGTCTTGCTTCTGGCCTTGGTCAAAGATTTTGCGGCAAGCGACGTCCGCAGTGTGAAGCCGTATTTTTTCTTGTACTCTTTTGCGGTCAGGCCGTGAGCGCTAAGATGCAGCTTCGTAAGCTGCTTCATCTCGGCGCCGCATTCGAGGCAGATCACTTCATCGTTTTGAATGGAGTCCTCCGGGGTGAGCGCCCGGGCCGGAGCCAATTCTTGTATTTCGGGCAGCTCGATTTCCCCCGACTCGGCCTTCTGCAGTTCAGTTAGAGTAGTAAAAACCTCCCGCAGAGACGATGCGATCTCCCCGGCCGTCATCGGGGTTGAAGACACCCGGGTATGGATGATTTCCGCGGCTATCTCTATGAGTTTCTTCGACATCGTTGATCCTTTGAATAGGGCCAATCAAAACATATCCCTTTTTATCAAATAGAAATTCCCATGAGGCATGGGACCCGAGGGAGCTCCTACGACTTCGCAACCGATCTCGGTTTTTCCACCCACCTCCCGGACACGTAAACGACCAAGCCCGTCCATCGTTTTATGACGGAAAATATAGCCCCCCGGGCGGCTTATTTCTGGAAACAGTAATCTCCGCAGGCAAGGAAAACGCCATGTGGAATGGTTTCTCTCCAAAATTTTTAACCGGTTACTTTTCGATGAAACCCCTACCCCACATAGGGTGAGACATGCAAGTCCTTTTTAACTCGGGCTTTTTTTGCCCCGTTGCGCTACCTGCGCCGGCAGGACGGCGAATACTCCGGGTAATTGCGCCGGATAGAGTAGCATCCACCAAGGCCTGACATACGAATGCATCTTCAGAAAATGGACGATGTTGATGCGATTTTGGTGCAGGCTCTGGACCGGTGGGGTCGGAGTGTCCAGGACCTGGTCCTCACCATGGCAGAACTCGAAACTCTCGGAGTGGCTTTCGTCGTGCCGGGACACATTGACATGACCACGCCCATGGGTCGTATGCTGGCCCACTTTCTGACGGCCGTAGCCGAGTTCGAACAAGAACTCATTCGGGAGCGTGTGCAATCCGGACTGGCGAACACCAAAGCGAGGGGTAAATCGTTGGGGCGCCCCCGCGCCGCCCCTTCACGAGTACAAAAAACTCTGATGCTTTTGGACCAGGGGCAAACCTATCAGGAAGCGATCAAACAGACAGGCTTAAGCGTTTCAACCCTCATCCGGGCAGACGAGAGAAGAAAAATGTTCAGCCGGAAGAGTTGACCAATTCGGTCACTTAAATGGCGATTTGCGGCTGGTAGTACGTATGTTGGTGCTACCCCATGCTGTGGTATTTTTTCTGTTTCGCGAGTAGAGCCCGTAATGTCCGATTTTTTCAAATTCTGCGTTCTCCCCCGAAATGAATGGGTCGCTTTTCGATTTAGCACATTGATTAAATTTATCAGATTGATTAGTTTAAAATATGGAGAAACGCAAGCCACACTACAAACTGGCCGAGATACAGAAGATGGTCGCAGACCCCGCAGCCAGGCCGTTCACCGCAACGGCGTTGCGCGGGGGGCTTGCCTTGGGTTTGACGGAATCGGAGATGCGGGAGGTGGTGCTCGCGCTCTCTCGGCGTGATTTTTACAAAGCTATGACCACGAACTTGGACCCTCAAGTGTGGCAAGATGTCTATCATGGAACAACCTCGGACGGCTTTGCCGTTTATATCAAAGTCACTGGGTTTACCGATGGGCGCCCCCCGGTCATCCAGTTCAAGGAAAAGTGAGGTGGAGCGATGAAATGTCCCGCATGCGGTTACCCGCAAATGGTGGAGAAAACTCTCGATGAAACTCTCTCCTACGGCGGGCGTTCGTTGACCCTGAATGCGATGCGTGGGGATTTTTGTCCGAACTGCGGGGAGGGCTTCTGGGACGAGGAAAGCTACGGGCGCTATATCGAGGCCCAAGCGGATCTGTTGCGCGCGGCAAAAGGCGACATGAGCGTCGACATTCGGCGCATCCGGAAAAACCTAAAGCTCACTCAGGCGGAAGCCGGCAGGGCCTTCGGTATCGGCAAGGTGGCATTCTCCCGCTACGAACGGGGTAAGACCCGGCCTCCGGCCCCTCTTGTCAAGCTCCTCAAACTGGTGCAACGGCATCCCGACTTGCTGAGTGAAATACGAGAAAGTAACGCGGGTAATTAATTGGCTAAGCGCGCTATTTTTTCCGTTTCGTGAGCAGACCCTTATTTAAGCGTTTTCAAAAAACGAACGGTAAAAGTCCTCGAACCGTTTCCTTGGAACCATATTGTTCGTAACCCAGATGATGATCTCCGAGATGCAAAAAAGCGGGACCGTCCATTTCTTCCGCTATGAGTCACTTCACTGAAGCCTTTATGGGGAGGAGAAGATTGTGGAGGGGAGGTCCCCTCCGAGACTACCCCGCGGGCTGCGCTCCATGGTGCGATTGAGGCTACCCCCGCAGACTAGCTCCAAAATCTTACCAGTCAAATATATAAACTACTTCTACTTTGCCCCTGGTGGGGCGAATGTTCGATTTACCCCAATTAACCGCCCAGTCATCCAACCAGTCAGGCTGACCCACAGCTACAACGCTGGCAGCGCCTGTTCATTTCTCCATCTATCGGCACTATCACGGTTCTTCAAGCGAAAACAAAGCTCTGAGCGTGATAAAAATGCTTGAACAGTCGGGACGACAGAATCGCCCCTCTCAGTGGCCAGGGGCGTAGCGTTCAACGCTCAGATGCTGGTGCACCTTTACTGAAAGGCCCGTTCGTTCGAGGTACGAATCCATCGTAAGCGCGATCCATGCAACCGAGAAACCAGTCGACCGGAAGTGCCAGGACCGAGGCTGATTGTCCACAGCCGGTCGGATTTTCGGGCCAACTCTATAAGAGAATTCGCCAATTCAAAATTTCTGCCTAATTTTATTATTTTGCCGCCTTCCGGATACCGCAGCCTCGGGTCAGCAGATTCAAAATCTCACCGCTCAAATAGATAAAGAGAATACACCAATTCACATTTTCCGGTGATTTTCACTGCGTTTTGTCATTTTTGGGGAAACCTATAAACCCGCCTCGGCGCTCGGGTCGCTCCCCAGCGTTTGCCCTACCGGGCGGGCATGGAATTGTAACAAACGTGCAGATTTTGAGTCGATATCCCAGTCGGTTCAAATCATTCCTTGTTGATCTCTACGTACGGTTTTGCAGAGAAAAAGTTTCCATTTTTTTGCGTTGATAGGGAGCGGTTCAACACGATTCAACACGATTACGCATGGGGCATGGATCGGCAAACAAAGCATCGCAACCGCATTCATGCGTGGACAATTGATAATTATTGATTTCCTGTGCTCTCCTCAGATATCGTCGGACGCAGTATCCGCAGAGAGATCCTTTTTTGCCTTCTGAGCAAAATAAACCCAGCCAGCAATGGTGGTGCAAAAAAGAATGATGGTAAACACCGCCAGTGCAGGAACACCCTTCAGTTCCGCCATGGTTGCCGGACTCAGGAACAGCACATTGACCATGCAGATAGCAAAGGTGGCGGCGCTAAACGGCTTTTCCCCGGCAAAAGCCGCCGAAATTGCCAAGATCATGGCGAGCCACACCATGTAGATAGACACGAAGGGAACAAAAATTGCGATGATACCGAGAACCATTGCTGCGATTCCGATTCCTTTACCCACCTTTTTACTCCTCTCTGCTGTAAATCCCTTTTAATTAAGCGAATGCTCCAGAATGAAAAACTCTTTTTCCGTAAAGCATTCCAGTGAACTCCCGGCGAATTCCCTGGATTCCCGTCTATGGACATGCCCGCAAATCGTCTACTGCGGTGTTGTAAAACCAACAATCTCGCTATAGATCTTCTCGTGTCTGGAGGTGCTTGCGTAGCATGGATTTTCATGCACCAGGAGGATGTCCACTTTTTTCTCCTCCACCGCTTTTTTGAGACTGCTCACATCCTCCGGAAGAAAATGAGCGGCAATCTTGGATCTGGGGCTTCTTTTGTCTTTGGGGTTGTAGCGCTTTGTCCCATAAAAGGTTTTCTGGCCGTAGATCCTTGAGAACCAGGCCAGTTTGAGACCGCAGCTCTCAGCCCACCCCGTTCGCCCCAAGTAGAAAAGATTATCCATCAAACGAACAGGACTGCCCTGGTTTTGTTCCAACTCGTTGAACCAGGGAAACGGTTCATGGTTTCCCAAAATAAAATATGTCGGAATGGGGACAGACCCTTGTTTCCAAAATTTATGAAAGTCGCCCAATTTTCTGCCCCTTTTGTGTCCAAGAATAGTTTCCATGTCTTTCTCGTTCCGGGTAGTCTCCACATCTCCAGCAAGAAAAATCACATCCGGTGAAACGACTCTTGCAAGCTCATAAAATTCGACCCAATCCCCATGAATATCGGATGCAAAAAGGCATTTCATGATCTTAATTCTTCACTAATGGAGCAAATTTCACTTAGCCTATGGATATTCTTTAAAATCGAGCTGGCCGCCTTGCCGTACCGGCCCCTACAACCAGTCTGTTCTCAAGTTTTGTGATGGTCATTGTCCCTTCGACAATGGCCCCGTCGATTGCAAGAAGCCGTTGTCCTACGTGGCGCAAGATGGTCTTTCTGGCGGCCGGAGCGAGCGAGTTGTCGAAGCGAGATTTGAAGCAAAATCATCTGAAATTGCAAGCTCGAATGGCAGTTCCTGCTCTTTATCGTGTAATTCTGGAGAGATACGACCATACACCGGTCAGCCACATAGCTCGGAACACTGTTGAGGGTGTTAGCGGTCAGGCAAAATGTCACTTGGGAAAGATCAAAAGGGACTTCGTAGTAATCATCAACAAATTGAGCAGCGGATTGCCCGGAACGGGTATCCCTTCGTGAATAAAATACCTCGTCCCGGCACGTATTTGTTGCCCCCGGTCAACAATAAACCCACCTTCCGCCGGTAATTGAACCCCCTACACCGTTTTTCCATCATTTACCATGCAGCGGTTTTTGGACCCACCTGTGCATGCTGC